>CAJPFO010000281.1 GCA_905339255.1 Myxococcaceae bacterium
GAGCCGTCGCGGAGCCAGAATCGAACGCGCGCGAGCGGCGTCTCGGCGACCTCCGGGGTCATCCGTTCGGCCACGTCGTTCAGACAGACGAAGACGATCACCCGACGGATGGGTTCACCGCTCGCGACGAGCTCGCGGAGCACCGTCACGTAGTCGTCGATCGAGTAACCGATCACGGCCGTGTCGACGACGCGGAGATCGGGGAGCGATTCCTGGAGTCGCGCCGCGAAGGTCCTCTCCGCGCCGACCCCGACCCCCGCCGTCACCGAATCGCCGAGCAACACGAGACTCTCCCGCGCCGTGGAAGGGACACCGAGGCGCCGGAAGCCGCGCTCGTCGATCTCGAAGTCGGCGTCGAAGGAGGTCCCCCGTGCGCCCGGGACCCAGCCGACGGACTCGCCGACGCCAGCGAGCCGCAAGAGCGACGAGTCGGTCCCCTGGCGATTCGCGAAGGGCAGCGCAACGCGGGCAGCGAGCTCGAGAAGGCCGAGCAGGAGGAGGGTCGCCGCGATCGTGAAGACGACGAAGGCGAGCGCGACCCGCCCCCGCACTCGCTCGGCATCCGTACGAGGCATGACGAGCGCGGACGCTACCAGAGGCCGAGCGGGAGTCGGCAGCACTCCGCGCAAGGCGGCCCGATCGCAGCGCGCAGGCCGGGTCGGGATCCGCTCGGATAGTGGTGAAAAGCCCATGTTCGAGTCATTAGTTTCTACGATAGATGCGACAAAAGAACGTCGCATCCCGCCGCCACAACCCCTGCTCCACACCCACCCCCCTATGCGAGCGAGCGCAGGGATGCCTCGAGGCGTCGCCTGGAGTGGGTTGGCTTCGCGCCCGACGCTCGCAGCAAGGGGGGATTCGCAGATGGCGCTCGTGGCGGCCTTCGTTCGCATCGCGAGCGAACGAGCGCCCGGAGCGTCCTGCGTCGAATCGACGCAGGACACCGTGCCGCAGCGCCCTCGTGACCTCGCACGACTAGCGTTCGCGGCGTCCCGACGGAGCCCGCGCCCGCTGCGTCGGACGAGGGGTCGCGAACACGCGCTCGCGTGGTTCGCGGGCCACGCTCACCAGGGACCGGTTGCGACCGCGATCCCGCATCGGAAACGAGGAAAGGAACCGCAGTCATGAAGCGATCGATCCTGTTCGCGGCGCTCTCGATCCTCGCGGCGCCCGCCGCGAGCGCGACCGTCATCACCTACGACGTCGTCACGACTTTCTACGAACCGGATACGCAGCCCTACGACACGATCTTCATGGGATCGTTCCAATACGACGATGCGACGCAGACGGTCTCGAACCTCCGCGGGACATTGAGCGAGTCGATGACCGGCAACACGAGCTGGATCGCTCTCGAGGTCCAGCTCTCGTCGGTCTACGACGCCGGCCTCGGCGGCCTGCTCGTGACGAGCTTCCGCAACGGCAACACGAATACGCTCACGACGATGTTCGGTGGCGATGGCTGGACCCCCGGCTCAGACGCCGGAAGCGGCCTCTATTACGACTTCCCGAACGCCAACCCGGCCAACGCCTACGTGCGGATCTTCGTCCCCACGCCGAACCCGCTCGCGCCGCTCACGCAGGCGCAGATCGACAAACTCGCCTACGCCGACTGCGCCGACGGCGGGATGATGGGCGCGACCTGCATGACGGGAACGACGGTCGCCGGCTACGGCTACGTCGGAACGATGAGCGGCTACCCGGTTTCCCAGACGATCACGTTCGTGGTCCCCGAGCCCGGATCGATGGCTCTCGTGAGTCTCGGGATCGGCCTTCTCGGCCTGTGCACCCGCCAGCGCGCAGACGCGTAGCTTCTCTTGCGGCCTGCGCTCGGCGCCGAGCGCAGGCCGCAAGCTCGACGTCGCGGGGTGGCGCTTCGAACGGGATCGGAGCCGCCCTCGATCGGAGTCGACTTGAAGAGCATCCTGCTCTCCGCCCGTCGGGCCGCCCGACCCCTGCGGCTTTGCCTCTTCGCCCTGGCGGTCGGCGCCGCAGCCTTCGCGAGCGCCTCGCGGGCCGACGAGCCGGATGCATCCGACGAATCGGACGCTCCGATCGCGAGCGACGAATCGGCCGACTCCTCCGATCGCGCCCCCGAGTCCCCCTCCCCCGACGCGGACCTTCCGACCCTTTCGCCGGTGCTGGTGACGGCTCCCCGCACCGAAGAGTCGCCCCCGGGCGCCGAGACGATCGACGAAAGTGGCCTCGCGGGAGCGCGCGCCACGAGCGCCGACTCGACCCGGCTGCTCGATGGCGTCGCCGGCGTGAACCGTTACGGAGCAGGCGGAGCATCGAGCCTTCCCGCGATCCGCGGGCTCGCCGACGAGCGCGTGAAGATCACGGTCGACGGCGCGCAACCGATGGCGGCCTGCCCGAACCACATGAATCCGGCGCTCTCGACGATCGCTCCGTCGAAGGTCGGGAGCATCACGGTTTTCCGCGGAATCAGCCCGGTGAGTGCCGGAGGCGACAGCATCGGAGGGACGATCCGCGTCGAATCCGCTCCGCCCGCGTTCTCCGAAGCGTCCGACGAGGTGCTTCTCTCGGGAGGCGGAGGCGCGAATTTCCGGAGCAACGGCAACGCCTACGGCTACCAGGCGAACGGGACCGTCGCGACCGACCAGCTCCACCTCTCGTACCAGGAATCGAACGCGAACTCCGACGACTACACGGCGGGAAAGGCGTTCAAACCGGGCGCGATCGGCTCGCTGCTTCCGCAGGGCGAGTATCTCGACGGGGACGTCGTCGGATCGAGCCGCTACCGCAATCTCCACAACCGCTCGGCGACGCTCGCCGGACGCCTCGGCACGCACCTCGTGTCCGTGAGCGCGGGGCTCCAGCAGGTCGGCTTCCAGGGGTTTCCGAACCAGCGAATGGACATGACCGCCAACGAGAACCAGACCCTCGGCTTCCGTTACACGGGCGAGTGGGGCTTCGGAAGCGTCGACGCGGCCTGGTACGGGCAGAACACGCGTCACGAGATGGACATGGGGCCCGATCGCTTTTTCTACGGCTATGGAATGCCGATGGACGCCGACGCCCGGACGCGCGGAGGCCGCATCCGCGTCGACTTCCCGATCTTCGAGTCGGACGTCCTCCGCTTCGGAAGCGAGTACCAGACCTACGATCTCGACGATTGGTGGCCTCCGGTCGGAAACAAGGGCGTGATGGCCCCGGACACGTTCTGGAACATCCGTGACGGCGTCCGCGACCGGATCGGCCTCTTCGGCGAGTGGGAAGCGCGCTGGGGATCGCAATGGTGGACGCTCGTCGGCGTGCGCGGGGAGAGCGTGGTGACGAATGCCGGCCCCGTCCAGGGCTACAACGACAAGCTCGGAATCTGGGGCAAGGATGCCGCGGCGTTCAATGCGCTCGATCGCCGCGAGCGCGATACGAACCTCGACTGGAACGCACTCGTCCGCTGGATGCCCCTCGGGTTCCTGACGCTCGAGGCAGGGTTCGCGAGGCAGACGAGGTCGCCGAGCCTCTACGAGCGCTACCCCTGGTCGACGAACGCGATGGCGGCCCTCATGAACAACTTCGTCGGCGACGGAAACGGATACATCGGCGACGTCGACCTGAGGGCGGAGGTGGCGCATACCGCCGTCGCGACGATCGACCTCCACGATCCGGACGGCGACGATTGGGGAATCGAGGCGACGGCGTACCGAACCCGGATCGGTGACTACATCGACGCCCGGCGCTGCGACTTCGGACAGTGCAGCCGCCAGAACGTGACCCGCACCGAGGGCTTCGTGCTTCTTCAGTACACGAACCAGTCGGCCGAGCTCTGGGGGGTCGACGTCTCGGCTCACGCGCTCGTCGGCGAGCTCGATCCCTTCGGAAGTCTCACGGCGACGTTACTGCTCGGCTGGGTGCGCGGCGAGAACCGCATCACGGACGACGACCTCTTCCAGATCATGCCGCTCAACGGGACGCTCGGCCTGGTGCACCGGATCGGCCCGTGGACGACGGCGGCCGAGTACCAGGTCGTCGCTTCGAAGACGCGCGTCTCGCAGGTCCGCAACGAGATCCCGACCGGGAGCTATTCGCTCCTGAACCTCCGCGCGAGCTGGGAGTGGAGAGCCATCCGGGTCGATCTCGCCGTCGAGAACGTCCTCGATCGCTTCTACTCGCTTCCGCTCGGAGGAGCCTACCTCGGCCAGGGCGCGTCGATGTCGACGGCGACGATTCCGTGGGGCGTGGCCGTTCCGGGAATGGGACGTTCGTACAACGTCGCCGTGACGCTCGAGTTCTGATCGAAGCGAACATGCGAGGCGGATCGACGCGGCGCGCGACCTGCCGTCACGAGCCGGGACAGGGCTCCTGCGGCGATTCGACGCGCGACGATTTCCCATCTCGCATCGGAGCGCGCTCTCTCTAGTCTGCCGTCCTTCGCTTTCCACCAGGAGGAAGTCGTGTTTCGAAGCAGCAACAGGATGAATCGCTTTTCCGTCTCGTGGCTCGTGCTCGGTCTCGCTCTCTCTGGAAGCCTCTTCGCCGGGAGCGCCGCCGCGACCTCGTCGCCGCCGTCGTGGATGCCGATGACGATGCTCACCGTCTCGCTCGACGGCTCGAACCACTTGCAGGTCGTCGACCAGAGCACGATGCCCGCGGCGGGCGGCGGGGTGTATCCCGCCTACCCGGTCGCGCTCGCGATCGACAGCGACGCGATGGGCAAGCCGAACCTCGCGGCGACGTCGTTCGCGAGCTTCGACCCCACGAAGCCGTGGTCGGTCCTCCAGGGAAAGGCCTGGAGCCGACAGCTCGGTTGGTGGGCCGGCTCGGGAACCGGAGCGCCCGCTGCGCTCGCGGCCGCCGTCGAGGCGGCCTACGGAGTGGGCGCGGGGATCTGGATCGAGCTCGTCTCGCAATCGGAGGGGCTCGAAACCTACCTCGCGATCGGCAAGTACGGCGTGAACGTCGATAACGGCACGAACGTCGATCCGCTCGCGAACGGCTACGCGGGAATCTTCGGAACCGCCGGGAGCTCGACTCGCTGGCGCTGGGACACGCAGATGGATCACAACACCTACGCGGTCCCGCTCGCGTACCTCGCGCCGGGAGCGGTCTACTCGGCGACCTATCGGGTCTACGTCGGCGACGCAGCCGGCGACGAGATCGCCGCGGCAGTCGGCGCGAGCACGCTCGAGACCTGGACGTGGCAGGCTCCGGCGATCATTCCCGAGCCAGGGACCGCGCTGCTGCTCCTCGCAGGGCTCGCCGGGATGGGCTTCGCTTCGCGACGCGACCCGGCTTCCTGATCCCGCTCCACCCCGCGGTGGTGGCCGGCC
>CAJPFO010000282.1 GCA_905339255.1 Myxococcaceae bacterium
TGCGGCAGCGTCGCGAGGAAGGCGATGGTGGCGTCGTCGGCTGCCGGGTTGAGCGCCAGCCTCTCCACGAGGGAGGCGTTGCTCTGATGCACCTGCGCCAGATGCGCGAGTACGGCAGCATGCGCCGGGCCCGAGAGCACGGCGGCGCTGATGGGTTCGGGCAGCGCCGCGAGGCTCTCGGCCGCTCGCTCGCGGGTCTCGGTATCCGGGTCGTGGGTGAGCGCGAAGAGCACCGTCGCGAGGTCGATCGGCGCGAAGGGAAGGGCGCCGCGCGCCGCCATCCGCCGCACCTCGACGGGCCCGTCGCGGCGGACGTAGCGCTCGGCCTCGGGGGAGAGGACGAGCCGGATCTTCTCGGGCGGTCGATTCATCGTCCGGCGCGACTCAAGACGGGTGACCGACCGAGGCCTTCGACTGCGCGACGATCTTCTCGCGCAGCGCGGCGGGGACTTCGTCGTAGTGCGAGAACTCGAGGTGGAAGCTGCCCTTGCCGGCCGTCAGGCTGGTGAGCACGCTCGCGTACTCGAGCATCTCGGCCATCGGGACCTGCGCGCGGATCACCTGCGACGCCCCGCGCGCCTCGCTGGCCTGGACTCGCCCGCGCCGGCTCGAGAGGTCGCCCATCACGTCGCCGACACGAGTGTCGGGGACGACGATCTCGACCGTCATGATCGGCTCGAGGAGCGTCGGCTTCGCCTGTTCGAACGCCGCCTTGAAGGCGTACGACCCCGCCAGCTTGAACGCCATCTCGTTCGAGTCGACCGGATGGTGCTTTCCGTCGATGCAGCGCACGCGGACGTCGACCACCGGATTGCCCGTGAGGGTCCCGTGGAGGAGGGCCTCGTTGACTCCCTTCTCGACCGCCGGAATCAGGTTCCGGGGGATCGATCCGCCGACGATCTCGTCGACGAACTCGAATCCGGTTCCGCGCGGAAGCGGCTCGACGCTCACGTAGCAGACGGCGTACATGCCCTTTCCGCCGGTCTGCTTCTTGAGCTTTCCCTCGACGTTCTCGACTCGGCGCGTGAGCGTCTCGCGGTACGGAACCTTGGGTGTCTTGAGCTCGACCTCGACGTCGAACATCCGCTTGAGCTTCTGGACCGCGGTGCGGATGTGGAGCTCGCCCATCCCCGTGAGGAGGAACTCTCCCGTCCCCGCGTCGCGACCGAGGTGGAGCGTCGGATCCTCCTCGACGAGCCGGCCGAGCGAGGTGTGGACCTTGTCCTCGTCCGCTTTCGCCTTGGGCTGGATCGCGTAGGAGATCACGCCCTTCGGAATCGAGAGCTCGTGGAGGTGGACGCCTCCCTTCTCGGCCGTGAGCACGTTGCCGGTGTGGACGTCCTTGAGCTTCGCCACCGCGATCACGTCACCCGGCTCGGCCTCGGGTACTTCGACGTGCTCGCCCCCGTGCAGCACGAAGAGCTTCCCGATCCGCTCGCGCGAGCCCGTCGTGGCATCGAGGACGGTCATGTCGGGCCGCGCGGTTCCGGAGACGATTCGCAGCACGGAGAGGGTGCCTGCATAGCGATCGATCACGGTCTTGAGCACGACTGCGGCGAAGGGGCCGTTCGGGTCCGCCGCGAGGGGGTGCTCCTTGCCGTCGGCGAGGTCTTCGGCGGGCCAGGGGGCACGATCCGCCGGAGACGGAAGGAGCTCGACGGCCGAGCGCAGCAAGAGCTCGACGCCGACGAGCCCGGTTGCGGAACCGCAGAGGACCGGCAGGATCGCGTGCTCGCGAACGCCCTTCGAGAGCGCGCGGAGGACCTCCTCGTCGGAGAGGGCGCCTTCCTCGAGGTACTTCTCGAGCAGGCCATCGTCGCATTCGGCGACCGATTCGACGAGGCGCTCGCGTTCGGTCGCCGCAGCCTCGGCGAGCTCGTTCGGCAGCGGGCCGTCGCCCTGCGGCCCGGATGCCCGCATCGCGAGCAGGTCGATGACCCCGCGCAGCTCGGCCTCGCGGCCGATCGGGAGCGCGAGCAGCACCGGCTTCGCACCGATCTTGCGCAGCGACTCGACCGCCGCGCCGAAATCGGAGCGCTCCTTGTCGAGGGCGTTCACGAAGGCGAGCGTCGGGATGCCGTTGCCGCCCGCGTGACGCCACATGCGTTCGGTTCCGACCTTCGCGCCGTCGATCCCGGAGACGACGAGCACCGCGCCGTCGAGCGCGGGCACCGTGATCTCGGCGTCCGGGAGGAAGTTCGGGTCGCCCGGGGTGTCGACCAGCGTCAGGTGCTTTCCGGCCCAATCGAAGGCATACACCGACGAGGTGAGCGTGTGGTGGCGCTCCTTCTCCTCGGGGAGGTACGAGAGATGCGACGTCCCCTGGTCGACGCGGCCGAGCGTCGGAATCGCACCGGCGCGGTGCAGCAACGCCTCTCCGAGCGAGGTCTTTCCATCTCCGGCGTGGCCGATCAGGGCGAAGCTTCGCGTGTCGCGGACGGGGACGTCCTTCATGGGGTCTTCTCCTTTCGCGAAAGGTCGCCGCGATCGGCGCGGTTCTTCTCGAAGAGGATCCGCAGCCCTTCGAGCGTCAGGAACGGCTCGACCCGCTCGATGCTCGTCGTCTCGTTCGCGACGCGCGACGCGAGCCCCCCCGTCGCGATCACGCGAGCCTCGCGGCCGAGCTCGGCGCGGATCCGCTCGACCATCGCGTCGACCATCCCCGCGTAGCCGAAGAGCAGGCCGGATTGGAGCGCCCCGGTGGTCGTCTTCCCGATCGCGGAGCGGGGCCTCGCGAGTTCGACGCGGTGCAGGAGCGCAGTTCTCTGGAACAGCGCGTCCATCGCGATCTGGATCCCCGGAAAGATCGCGCCGCCGAGGTACTCGCCGTTGGCCGAGACGCAGTCGAAGGTCGTGGCGGTGCCGAAATCGACCGCGATCACGGGGCCCCCGTAGATCTCGTACGCCGCGACCGAGTTCACGATGCGGTCGGCGCCGACCTCGCGTGGATTCTCGTACCGGACCGGCATCCCGGTGCGGATACCGGGCCCGACGAGAAGGGGCTCGCGCTCGAAGAGTTTCTGGCAGACGCGCTCCCAGATCGGCAGGAGCGGAGGGACGACGCTCGAGAGGATTCCGTCGCTGATCTCGTCGACCCGGCGTCCGGCTTGCTCGAAGAGGGCGCGGAGGACGATCGTCACCTCGTCGGAGGTCTGCTCGCGTCGCGTCGTGATCCGCCAGTGGTGCGAAAGCGTGCCGGCGTCGCCCTCGTAATCGAAGAGGCCGAGGGTGACGTTGGTGTTGCCGACGTCGATGGCGAGCAGCACGGTGCGACTCATGATCGAGTCCCGCCACGCTTCACGATCGTGACGTCACCCGCGACCACCCGCCGGAGCCGCCCGCCGTCCTCTTCGAGGAGAAGCGCGCCGTCGGAGTCGATGCCGGCACACCGGCCCGCGGTCTCGGCCCCATCCATGTCGCGGACCCGGATCGGGCGGCCCTTCATCCGGAAGCGCGACTCGAAGCGAGGGCGCAGGGCGGCGAAACCGTGAGCGGCGTGGACATCGAGGACCTCCTCGAGACCATGATAGAGCCGCCGCGCGAAGCCGACGCGGTCGATCTCGCGGCGGCCGTACGAGGAGAGGCTCGTGGCGAGATTCCTGAAATCGGGCGGAAAGCTCGAGCGGTCGACGTTCAGGTTGACCCCGATCCCGAGCACCCCGAACGCGACCCGCGTCGCTTCGGCGCCGAGTTCCATCAGGATCCCCGAGGTCTTGAGTCCGCCGAGCAGGACGTCGTTCGGCCACTTGATCTCGACCGCGGAATCGTCCTCGACGGTCGCAGCGACGGCCTCGGCCACCGCGAGGCCGGCGGCGAGGATCAAGGTCGGCGCCTCTGCGGTGTCGAGGCGCGGTCGGAGCACGATCGACGTGTAGAGGTTCAGGTGGGGCGGGGAGAAGAAGCTCCGACCGAGCCTACCACGGCCCGCCGTCTGGCCCTCGGCCACGACGGTCGTCCCATCCGCGGCCCCCTGGCGTGCGAGCTCGAGCGCGACGCGGTTGGTCGAATCCGTTTCCTCGAAATGGTGGATCTCGCGGGCGAGCCAACGCGTCGCGAGCCCGGCGTGGATCTGCTCGGGGTAGAGCCGGTCGGGAAGCCCGACCAGCCGATAGCCGCCGCCGGGCTCGCCCTCGATCGAATAACCCCGCGCGCGGAGCGCTTCGACGTGCTTCCAGATCTGCGCCCGGCTCACGCCGAGCGAGCCGGAGAGCCGGGCTCCCGAGAGGCCCGTCGCGCCGGCCTCGCGAAGCTGATCGAGCACGGCCAGGGCACCGCCGCTCATGGAGCCGCTCCGCCGACGATTTCGAGAGCCACGTCGGCCGCGGGGGCGGAATGCGTGAGGGCGCCGACGGAGACCCGATGGACGCCGGTCGCGGCGATGGCGCGAACGTTGTCGAGCGTGACGCCTCCGGAGGCTTCGAGAAGCGCGCGATCCCCGACCCGTGCCACGATCGCACGAAGCTCGTCCTGGCTGCGGTTGTCGAGGAGCAAGAAGCGCGCACCCGCTTCGACGGCCGCGACGGCATCGGCCTCGGATTCGACCTCGACCTGCACGCAGAGCCCGGCCGGTGCCGCGGCGAGTGCGGCCTTCACGGCTGCGCCGACGCCGCCCGCGGCGGCGAGGTGGTTGTCCTTGAGCAGGACGCCGTCGAAGAGTCCCATCCGGTGATTGCGCGCACCGCCGACCCGCGTGGCGTACTTCTCGAGGCCGCGGTGGCCGGGAAGGGTCTTCCGGGTGTCGACGAGCGTGCAACCGGTCGGAGCGAGCGCGTCCGCGAACCGGCGCGTGAAGGTCGCGATCCCGCACAGATGGCCGAGGAAGTTGAGCGCGGTCCGCTCGGCGGCGAGGAGGCTTCGGAGCGAACCGTACACCCGGAGCAGCGGTGCGCCCGATCCGACGCGCTCGCCATCGCAGGCCGTCGCCGCGACGGTGAGCGAAGCGTCGACCTCCTCGAAGACGGCTGCGGCGATCGCGATTCCACAGACGACGAGGGGCTCGCGGGCCTCGACGACGGCTTCGCCGTCGCGGCCTTCGCCGATCACGAGCGGCGTCGTCACGTCGCCGGGCCCGAGGTCCTCCGCCAGCGCCAGCGCGACCAGCGGGCGCCAGGCGTGGGCCGGAGGAAGGGGCGGGGCGCTCGTCACGCGCTGGATCCTTGCGCCGCCACGATCCGCTCGAGGCGTTCGCGCAGCGCCTCGCGTTCCGCGACGAGCCTTTCCCGCTTGGTCCGCTCGGCCGCCACCACGGCCTCCTTTGCCCTTGCGATGAAGTCTGGATTGTCGAGCTTCTTCGATGCGAAGCTCAAGTCCTTCTCGAGCATTTCGAGGGCCTTCTCGAGACGTCGTCGCTCTTCGCCGAGGTGTTTCTTGTCGCCGACCTCGACCTGCACGCGGAACCCGCCCGCGAGCGTCACGGCGGCTTCGACCGGAGGCTCCGCGTCGGAGAAACGGACTTCGGCCGCCCGGGTGAGACTCGCGATCGAGGCCAGGTGATCGCCGAGCAAGGCCCGGGCCGCGGTGGGGAGCGTCAAGTGGACGTCGAGCGAGGGAGGGAGCCCGAGTTCTCCCCGCACCCGACGCACGGCCGCGATCACGGCGAGCAGGGTCTCCATCGCTGCCGTCTCGACCGGATCGAGCGCACTCGCCGGCTCGGGGTACGCATGCTCGACGACGAGCCGGCCGTCGTGGCCCGGCAGCGCGTAAAAGATCTCCTCCGTCACGAACGGCATGAACGGATGCAGCCCGACGAGCGTCCCGGAGAGCACCTCGACGAGCGTCTGCTGCGTTGCGCGGCGCTGCTTCGCATCGGCTGCCTGGAGGGCGGGCTTCGCGAGCTCGATGTACCAATCGCAGAGCTCTCCCCAGCAAAACTGGTAGAGGGCGCTCGCGGCATCGTTGAAGCGGTAGACCTCGAGCGCGGCGTGCGCCTCGGCGAGCGCCGCGTCGAGGCGGGAGCGGATCCAGCGGTCGTAGAGCCCGCGCGGCTCGCGAGGCGCCGCCGGATCGAGGTCGCCCAGGTTGAGTAGCGCGAAGCGCGCAGCGTTCCAGAGCTTCGTCACGAATGCGCGTCCGCCCTCGACGGTTTCCATCCCGAAGCGGATGTCGCGGCCCTGTGCAGCGAGCGACGCGAGCGTCCATCGCATCGCGTCGGCGCCGTAGATCGCCATCACGTCCAGGGGATCGGTACCGATGCCCTTCGATTTCGACATCTTCCGCCCCTTCTCGTCCCGGACGAGGGGGTGGATGTAGACCTCTCGGAAGGGCACTTCGCCCATGAAGTGGAGGCCCATCATGATCATCCGGGCGACCCAGAAGAAGATGATGTCGAAAGCGGTCGAGAGGACGTTCGTCGGATAGAAGCGCCGGAGCTCCGGTGTGTCGTCGGGCCAGCCCATCGTCGAGAAGGGCCAGAGCGCGCTCGAGAACCAGGTGTCGAGGACGTCCGTTTCCTGCGCGAGATCGCTCGAACCGCAGTGCGCGCAGCGCTCGGGATCGTCCGCGACGACGGTCCACTCGGAGCACGCGCCGCAGCGCCAGGCGGGGATCCGATGCCCCCACCAGAGCTGACGGGAGATCGCCCAGTCTCGGATGTTCTCCATCCAGTGGTAGTAGGTGTTCTCCCAGCTCTTCGGATGGAAGCGGACCCGGCCCTCGCGGACGGCGGCGAGCGCGGGCTCGGCGAGCGGCTTCATCCGCATGAACCACTGCTCCGAGAGCAGCGGCTGGACGAGCGTCTCGCAGCGATCGCAATGCGGAACCTCGTGCTCGTGGTCCTTCACGCCCGCGAGAAGGCCGCCGCGGTCGAGGTCCTCGACGACGGCCTTTCGCGCCTGCGCGACGTCGAGCCCTTCGTAGGGGCCGGCGTTGGCGTTGAGCGTGGCGTCGGGATTCATCACGTTGATCGAGGGGAGCCCGAGACGCCGCCCGCATTCGAAGTCGTTCGGGTCGTGCGCCGGCGTGACCTTGACGGCTCCCGTGCCGAACTCGGGATCGACGAAGCGGTCCGCGACGACCGGGATCTCGCGCCCGAGAAGCGGAAGCCGCACGTGTCGGCCGACGAGATGCCGGAAGCGAGCGTCGTCGGGATGCACCGCCACCGCCGTATCGCCGAGAAGCGTCTCGGGGCGGGTGGTCTCGACCTCGATCGCGCCGTCGCCGTCCGCGAGCGGATAGCGGATCCGGTAGAGCTTCCCGGCGACGGGCTGGAAAGGGCTCTCGAGGTCCGAGAGCACGGTCGCACAGCGCGGACACCAGCTCACGAGGTACTCGGATCGGTAGATGAGCCCCTCGTGGTACAGACGCACGAAGACCTCGCGAACCGCTCGCGAGAGCCCCGGATCCATCGTGAACCGCTCGCGCTCCCAGTCGCAGGATGCCCCGAGCGCCTGGAGCTGCGCGACGATTCGCGCTCCGTAGCGGGCCTTCCACTCCCAGACGCGGTTTACGAATGCTTCGCGTCCGAGATCCTGGCGGGTCTTGCCCTCCTTCTTGAGCTCGCGTTCGACGACCACTTGCGTCGAGATCCCGGCGTGGTCCGTCCCGGGCATCCAGAGGACGTTCCTGCCGCGGAGCCGCTCGTGCCGGCACAGCAGGTCCTGCAGCGTGTTGTTGAGGGCGTGGCCCAGATGGAGTGATCCCGTCACGTTCGGGGGCGGGATCACGATCGAATAGGGCGGTCGCGGGTCGTCCGCGGCGGCGTGGAAGACGCCTCGGGCGAGCCACTCGCGGTACCAGCGGGCCTCGGCGGGAGCAGCCTCGAAACGCTTGGGCAGCGACGGGGGAGCAGACATCACTTGCGAGAATACGGCCGGGAAGGGACTCAAGCCAGCCGACGGCGAGCTTCACTCCCCCTTCATGCGCCGGATCTCCTCGCGAACGAGCTGCTCGGCGAGCTGCGGGATGACCTCCCAGGCGATCGCTTCGATCCTCTCGAGCGCCTGTCGCACGATCGTGTCGGAGAGGTCCGAGA
>CAJPFO010000283.1 GCA_905339255.1 Myxococcaceae bacterium
CGACCGAGACGCGACCGTCTTCGGGACCGCGAACGGCGACGCGCACGTCGACCGGCCCCTCGGAGTACTTGACCGCGTTCTCGAGAAGGTTCCGGAACACGAGGCCGAGCTCGTCGGCGTCGCCGCGGACGCGAAGGCCCGGTCGCGCATCGAGCCGGACCGCGGCCTCGGGAAGCCGATGCCTCGAGCGGATCTCGTCGATGCAGCTTTCGAGGAGCGTCGGAAGCTCGGCGCGCGCGGCGCGCCCCGACGACGCGCGCGCATCGCTGCGTGCGGCGGCGAGAACCTGCTCGACCGTGCGGTCGATCCGATCGAGATCCTCCCCCATGCGGTCGAGAAACTCGCGACGTCGCTCGGGGGCCGGAGCGTGCCGACGGAGCGTATCGACGAAGAGCCGCAACGAGGCGAGCGGCGTCTTCATCTCGTGCGTCACGGCATCGAGGAAGTCCTGCTGGCGCTGGTTCACCTTCATCTCACGGACCAGCCAGATGCACAGCAGCACGAGGCCGACGATCAGGAGCAAGAAGAAGACCGACCCCAGGATGAGGAGCGTCCAGTGGACCGTGCCGAGCCCCTCCGCCACGGGCCGCAGATCGCCCACGACGAGGATCTGCCAGCCCACGGCGAGGCTCGCCGCGAGGAGCGTCAGCATCACCCCGACCGTCACGCGGAAGCCGATCGAGCGCCGCAGCACGAGAGATCCTCCCCGCTCCCGGTACGATACCCTCCGGCTCGCAATCGCGGAGGGTGTCGGATGTGGAAGGCCGTCGTGGCGTCGGGGGCCCGAAGCGCGCTCGTCGCGGGCTCGTTCTGGCTCGCTGGAGGATTTCCCGGGGTCGCACGCGCCGAGCTGCCCCCGGAGCACGTGTGCCCGACGCTCGGAACCGGCACGAGCGAGGCGCCCTCCGAGGATGCACGCGCGACGCTCGTCGCGGAAGGCGATCGGCTCGGCCTCACCGATCTCGGCCGCATCCGCACGCTTCTGCCCGACGAGGTCTGGCAGCACCGGGGTGTCTTCTTCTTCGAGGGCATGTGGATGCAGGTCGGCCCGTGCCATCGCCGCTACCCGGTGCCGAAGTTCTTCGAGGACGCGACGGCGGCACATTCGGCGAACGTCCGGCTCGACGCCGAGGGCAACCTCGAGGGCTACGTCGCCGGCCTTCCCTTCCCGCCCGAGACGATCGATGCCTCGGCCCCGGATGCCGCCGCGCGCTGGGCGTGGGATCTCGCGCTCCGCTACCGCGGCGCCGGACCGACCACGCGCTTCCGCCTGGTCGACATGCCGGGGCGGATCGGATCGGCGGAGGTCTACATCGGCCGCTTTTTCCTGCTGCAGACCAAGGCGCGTGCCGACCTCGTCGCGAGCGGATCGGATTCCACGAACGACGCGCTCTGGGTCGCCGGGGGCCGCTTCGAAGAGCCGACCAACGCGCGTGAACTCGCCTGGCGGCAGATTCGCGACGAGGAGAGTCTCGCGGATTACAGAGACGTCGACGACACCTTCGTCTACGTCCCGGCGATGCGGAAGCCGCGGCGCGGAGCGACCGCGTGGGTCGACGGCGTGTACGTCCCGCAGTTCCGCGTGAGCGGGACCGACGGCGGAGGCGGCGCGGTTCCTTTCGGAAGCGGCCAGTACGGGCCGGAAAGCTCGATTGCGCCGACGGCGGGACTCTCGATCGCCGCCGCCGAACACTTGAGACGAGGTTTCGAGGGCCTGACGCTCCGCCCGAACGCCTACCGCTGGACGCTCAAGGGCGAGCGGGACGTGCTCGCACCGATCAACTCCGCAAACCCCGGATGGCCCGAGAACCCGGACCGGAACTACGGGGAGAGCGGGCTCTCCGTCGCGAACGACGTCTGGGACGTCCGCCGCGCCGTGGTGATCGAAGGGGTCGCGCGACGCAGCGACGCCGACGAGGTCGCCCGCCTCACGGTGTACATCGACCGGCAGACACAGCAGCCTCTCTACTGGATCACGCGCAAACGCAACGGGATCATCCTCGACGTCGGGATCCTCGTGCACCGCTACAGCGGGGACGTGGCGGAGTATCCCGAATGGCCCGGCGGAGGCCGTGCGCTGGTCTTCGATCCCGTGGCCGCGAGCTTCTTCGCCGCCGACGACGGCCTCGCCGGTTGGCGCCGTGAATCGTACGACGCGAGATCGGTTCCGATCGGGAACGCGGAGGTCGAGCGGCTGACCTCGACCGAGGCGCTGGTCAAGGGACGCTAGGACGTCCGCCTAGAACGTGTAACGGACGACGAGCGAGACCTCGTCGCGCTCCGACACCGCTGCGAGACCGTTGAAGCGAAGCCGCTGCTCGAACGTTCCTCCATTGTTCTGGAGGCCGAGCTGACGGAGCGGGATCCGTCCCCACTGCGGCTGGCCGTAGAAGTTCGAGACGCCGATCGTCGCCGAGAAGGCGTCGCTGAAGCGGTACGTGACCTGGCCGAGGATCGCGCCGGAGTTCGACCCCACGTCGTGGACGACCGTCACGGAGGGAAGCAGGCGGTCCTGGTAATACCCCGTGAGGATCGAGAGCGTGCCGAGCTCGGTGAAGGGTCCGTTCGTCGTGAAGACGCCCTGCCCCCGGTAGTCCGGAACCCACCCGAGGAACCACTGCATGTTCACGAGGAAGGTCCGTCCCGGGTTCAGGAAGTTCACGAAGGTCGGCCGGTCGACCGAGATCACCAGGTTGTAGGCGTCCGCGACCTCGAAGCCCTCTGGTTCCATCGTGTTCTCGAAGGCGTCGTCGTTCACGAAGGTGAGCTCGACTCCCCAGTTGGTCTTGGTGACGTCCTCGGCGAAGTCGGCCGACAGACCGAGGACGTTTCGCTTGCGATAACGGAGCGCACCTTCGCCGCCGGAGAGCCAGACGAAATCGCGCCGGCCGTAGCGGCCGTTGCCTCCGGCGACCTCCTCGGGACGCTGGACACCCGCCGCCTCGAAGAACGCGGTGACGAAATCACAGGTGATCGGATTCATCGGATCGCAATCGGTCTGGTTCTGCTTCCCGAACGCGGCGAGGAGCGCCAGGAAGTTGTACGAGAGCGCCTGGAGCTCTCCCGTGAAGCCGAGGGCGTAGAGGTCGTTCACCGGAGCGAGCCCGCCATCGGAGAGCGACGCATCGCAGAGCGCCGCGTTGGAGGGGCCGAGGCCCCGGCCCGCCCGCACTGCGGCGATCACGGCGCCACTCGCAACGCAGCCGTCCTCGAGCGCGCTCCAATCCGGGTGGTAGATGGTGCGGGCTCCGGGAATCGTGACGACGCGGCCGTCGACGAAGCGCGTGGCGACGGGACCCTGCTGCTCGCGAAGGAAGCGCGTCGCGATCGGCTCACCGCCCTCGAAGCCCGGGAAGCTCTGCATGAGCACGCTCGCCTCGGCGTTGAACACGTCGATTCCCTGCACGTCGCAATTCGTCGAGTAGAAGGGTCCGCAGCCGAGCAGCGCCATCTGCTGCGTCGTGAGCACGGCCGAGAGGGATCGGTTCCCGGTCACGACGGCCGGGGGGCCGTCGCCCGCGTCCAGGTTGAGCGAATGGAGCGTCACCCCGCTCCCCGGCGCGAGGAAATCCAGGATGAACTGCCCGAAGGCATTGCCTGCGAGTGTCGGACCGAGCGCCTGCGGAACCGTGAGCGCGCCGAAGATCCCGATGTTCGAGTTGAGGAGCCCGAGGAAGCAGTCGTTGGCGAGCTGCGGAAGGATCTGCTCCGCGAGACCGGCCGTCGACGCGCAAACGACGTCGAAGAGCTGTCGGTTTCCGGGATGCTTCGCGAGCGCGTTTCCGGGCGTGAGAAAGCTCCCGTCGACGTCGAGTGGGCGGCCGTTGTCGGGATCTCGGGGGTTCGCGGGGTTGAGGTAGACGCGACGGGCGTACTCCTGGAAGCGATCGAGATACGGAAAGTCCGAGTAACCCCAGAAGTCCGTGAGTGCGAAGCTGAAGCGCTCCCAGCGCCACTCGATCCTCGCACCGATCTCGAGCCCCGAGAGGTCGTCGTAGAAGTCCGCCGGGCGCTGCTCACCCGCGAGCCCGAGCCCGAAGATGCCGTGGGCGAGGAGACCGAAGGATTTCCCGCAAACGAGCCAGACTGCGTAGGGCTCCCCGCATTTCCCGACGTCGTTCGGCTGGAAGCGGTCGAGGATCGCACCGACCTCGATGCGGACGTCCTTGAGAGGCCCGACGTCGTAGAGCGAGTAGATCGCTCGGGCCGACCAGAGCGGGATCCGCGAATCCTCGAGGCTCGGGAGCGTCGAGAGAGCGAAATCGTAGGGATTGAACTGATCGACGATCGGGAAGAGCTCCGTCTTGCCCCAGACGATCGTCTGCCTGCCGAGGCGGAGGAAGAGCCTCCCTTCGAGCATGTCGATGTCGAGGTACGCCTCCTTGAGCTCGCCGGTCTGCTCCTGGCTCGCGCCGCGATTCCATTGGAGCTGACTCTGCGTGAAGTTCTGATCGAACGAACCGAAATCGTCCTGGCGAGCGAGGAGCGCCTGGGAAGGTACGTAGAGGTTGTGGGCGAAGTCTCCGCCGAGTCCCGCGCCCGGGACGTTGGGCACGACCGGTCGGAGCGGAAGCCCGTTCGGGAAGGGTCCGGTGACGTTGTCGATCTCCCCGAGCTGTCCGATCGGATGGATCTTCGTCCGCGGCTGCCAGGGGCCCATGGCGAAAGCTTCGGACTGGAGCGAGCCCTCGTATCGCTTCGTGGTGTAGAGGCCGTCGGCGACCGGCGCGATCGTCTCGTAGAAACGGCCTGCACCGAACCCGAGCAAGGTCTCGATCGAGGGGATCTGCTGGAGCCCGATCAGATTGTGATTCGGATTCTGGGCGGGCCTCGGATTCGTCTCGACCTGGATCACTCCCGAATGGGTGTAGTCGACTCCGTTGGCGAGGTTTCCGGGCACGCGGACCGAGCGGTTCCCGAACAACTGCGCCGATCGCATCGTCCCGCACATCTGGCTCCAGATGCAATCGAAGCGCGCCTGCGCCCGGACGAAGAGCGAGACGCTCTCGAAGGGACCGACCCCCTGTGGCAGGAGATCGGCTTCGATCTCGAGTTCGAGGATCTGCGCCCACTGGCCGACGAACCAGCGATCGTCGCGGAAGCCGTCGGAAAGTGCGCGGAGCTGGCTCTCTGCGTAGCCGTGCACCTGGAGCCGTCCGTCGAAGTAGTCGAGCGCCGCCGTCGGAGCAGCGCCGGAAACGGCGAGCGCGAGCGCGCAGACGATGAAGCGGATCGCGCGCCGGAAGGCATGCGGCAACTCGGTGTCACTCCGGAATCCACGCGTGAGATCACGCAGGCGCTCCCGGCGGCGGCGAGCGCGAGGCGGCCGGAATCGTCCGGTGCCTGAAGACCCGCGGATCGGACGCAGGTATACACCCGGGGCTCCCGATTCAGCAACGGAATCAACCGGACCCGATGGCGTTCCGGGTCAGTCGGGCGACGACGCTCCGCGGCGGGCCTTGCGAGGCGCTCGCGCGGGAGTCGCCCTCGAGCCGGAGCTCTTGGCCGCCGCCTTGGCGGGTTTTCGCGGCTTGCGCGCAGCCGCCTTCTTCGGCCCTGCCAACCGTTTCGTCTTCGGCCTCGGCGTCTTCGCCGCGTCGCTGGCGGGGGCAGCGTCCGCCTCCTCCTTCGCCTTCCCCTTCCGCTCGCGAGGCAGGAACTCGAACCCGTGACGGCCATTCTCGCGGAGGACGAGGGTCGCCGAAAACGGACGCCCGAATCGCGAAGTGAAGTCGGTCAAGAGCTCGGTGCGGCGGTGCTGGAGGTAATGGATCGCCTCGACGCGGGTGATCTCGCGCTTGCAGACCGTCCTCGGAAGCTGGAAGCCGCAGCTCTTCGGCGCGGGGTCGCCCGTGCCCTGCTCCGCCTCCTTCAGTTTACGCTCGCAGACGAAGAGCGTCGGCGACTCGACGATCTGGCAATCCTCGTCGAAGGGGCAGCGGCCGAGCGGGGTCGGGTCGACGTCGTATTCGGGAGTGGCGCTCGCGCTCTCTCCCTCGCCGGGCCCCATCCCTCGAACCTTGAGCTTCCAGTTCTCGCGATCGATCTCGAGGATGCCGCGATAGGTGCGTCCGTCCCGGGCCGTGAAACCGTCGAGGATTCCGCTCTTGCCGTCGCGGAGGATCGCGGCCACCACCTCCCGATTGAGGTAGCGCCCACTCGTATCCTTCCAGAAAAGCATGGGCTTCGGGGCCGCCTCGCCGGCGGCAGGGTCTTCGTCCGCGCTGTAGAACCACGCCCGCTCGCGGACCGGCCGGCCGGTCACCGGACAGGGGCCGAGGGGCGGCTCGTTCGCGTAGAGCTCGTCGTACTCGAAGTTCCGCGCGTGCTCGACGATCTCGCGCGCGTAGTCCTCGATTTCCGACATGAACTGCGCGGCACTCCGCTGGCCGTGCTCGACCTCGCCGAGGTGCTTCTCGAGCTCACCGGTGAGCCGAGCCGATGCGAGGCGGTCGACGTGGATGCGGCGCAGGATGTCGATGAGCCGCACCCCCTTCACCGTCGGCCGAAGCGCCTTTCCGACGCGAACGACGTAGCCCTTCGCGATCAGGTTCTCGATGATGTCGGCGCGCGTCGCAGGCGTGCCGATGCCCTTCTCGTGGAGGGCGACGGCGAGTTCTTCGTCATCGATCTGCTCGCCGGCGTTCTCCATCAAGGAGAGGAGCCTCGCCTCGGTGATCCGCGCGGGCGGCCGGGTCTCCTGCTGCTCCTCGTTCACCTCGCGAATCGCCACGGAGACGTCGCGCGCCTCGTCGACGCCCGGTCGAAGCGGCGGAAGCTGCGCCTCGTCCTCTTCGGGCTCGCTCACGAGCACCGCTCGCCAACCGGGCTCCTGCAGCGAGCGGGCACGCGTCCTGAAGCTCTCGCCGGCGGCACGCGTGGTCCGCTCGACCTTCATCCACAGTGCGGGCGGGTAGAAGGCGCCGAGAAATCGTCTCACGACGAGGTCGAAGAGCCTGCGATCGTCTCCCGAGAGGCCGGGCCCGGGGAGGACTCCCGTCGGAATGATCGCGAAGTGATCGCTGATCCCGCCGTCGTCGAAGGTGCGCGCTTCGTTCTGGAGCCCCGCCTCGAGCAGATGCCTCGCGGCGCTCGCGTAGTCGGCGGTGGCGAGGCCCACGTCGCCGCGAGCGGGCGCACCCAATCCCACGAGCACCTGGCGGACGGTCTCCCGGTAGTCGCTCGGCAGGCAGCGCGAGTCCGTGCGCGGGTAGGTCAGGATCTTGTGTGCTTCGTAACAGCGCTGTGCCGCTCCGAGCGTCCGCTTGGCGGACCAGCCGAAGCGGCGGTTCGCCTCGCGCTGCAGGCTCGTGAGATCGAACAGCGGCGGCGCCGACTCGCGGGAGGGCTTGCGGGTCTCCTCGGCGAGCCCGCTCGCCCCGCGAACGGCCGCCACGATTGCCGCGGCGCGCGTCTCGTCGAAGATCCGATCGTCCTTGCGCTCGGGGTCCAGATCCTCCCGGAACGAAGCATCGAACCAGGTCGCGGTGTAGACGTTGCCCTCGTGATCGAAGCTCGCCGTCACGCGCCAGTAGGGCCGGGGCACGTGCGCGAGCACCTCGATCTCGCGATCGACGAGAAGCGCGAGCGTCGGGGTCTGCACGCGTCCAGCCGACCAGGCCGTCTTCTCGCGACGGCTCTTCAGGCGCTTGGTGAGCGCTCGCGTCGCGTTCATCCCGATCAGCCAGTCGGCGAAAGAACGGCATTCCGCGGCCGCGGCGAGTCCCTCGAGCTCGGCGCCCGGCCGAAGCGAAGAAAAGCCCGAGCGGATCGCTTGGTCGGTCATCGACTGGAGCCAGAGCCTGCGGATCGGCTTGGCGATGCCGAGGTGCTTCACGATCTCGCGGAAGATCAGCTCCCCCTCGCGGCCGGCATCGCAGGCGTTGACGAGCCCCGCGACGTCCTCGCGCTGGGCGAGCCTCTTGATCGTCCGGAGCCGTTCGCTCTGTCCGCTCTTCGGCTTGAGCTTGAACTCCTGGGGGAGGATCGGCAGGTTGTCGAGCGTCCAGCGCTTGTAGGCCGGGTCGATCTCGTCGGGCTCGAGCAGCTCGAGCAGGTGGCCCACGGCGAAGGTGACGACGAACTCGTCGTTCTCCGAGTAGCCCTCGTGTTCGGCGAATCCCCCGAGGGAAGCCGCAATATCCCGGGCGACGCTCGGTTTCTCGGTGATGACGAGGGTCTTGGGCACGGGGACCTCGACTCGGGCTCGGAGGCGAAGGCGGTCGAGGCATAGCCCGACCCCCCAGAGCTGACAACCAGAGCCCCTTGCGGCCCGCCCAGAGGCCGCCCGGGATCGCGCTTCGAGTTGCCTTCTCGTGAGGGGCTCCATCGGGCGCCATGGCCGAAGCTTGAGCAACGCGCTGCCGGAGGCTCACTCCCCGTGGGAAGTGTGTTGCGCCCCACGCAGCGCTCGGGCACGCTGCGCGACCTCGGGAGGAGCGCTTGAGCGACGCACAGCCGATCACGGGCCTGCGGCCCGGCCAGGTAGGGTCCCACGTCTTTCTTTGCGGAGATCCTGCGCGGGTGGCGCGGATCGCCTCGAGCTGGAAGGGCGTGGAGGAGGTCTGTTCGGTCCGCGAGTACCGGGTGATGGTCGGGGAGCTCGACGGAATCCGGCTCACGGCGGCGTCGACCGGAATCGGGGCGCCGAGCACGGCGATCCTGATCGAAGAGCTCACCAAGCTCGGCTCCCATACTTACATCCGCATCGGCAACAGCGGCGGGCTCGATCCGAGGCTCGAACTCGGCGAGCTCGTGATCAGCACCGGAGCCGTCCGCGACGACGGAACCTCGCGCAGCTACGTCGTGCCGGAGTATCCGGCCGTGGCCGATTACCGGGTCGTCGGCGCGCTCGTCGCGGCCGCACGGGGCCAGCAGGTCCCCTTCCACGCCGGCATCACCTGGTCGCTCGACGCCTTCTACGCGCGCAACGCGATCGCGATGGAAAACGGGGCGATGGCCTCGATGAGCGTCGGGGGCTACTGGACCGCCGCACTCGAAGAGCGGATCCGATCGCTTCGAGCCGCGCGGGTCCTCAACTGCGAGATGGAGGCAGGGGTGCTGCTGACCCTCGCCGGGCTCTTCGGCCTTCGAGCCGGAGCGGTCTGTGTGGTCTCGGACCGGACGCCGTGGGAGGGCCCTGCTGCGATCGATCTCGACCGCAACATGCATCGCTGCATCGACGTGGCCACGGCGGCGATGCTGCAGCTCGCTCGCGAGCAGCGAGGCGATTGATCCCTGGGGATCCCGGCCGGCGGAGGAGCGCTCGCGCAGGCTCTTCGGACGGCTCCGGGAACCCGCCGCGCTCAGTTTCCCGCAGGTGTCGCGGTCGCGTCCGGAAGCATCTCGACCGGAACCGGCATCAGGTTCCACGTCATCACCGACCCCGGGACCTTTCGCGAGAGGATCGTCTCCCGCGACGCCTTGCCGTCTTTCCAGGTCCAGCGTCGAAGCTCTCCCTGATCGTCGCTCGCGACGTAGAGCTCGTCCTTGCCATCGCGGTCGAGATCGACGAGCAGCACGGCGTGCTCGAAGCCCGACGAGTTGGCGTCGAGGCGCTCCTTTTTCCAGGGCTGCGACGCATCGGCCCCCGGCCGGAGCAGCCAGACGCCGCTGCGGAAGCCCGCAGCGACCAGCTCGCGCTTTCCGTCGCCGTCGACGTCGCCCGCCGTGAGGAAGCGGCAGAGCCGATCGTCGAGCGTCGCGACGACGGTTCCGCCGGCCGGCTCGGTCGACGCCTCGTAGCGCCTCACTTCGACCGGCTTCGTGATCCGCACGTTCGGATCCTTGCCTTCCGTCACGGCCTCGACGCAGACGTAGAGCTCGTCGCGTCCGTTGCCGTCGACGTCCCGGACCAGGATCTCCTTGGCGTGGCGCTCGCCGAGGTCGGCGACGACGCGTCTGCCCTCGTCTCGCTTCGGAACGTAGCGGACGACCTTTCCGGGCTGTGGGGTCCCGTCGAGCTTGTTGGGCTCGCTCGGCGTCGCGTAGATCTCGAGGACGCCGTCGCCATCGAGGTCGCCGAGCTCGATCTCGTGAACGACGGTGTCCGCCTCGCG
>CAJPFO010000284.1 GCA_905339255.1 Myxococcaceae bacterium
GAGCCACGCTCCCGCCGCGATGCTCGCGCCCCGCGAAGGACATCTCGGTCGGTGGCTGGCGGAGCAGAGGCTCGCGCACGCCGTCGCAGACGCGTTCGAGGTACGCGCGCGGATCGAAACCGGCGTCCGGCGCCGCGCCCCGGAAGTCGAACTCGTGATGGGTGAAATACGGAAAGACGCCGTTCAAGCTGCGCTGCCTCGCCGTGAGCTTCCGGAGCATCCTGCGCATGCGCCCGTTGCGCGTGAGGGTGTACCAGGCGCCGGCCGCCGCCGCGGGAAGCCGATGCCAGCGCCACTCGGCCATCCGGCTCGGGCGCCCCTCGACGGCGAGCCGTTCGAGACGCGGACCGGCGCCGACCGGATGTCGGCCGAAACGGGCTTCGATCGCACGGCGGCAATCCGAGATGGTGGGGCTCGCCGCGAGGCCCGAGACCGCGTGACGGATTCGTGGGGTCTGGCCTTCGCCCCGCGGCTCGAACGCCGCGTCGAGGATCCGCTCCGCCACCACGTCGACGGGGACGAGATCGAGGCGGACGTCGGGGTCACCGACCACGACGCGAAGGTTTCCGGTACCGACCAATGCGACGAAACCCGCGAAGGCGGCGTGGCTATCGATCCAGCCCGCAAAGGGTTCCCGCCACGACGCCGCGATGATGCTCGGACGGACGAGGGTGAGCGGAAGATCCGACGCACGAGCCACGAGCAGATGCTCGGCGATGCACTTCGTGAGGGTGTAGGAATTCGGATGCCCCGTCTCGGCGAGCAGCGCGGCGTCCTCGACGGTTCCGCGCTCGATCGCCTCGAGGATCTCGTCTGCGGGGCGCGGAAGCGGTGCGATCTTCTCTTCGATCGCGCCATCTCGCGCAGGCGTCACGTAGGCGGTGGAGACCGAGACCAAAGAGCGGAGCGATGCGATCGAACGCGCGAGATCCGCCACGTGGAGCGCGCCTCGCACGTTGATCCGCGCCGCCTCGGCGGCCGGGAGATCGAACTCGATCGAAGCCGCGCAATGGATCACGTGCAGCGGAGCGGAGGAGAATCCGCTCGCGATCTCCCGTGCGACGCCGCACGAAGGTTCGGTCACGTCCCCCGCGATGGCCTCGACCCTCCGGAGCGCGTCGGCAGGCATGCCTTCGAAGCAGCGCGCGGCGAGCACCTCGCGCTCGAGCCGCTCGCGGGCCTGTGCGGCATCCCTCGCACGCACGAGCGCGATCACGCGCCCGACGCCGAACTCGGCGTGCCGGCGCACGAGCCTTTCGAGAACGACCTTCCCGAGAAAGCCGGTCGCGCCCGTCAAGAGGACCGTGGCTTCGGACATCGCCTCCCCCCGGCTTCCATGGTCGAAGCCTCATGCGTAACACGCTTCATCGGACGGACGGGACGGCCTCCCGCGATTCTACAGAGATCGCACAGTCCCCGGCCGGAGTTGGGTCCTTCGCGCATCAAAAGATCGAAAGATCTCTACCTCGTCGTCCTGCCGCTGCGCCTCCCGATCACAGGGCAGGGCGCATCCCGCTCTCGCCGCCGCTGCGGATCTCGCGGACGAGCTCCATCACGGCGGAGAGGTCGAGCGTTGCGATCCGGATTTCCGAGGGTAGCAGCATGCCGAGAAGCCACGGGTAGTCGTGCCGGATGTCGCTCGTGTAATAGCTCGCGTAGAGCGATCCGTTCCGGACGACGACGCCCGCGTACGAGGTATCCCCCGCACTCGGGAAGTCCGTCAGTCGGACCAGGCGATCGTCCTCGACGAGAAAGAGCGAGGTCCGCTTTCTCGCGAGCATGCTTCCGCTCTGCGTGAGCCATCCGCGCCGTGCGGGCTGGAAGCGGCCCACCGCGAGCACGACTCCTCCGAAGGCGAATAGCGCGGGGCCATCGAGGCGGGTCACGGTGCTTCGCCGCTCGGTCCAGGCGTGGTACGGGGGAAAGGACGTCGCGAGCAGCGTGCAGGCGTCGGCGCTCCCGAGCGGGGAATCGGCACTTCCTTCGAGCCTTGCGGTCACGAGGATCCTGCCGTCGGGAAGGAACTCGAAATCGGTCTCGTCGTTCGCGTCGCCCTCGTGGATGTCGGAGACCGGGCTCCAGTGGACGCCATCGTGCGAGGAGAAGAGCCGCGAGCGTCCGTGCTCGTGCCAGTAGGCGGGGACGTACCAATCGATCCCGTCGCGACTCTTCGGCCGCCAGAGGAGCCAGCCCGGCGGCTCGATCGGCTCGAAACCGGACCAGCTCGAGCCGTCCTCGCTCGCGCTGTAGACCGTCGTGTAGGGGAGTGCTCGGCGGCCCCGGTTCGGGAACGCGTAGAGCAGGAGCCGGCCTCCGATCACGGCGAACTTCGGGTCCCGGATGTCCTCGCCCGGAACGCGGAGCTCCGTCACGGGCTCGAAGCGTCTCGCATCCGCCGACCGCCAGAGACGAAGCCGGCAGTCGGGGCTGCCGAGATGCCACGGCGACGCCGCGTGGACCAGCCAGAAGTGGTCCCGCCAGAACACGAGGTCGGTATTCGAGTTGTGGAGCCCGTCCGATACGACGGGCCAGGTCTCGAGGCCGAGCCCCGGGCGGATCTGCGCGCGATTCGGGCGGAGCCGCCACCACGCGAGGGTGAGGACGACGAAGAGGAGGAAAAGCGAGAGGCGCGCCATGCGAGGCCCGAGTCTATCTGGTTCCCTCCCGGCATGGCACGCAATTCCGAGCCGGAGCTCCCGCTCCGGGAGATCGATTTCCACTTCGTTCGAAGCTCGGGCGCAGGCGGGCAGAACGTGAACAAGGTCGCGAGCAAGGCGGTGCTCCGTTGGAACGTTTCGGCGAGCCGGTCGATCTCCGCCGCGCTTCGCGAGCGTCTGCTCACCCGCCACGCGCGTCGCATCACGGTCACTGGAGATCTCGTCCTTTCGAGCCAGCGCTTCCGGGACCAGCCGCGCAACGTCGCCGATTGCCTCGAGAAGCTCCGGGTGATGCTGCGCGACGCGGCACTCGAGGAAAAGCCGCGCCGGGCGACCCGGCCGACTCGCGCGTCGAAGCTCCGGCGGGTCGAAGCCAAGCGCCACCGCTCGCGGACGAAGTCTCTTCGCGGTGGCCCCTCGCGCGACGCCTGAAGCGCGAACGCGCTAGGCGCTCGGCATCTGCCGCGCCACCTCGTCGGCTTCGATCTCGTAGCGTTCGGCACAGAACTCGCAGCGCACCTCGATCCGCTCGGCGCGGCGGCCGAGATCGTCGATCTCTTCGCGGCCGAGCAGCGCGACCGCTCGGATCACTCGGTCGCGATCGCAGCGGCAGTGGAAGCACGGAGCGATCCGATGCCGTTCGCGCGCGCCGAGGCCGTCGAGCAGGCGATCGAGCATCGCGTCCACATCGATCCCGGCGCGAATCATCTCGGTCGGGCTCGGAAGCGAGCGGACGTTCGATTCGAGGACCGCGAGCGATTCGTCCCGCGCTCCCGGAAGCGCCTGGACGAGAAAACCTCCGGCGGCATCGACCGATCCGTCGGAGCCGACGAAGACGCCGAGCGCCATCGCCGACGCCTTCTGCTCGCTCTCGAGCAGGTACCGGACCAGATCCTCGGCCACCTCTCCCGACTCGAGTGGAACGATCCCCGAGTAGGGCTCCCGCCACGAGGGATGGTGTCGGACGACCGCCAGGATACCCTTTCCGACCGCAGCGCCGACGTCGAGCTTGCCGTCGTGGCAAGGAGGGTGCGCCGCCGGATTGCCGACGAAGCCGCGCACGGTCGCGTCGCTCGAGGCGATCACGGTCACGGATCCGAGCGGACCGTCGCCGCGGAGCTGCACCTGCAGTGTCTCGTCCGGCCCCGCCTCCGCGGCCATCAGGAGGGTTCCCATCAAGGTTCGCCCGAGCGCCGCAGCAGCGGTTGGCGCGGCGCCGTGTCGCGACGCGGCGTAGCCCACCAGGCCGCTGGCGATGATCGCGCGGACGGCGATGCTTCCGTCGAGCGAGAGCGTTCGGACCAGCGTGTCGCCGGGGATCGGCTCGGGCGGCGCCTTCATGGAGGCGGGAGCATAGCGGGATGCCGGGTCGCGCCCTGATCGCCGGATGTGGATACGTCGGCACTGCCCTCGGAAGACTCCTCGTCGAACGGGGCCATGAGGTCTTCGGGCTGAGGCGCCGCCCCGAAGGACTGCCGCCCGGGATCCGTCCGCTCGCCGCGGACCTCTGCGACGCGGCGACACTGCGCGCGCTCCCCGATGGCCTCGATTGGGTCTTCTACGCGGCCTCGGCGGGAGGCGGAGGGGCGGCTGCCTACCGAGAAGCGTACTCGGTGGGGCCCGAGCGACTGATCGAGGCGCTTTCGGGGCGTCGACCGGGTCGCGTGCTCTTCACCTCGAGCACGGGCGTCTACGCGAGCACGGATGGTGCATGGATCGACGAGACGTCGCCGGTCGACCCGCTGGATGCGACGAGTCGAACGCTGCTCGAAGGCGAGCGCATCTTCGCGGAGAGCGGGATTCCTTGCGTCGTCTTGCGGCTCGGAGGGATCTATGGCCCGGGACGCACGCGGCTCATCGATCGCGTTCGTGCGGGCGGGTCGGTGCTGCGGCCCGGTCCGCCGCAGTATACGAACCGCATCCATCGCGACGATGCGGCGGCTGCGCTCGCGCATCTCTCCGTGCTCGAGAATCCGGAGCCTCTTTACCTGGGAGTCGACCGCGACCCCGCGGACGAGGCCGAGGTGCTGCGTTTCCTCGCCGCGCGACTCGGGGTCGCGCCCCCGGCACGGGTCGTCGATCGGGGAGGGGCCGAAGCTTTGGGCGCGATCGATCCGCCGAGGCGCGCGCGGACGAACAAGCGCTGCCGCAGCGACCGGCTCGTCGCATCCGGATATCGATTCCTGTTCCCCACGTTTCGGGAAGGCTACGCGTCGGTGCTGCGGGCCATGGGACTCGCACTCGCAACACTCGTCCTCGTCGCAGGCGGCTTCGCGGCCGAGGCCGAGGAGGTCGGAGTCGGCGGGCCGCCGCCTTTCGCGACGACCCTGCGCAGCGAACATCCGCTCGCCGGAAGGATCTTCGACGTCGGTTCGGGGAAGGAGATCCGGGCGGACGAGCTCGCTGCTCGCCTCGCAAAGGAGGACATCGTCCTGCTCGGCGAGCGCCACGATCACCCCGATCACCATGGCCTGCAGGCGTGGATCATTGCGCGGATCGCCGAGGCGGGGCGCCGCCCGGCGGTCGCCTTCGAGATGCTCGATGCATCGCAGCGAGAGGCGCTCGATCGATACCTCGAGTCGCCCGGGCCAGACGCGGATGGGATCGCGGAGGCGGTGGGATGGGAGGCGAGCGGCTGGCCGGAGTTCGGACTCTACCGGCCCACCTTCGAGGCGGCGCTCGAGGCCGGGCTCGCGATCCGCGCGGCGAATCTCGCTCGCGACTCGGCGCAACGGCTCGGACGCGAGGGTCGCGATGCGCTCCCGGCCGAGCTCGTCGAGCGCCTCGGGCTCGATCGGCCGCTGCCCGACGCGGAGCGCGAGGCGATCGAGGCCGAGATCATCGAAGGCCATTGCGGACATGCGCCACGCGCGCTGCTTCCCGCGATGGTCGAGGTGCAGCGTGCTCGCGACGCTCACATGGCGCTCGTGCTCCGCGAGCAAGCGCGGCGGGGCCCGGTGATCCTCGTCGCCGGCAATGGCCATGTCCGCCGGGATCACGGAGTTCCTGCTCGATTGCGCGAGCTCGGAGGCCCGAAGGCGGTGAGCGTCGGGATCGTCGAGGTCGACGATTCCCGGCGCGACTTCCGCAGCTACGCCTTCGATTCCTCGAGCGAGGGCTCGACGCCGCCGTTCGACCTGCTCTGGCTCACGCCGCGCGTCGACGAGGTCGATCCCTGCGAGCGGTTCCGGGACGAGCTCGAGTCGCTCGGGCGCAAAGCGAGCGCGCCGGGAGCGCAAGCCCGAGACCGCACGCCCTGACCGCGCGCCGACGGCCAGACCGCCCGCCCTCCGACGGGGCGCGTCCTCGGCGAGAGACGCTTTTCTTGCCGCGGGCCGCTTCGTCCCTGCTACAACTATCCGACTGCCGCACCGACGGAGAGCTCGGCGGCGCCACGGGGGAAGACGACATCCATGGTGGATGCCATCGTCCGCGAGGAGCAGGCCCTGCTCGAGCGCGTCCGCGAGGGACTGGCCGATCCCGCTCCCGCCGGGGACGCAGGCGAGGCGTCGCTCGTCCGCGAGCTCACACGCCTGCGGGAGATCCTCGTCGAGGGATCGGAGAGCAAGGACGCGGGTGCGATCCATCAACAGTACGAGCAGGGGACGGCGCTCTTGCGACAGCTTCGCGAAGGCCGGAGCGCTCCGAGCGTCGAGCGCGACTCGCCGTATTTCGCGCACCTGCGCCTTCGCGAGGACGGTACCGAGCGCGATTTATGCCTCGGCCGAGCGACCTTCCTCGAGCGCGGGGTGCGCATCGTCGACTGGCGGAACGCCCCGATCTCGAAGCTCTACTACCGGTACGCACAGGGGGATGATTACGAGGAGGAGGTCGCGGGGCGGTTGCGCGTGGGGCAGGTCGTCGCGCGCCGCGCCGTGACGATCCGTCACGGGCGGCTCGAACGCGTCGAAGCACCCGAGGGGACCTACGTCGCGAGCGCCTCCACCGAAGGTGGCTTCACGAGGCTCTCTCGCGAGAGCACTCGGCTCGGTGGTGGGGAGGGCACCGCAATCCGTGCATTCGCGTCGGGCGAGGCTTCGGGGCGCCGTCTCGGTACGGATCTCGCGGGGTCGAGACGGCGGGCCGACAAGCGCCTGCCGGAGCTCGCCGGGCTGCTCGATCCCACGCAGTTCGGACTGATCACGAAGCCCTCGTCGGGATTCCTCGTCCTGCGGGGCGTGGCCGGATCGGGCAAGACGACCGTTGCGCTGCATCGGATCGCTTACCTCGCGTTCGACGATCCGGCCGTCGACTCGGACCGGACGCTCGTGGTGATGCTCTCACCGGCACTGCGGAGCTACGTCGCGCACGTGCTGCCCTCGCTCGGGGTGACGAGGGTGCACGCACGCACCTTCCAGGACTGGGCCCGCGAGCAAAGGCTCGGGCTCTTTCCTCGACTGCCTCGCGAGACCCGCTACGACACGCCGAGCGTGGTATCGCGGCTCAAACTGCATCCGGTGCTGCTGACCGCGCTCGCCGAGCAGGTTTCGCGAGTTCCCGGGCCGAAGACGGCCGCGCAAGCCCTCGACGATTGGACCAGCGTTCTGTGTCGCGCCGAAGCACTCGTACCTCTCGTCGAGCGCCGAGCGCCGGGAGCCTTCCGGGATTCGGAGCTCGCGCAGGTCGGCGCCTGGTCGCGCGCGCGGCACGAGGAGCTCCTCGCGCACCTCGAGGGAGACGCGAGCGCCGAGGCCGCCCTCGATGCCGAGGACGACGCGCTGCTGCTACGCGCATGGCAGCTCCGCGTCGGTCCGCTCCCGTCTCGCGGCGGGAGACCGCTCCGCTACCGGCACGTCGCGGTCGACGAGGTGCAGGACTTCTCTCCGGTCGAGATCCGGGTCCTGATCGATTGCCTCGACGAGCATCGCAGCCTGACGCTCGCCGGCGACACGCAGCAGCACGTGATGCAGGAGGCGGGTTTCACGTCCTGGACCGAGTTCCTCGGCCACGTCGGCCTCGCGGGAACCGCTGTCGACACGCTCTCGATCAGTCATCGGTCCTCGCGTGAGATCGTCGGGTTCGCCCACGGCCTGCTCGGCCCGCTTCGGGAGGAACCCGAGCTTCCCATCGCAACCCGGAGTGGGCCCCCGGTCGAGCTCTTCGAGTTCACCGATCCGGGAGCCTGCGTCGCGCACCTGGCCGACGCACTTCGGGCGCTCGCGAGCGAGGAGCCACTCGCTTCGGTCGCCGTGCTCACGCCCTCTCCGCAATCGAGCGCGCTCTACGCGAAGGCCCTCGCCGACGGCGACGTTCCCAAGCTGCGGCGCGTTGCGGACCAGGATTTCACCTTCGCTCCGGGAGTCGAGGTGACGGAGGTGGCGCAGGCGAAGGGGCTCGAGTTCGATTACGTGATCCTCGTCGACGTGAACGCGAGCGAGTACCCGGAGACGCCCGCAGCCCGGCGCCTCCTCCACGTCGGCGCGACCCGCGCCGTCCACCAGCTCTGGGTGACGAGCACGGGAGAGCCGTCTCCGTTGCTGAAGGACGCCGGCGAGCGGCGCTAGCGGCCGGGTTCCGGCACACCGCGGGCGCCCGGTCCTTCTCGAGCAGGAACCGAGGCTCGCGGCCCCGATCCTGCTCTCAGCCCCAGACGAGCGGTACGACGAGTACGGTCACGATTCCGCACAGCACGTCGAGCGGGAGGCCGATGCGGACGAAGTCCCAGAAGCGGTAGCCGCCCGGGCCGTAGACGATCAGGTGCGTCTGGTAGCCGATCGGCGAGGCGAAGCCGCAGCTCGCCGCGATCGCGACGGTGATCGCGAAGCCGCGAGGGTCCGCCCCGACGGCGTTCGCAGTCGCGATCGCGATCGGGAACATGAGCGCGGCCGCAGCGTTGTTGCTGAGCGTCTCGGTCATGAGCGTCGTCACCGCGTAGACGATCGCGAGGGTGGCCGCGAGGCCGAGACCGCCGGAGGCGTTCGCGAGCGGACCCGCGATGGCCGCGGCGGCACCCGTCTTGTGAAGGGCCTCTGCGACTCCGAGGCTCGCCGCGATCACGATCAGCACCGTCCAGTCGATGCTCGCCCTCGCTCGCGAGAGCGAGAGGCAGCGCGTGGCGACCAGGAACCCGGCCGCGAGGAAGGCCGCGATCGAGATCGGCACCAGCTCGACGGCCGCTGCGAGAATCATCGCGAAAAGCGTTGCGAGCGCGATCGGCGCGCGCTCGAAGCGCGGGCGCTCGCTCCCGTGGAGCTCGCTCACGAGATAGAAGTCCGGGCTGTTCCGATGCGCCTTCAGGAATGCCGGCCCCGTCTGGAGGAGAAGCGTGTCGCCCGGGCGCAGCACGATCTCGCCGATCTTGCCGCCGACGCGCACGCCGTTGCGGTGGACTCCGATCACCGCCGCGTCGTAGACTCCGCGGAAGCTCGCCTCGCGAACGCTCGATCCGACGAGCGGAGAGCTCGCCGAGATGACCGCCTCGACGAGCCTCTGGCTGCGCGGAGCACCCACGGGCTCGTCTCCCTGCGGAAGCGGAACCAGACCGCGAATGCGTTGCAGATCGACGATGGTCGACACGACGCCCGCGAAGACGAGGCGATCGTCCCCCCGGAGCACCTCGTCGGGGCCCACCGGCGTGACGACGTGGGCCCCACGATCGATCTCGACGAGGAAGAGGCCGGGGAGATTGCGCAGGCCCGCCTCGGCGACGCTGCGTCCGACGAGCGGCCCGGAGGGATCGACGCGCATCGATGCCGTGTACTCGCGGCGATGCTCGCCCATCTCCTCCGCGAGATCGCGCCGGTCGGGAAGCAGACGTGGCGCGGCGAGGACGAGGTAGAGGAGTCCGGCCGCCGCGACGGGAACTCCCACCGGGGCGAGCTCGAAGAACCCCATCGGTGCCATCCCGGACTGGATGAGAAGGCCCGCGACGACGAGGTTCGTGCTCGTTCCGATGATCGTCGTCGTGCCACCGAGGATCGTGGCGTAATCCATCGGGAGGAGGAAGCGACTCGCCGAGAGGCGCCGTCGCCTGGCCCAGTCGATCACGACCGGAGTCAGCATCGCGACGATCGGCGTGTTGTTGAGAAATGCCGAGCTCGCGGCGACGGGAACGCAGATTCGCGCGAGCCCCCCCCGTTCGCTCGGGGAGTTTCCGAAGATCCGGCCGACGGTCGCTTCGAGGGCTCCCGTCTCGGAAAGCGCCGCAGCGACGACGAAGAGCGCGGCGACCGTCGCCATCCCCTCGTTCGCGAATCCCTGGAAAGTCTCCTCGGGCGTGAGGACTCCGAAGGCTGCGAGCGTGAAGAGCGCCGCGAGGAGGACGAGATCGGCGGGCGCCATCTCGCGAGCGAGCGCGACGAGCATGCCGCCGACCACGGCGAGGGTGAACCAGGCCTGCCATTCCATCGGGGGGGATCCTACCGTGAGGGCCGGGTTCGTGTCGCCGACGCGGCCGCGAGGGCGCTAGCCTCGTCGCGATGAACCTCTTCGACGTCGACACCGCCGTGCGCCGCATCCCGAACCCCGACCCGAGGACGATCGCGTTCGAGGCCGAGATGAGCCGGAACTGGTGGATCGTCCGCGGGCCGAACGGGGGCTACGTCGCCGCCGTGATGCTCCGGGCGCTCGCCGAGGCGGTCGGAGATCCGGAGCGGGCGCCCCGTTCGCTCACCCTCCACTACGCAGCGCCGCCGCCGGAGGGCTCCGTCCGGATCGAGGTTCGCATCGAGCGCCGCGGTCGCTCGCTCTCGACACTCTCGGCACGGATGTTCGCCGGCGAGAAGCTGCTGGTGCTCGCGCTCGCGGCGTTCTCGGCGCCGCGCCCCGGCGGCTCGCTTCGCAACGCTCGCATGCCCGAGGTGGCGCCTCCCGAGCGCTGCGTCTCGCTACGCGACGTCGAGGGAGGGATCCGCCTGCCGCTCCACGAACGCTACGACTACCGCTGGGCGTTCGGTGGCCGCCCGTACACCGGGGCGCCCGAGGCCGCGCTCGGCGGCTGGATCCGACTCGAAGAGCCGCGCGTGGCCGACGCGCTCGCGGTCGCGGCCTTCACCGACGCCTTTCCGCCCGCGGTGATGTCGACGCTCACCCCGGGATCGACCCTCGGTGCGATGCCCACCGTCGATCTCACGATCCACTTCCGCTCGACGCTGCCGCTCGAGGGATCGAGCGCGGGGGACCATCTGCTCGCGGTCTTCCGCGCACGCGAGGCGCGCGAGGGGTTCTTCGAGGAGGACGGAGAGATCTGGACTCCCGACGGCACGCTCGTGGCCCACTCGCGGCAGCTCGCGGTCCTGCTCTAGGAGACCGACCCGAGCCGTCGCGGGTCGATCTCCGGTGGCTCTGGTGAGCGTCAGCCGGAGCCCGCTCGCGAGAGTCGGACGTGGACGAACGCCCAGAGGAACACGAATCCGAAACCGCCGACGACGTGCCAGAGCGCGTGCCACGCTCCGACGCGGCCGGTGACGACGTCTCCCTCGGCGGTGGCGAGTCCGAGTCCGACCGCGAAGAGCCCAGTCATGATCCAGAGCAGGGGGCGTGCCGCGTCGGGGAACTCGCGACGCTTTGCGACCAGGAGCCCCGTCACGAGCAGCGCGTCCGCGATCAACATCGCCTCACCCGCGTAGAAGCCTCCGTGCGCACCGAACGAGATCACGTGCGATCGCTCGCCGGAGATCGCTTCCGACGCGAGCTGCGCGATCGCGGCGAGGTTCGCGATCGCCGATCCGACGACGACGCGGCGGCGTACCGAGCGCGAATGGAAGTCCCCGAGCACGGCGACCTGGAGCGCGAAGGCCAGCAGGAGGTTCGTCCCGACGTCGAGGACCCGCCACGTCTCGGTTCCCCATCCGTGCCAGCCGAGCGTCGGAATCCCCGTGACGAAGAGCGCTCCCCACACGGCGAGCCAACGCAGGGGCTGTCGCGGCGGCACGAGCCACCCGAGCGCGAGGGTGGTGAGCCCCGCGCCGAGGGTCGAGAACGACGTGACGGCGTTCGCGAGATCCGCCGCTCGAAGCGGTGTCTCGAGCACCCGCTACTCGTCCGGCTGGCGATAGAGGTCGTTCAAGTACGCGACGAGGAGCTTCTCGCGGAGCTTCACGGGAAGCGCGTTCATCACCTCGTTCACCTCCGCCATCCTCGACGGGAGCGAGGCGCCGCCGGCGCCGGCCATCGCGAGCATTGCTCGCAGTTGCTCGTCGCCGACCGTCGCGGGATCGAGCCCCTCGAGCGCAGGGCCGAGCTTCGAGGCGAGATCGCCCGACGGCATCGAGCGGGCCTTCTCGACGCACTCGCGCAGGTCCGCGAGCATCGGCTCGACCCAGCGCACGCTCGCGGGATTGATCGAAAGGTGGATGTTCTCCTTCGAGTTCCCGTAGCCGAGCTGCGGCTGGATGTACCAGCCGCGCTGCTTCATCTCGTCGATCACGTGGAAGACCGAGACCTCGTCGGAGGTGAACGCGACGAGGTTCATCTCGGGCTCGCCGAGCAGACGCAACCCCGGGATCCGGCGAACGCCGTCGGCGATCGCGCGCGTCATTTCGAGCACGGTACGTGCGATCTCGAGGTAACCGTCGTCTCCGATGAAGGAGAGCGCCGCCCACGCCGCCGCGAGGGGGCCTCCCGACTTCGTGCTCTGGACCGTCGGGTTGATCACCGTGTAGCCCGTCCAGTTCGAGCAGGCGTAGATCTGGTATTTGCGGAGCTCTTTGCTGCGGTGGAGGATCACCGAAGCGCCCTTCGCCGCAAACGCGTACTTGTGGAAGTCCATCGAGATCGACGTCACGCCCGGAACGTGGAACTCGAAGTCCGGGACACTCGCCCCGAGCCTGCGGAAATACGGCAGCAAGAAGCCGCCCATGCAGCCGTCGACGTGGAGTAGGAGATCGTTCTCGAGGGCGATCTCGCCGAGTTCGCGGATCGGGTCGACCACGCCGTGCGCGTAGGAGACCGCCGAGCCGACCATCAGAATCGTGTTCTTCGTGATCGCGGCTCGCATCGCCTCCGGATCGGCCTTGAAGGTCTTCGGGTCGACCGGCACCGACACGGGGCGCACGTCGAGGTAGTGACAGGCCTTGTGGAAGGCGGCGTGTGCGGTCGAGGGGAGCAAGAGCTCGGGCTCGCGGATCTCCGGGCGAAGATCGCGCGCGCGATCGCGAGCGGTCTTGACGGCGAGCAGGATGCTCTCGGTCCCTCCACTCGTGAAGTTCCCGACGACGTGCTCGTTTCCGCGCAGATGTCGCGCCGCCATCGCGACGAGCTCGTTCTCGAGCCGCATCATGCTCGGAAAGACGGTCGGGTCGAGAGCGTTCTCGGTCAGATACATCGAGAACGCGCGCTTGATGATCTCCTCGGCCTCGCGGCCGGGATCGTAGACGTACGCCCAGGTGCGTCCGTCACGCCACGGCATGTCGTCGGCGCGGAACGCTTCGAGGCGTCGAAACACCTCGTCCTTCGAGAGCCCCTGCTTCGGGATCTCCATCGCTCCTCCTCCTTCGCTCAGGTCTCGGGATGGAACACGAGGTCCGACTCGCGGTCGAGGGCGTCGGTGTGCGTGCTTCCGTCGGGAAGCCGCACGGTGACTCGCGCCCGCTGTCGGGTCTCGAGCCGGCGCGGAACGAGCGTGCCCGGGTCCGTGAGGAGCCGCACGCGCTCGCGGAGATCGATTCGCGTGACGGCGACCGGCGCCGCAGGGCGGGAGGCGTCGGCGCTCGCCGCGAGCAGAGGCTCGAGCTCGTGGGGGTCCGGCCAGCTCTCGAGGACGAGCTCGACGCAGTGCGGCGGTCCGTCGCTCTCGCAGGGGACGAACTCACTCACCGAGAGCTCGGCGTCCATGCGCAGCACGGTGCCTTCGAGAAGCGGCATCCGGGTCACGAGATCGACTTCGTAGCGATTCCCCGGAACGATCTCGCGACCGGCCCACATCTCGACCATCGGCCACCAATCGACGGGCGCGCGTCGGCTGAAGATCTCGGCCGAGAATCGCGTCGGCAGAGCGGGTGCCTCGGCCGGGAGCGGATCGCGCCGGGCGTGGAGCGCGTCGAGCTCGCGGTTCACCGCGTCGACCGTCGCTTCGAGGCCCGGAAGGCCGAGAAATCTCCCGTCTTCCGCGACGGCAAAGCCCGGCCGCAGCAGGTCGGCGAGCCGCTCGAGTCCGGGGACCCGCCGCAGCGGGATGAGCCCTCCTCCGCTCGGCCCCGGCAACGCGAACTCCTCGTAGCGGATGAAGGCGCCTTCGGCCGCGGGCTCGAGACGCAGGCGGTACGCAACCTCGTCGCGCGTGGTATCCCCATTGCCGTCGCTCGAAAGCGTCCGCTGCTCGGCGCCGGAGACGCTCGCCTCGAAGCCTTCGGGCCAAGCGAACCGCAGCACGACCGGCGCCTCCTGCGCGTTCCTTGCAGGCGCCGTGACCGGAAGCGACGGGCTCGCTGCGCAAGCGGACGAGACCACGGCGGCGACGAGCACGAGGCTCGTTCGCGAGCACGTGCGCTCGGCGAGGAGGGGGGGCGCCATCGGGGCCTCGTGCCCGAATCGCCGGCGCAACGCGAGAGAAAACGGTGGTCGGGGGCTGCGTCGACCTAGAACGTGTAACGAAGCAGCAAGAAGACCTCGTCCCGTTCGGCGATCGGTGAGAGCCCTTGGAAGTTCGTCCGCGTCTCGAAGTCGCCACCGCTGTTCGAGAGGATCGCCTGGCGGATCGGGATCCGGGCGTACGAGGGTTCGCCGAAGAAGCTCGCCGCTCCGATCGTCGCGGAGAAGACCTCCGAGAATCGATAGGTCAACTGTCCGATCACCGCGCCAGACGACGAGTGGACGTCGTAGACCGTCGTGAGTGCGGGAAGCAGGCGATCCTGGAAGTAGCCGGTGAAGACCGAGAAGGTTCCGAGGAAGCTCCACGGGCCGTCCGCCGTGTAGGTGCCGAGCCCCTCGTACTCGGGGAGGTAGCGGATGAACCACTGCATGTTGAAGAAGAAGGTTCGGCTCGGGTTCGCGAAGTTCACGAAGGTCGGACGATCCACCGAGATCGTGAGATTGAGCGAGTCCATGGTCGAGAAGCCGCGCGGGACCGTCGTGTTCGCGAAGGCCTCGTTCGCGAACCACGTGAACTCGAGACTCCAGTTCGTCTTGCTCCGATCCTCCGCGAAGTCCGTCGCGAAACCGAGCACGTTCCGCTTCTGGTAGAAGAGCTGGAGCTCGGATCCGCCCGTCCAGAGGAAATCGCGGCGGCCGAAACGCCCATTGCCCCCGGCGACCGCTTCGGGGCGCTGGGTTCCGGTCACTGCGAAGACCGCGCTCACGAACTTGCAGTCGAGGATCTCCTGGCGGGTGGGGGGGCGGTTCTCGTCGATCGGAAGCGGAGAACAATCGCTTCGAGGCTGGAGCGTACCGAGCGAGTAGAGCAGCATCATGAAGTTCCACGAGAGCGCACCGAGCTCGTTCTGGAAACGTTCCCCGGTCTGTGGGTTCGAGAGGGTGAGCGCGCCGCCGAAGCCCGCGTTCGACGCCAGGCACGGCGCGAGCGGACTCCCCTGCAGGTCGGTCGTCCCGGTGCAGCCGTCGACGAAAGGGTCGTAGCCCGGGTCGCCGGGACCCCGCGAACCCGGAAGCTTGACGAGCGCTCCGTTCCAGAAGCGGGTCGCGACCGGCCCCCCCGGCTCGAACTGCGGAAACGACTGCACGAGCGCACTCGCCTCGGAGTTGAAGAGGTCGATCCCCTCGACGTCACAGATCGTTCCGTAGAACGGACCACAGCCGAGCAGCGCCGCTTGCTGCGGGCTCAGGTAGTTCGAGAGCGCCGAGCGCGGGCCGAGCGGCCCGGCGTAGGCCAGCGCATCGCCCGGATCCCGGTTGAGCTGGACGACGGGAAAGCTCGCGCCGATCTGGTTGGTGAGGACACCGAGCACGAAGTTCGCTGCGGGTGGCGAGCCCGCGAGGCCACGAGTACCGGCGAGCACGGCGGAAAGACCGTTCGCCGGCGTGATTCCGACCGCGATCGGCGTGCTCGAGTTGAGCAGGTCGAGCAGGCAGTTGTCGGCGACGGCCGGGATCACGCTCCCGGCGATCCCGACCGTGGCCGAGCAGACGACGTCGTAGGCCTGCCGGTTCGCGGGATGGAGCGTGAGGGCGTTCGCGGGAGTGAGCGCGCTTGCGTCGACGTCGAGCGGAGCTCCCGTCGCGACGTCGACCTTCCGCTCGTACTCGTTGAAGTAGTCGACCGTCGGCAGGTCCGAGTAGCCCCAGAAGTCGGTGATCGCGAAGCTGAATCGCTCCCACCTGAACTCGATCCGCGCGCCGATCTCGAGACCCGAGACGTTCTCCCACCAATTCTGCGGCCGCTTCTCGCCGGCGATCCCGAGGCCGAGGATGCCGTGTCCGAACAGACCGTAGGACTTCGCGCAGACGAGGAAGATCGTGTACGGCTCGCCGCACTTCCCGAGGTCGATCGGCTGGTAGCCGTCGAGGTTCGCGGCGACTTCGATGCGGAAGTCCTCGAGCGGTCCGACGTCGTAGAGGGAGTAGATGGCGCGCGCAGCCCAGAGAGCGATCCGGGACTCCTCGAGGCTCGGGAGCGACGAGAGCGCGAGGTCCTGCGGGTTGAGCTGGTCCGTGGTGCGGAAGAGTTCCGTCTTCCCCCAGACGATCTGCTGCTTGCCGAGGCGAAGGAAGAGCGAGCCTTCGAGGATCTCGAGGTCGAGATAGGCCTCCTTCAGTTCCCCGGTCTGCCCCTGGCTCGCACCGTGGTTCCACTGGAGCTGTCCCTGCGTGAAGTTCTGGTCGAAGGTGTCGTAGGAATCCATCTCGCGGACGAGCGCTCGCGAAGGCGAGTAGAGACCGTGCGGGAGTTCCTCGCCGGTCGCCTGGTTCGGAACGAGGGGGCGCAACGGAAGCGGCGGCTGCGGAGGGAAGGGACCCGTCACGTTGGGGACGGCCGCGAGCGCGCCGATCGGAGCGATCCGTGTCTTCGGGAGCCAGGGGCCTTGTGGGAACACCATCGCTCCGAGCGATCCTTCGAGGCGCTTGGTCGTGATCATCGCGTCGAGGACGGGTGCGAAGGTCCCCTCGAGGTTGTTCGCACCGAGATCGGCGAGGCCGTCGAGCGGTGGCGCCCGGTAGAACTCGACCAGATTGCCGTTCGTGTTCTGGATGCGTCGCGAGTCTCCGGTCCGGATCACTCCCGAATAGCCGCTCGTCACGCCGTTCGAGAGGTTCTGCGGCTGGCGGTTCGCGCGGTTTCCGAAGAGCGTCGTGCTCGGCGAGAGCCCGCAGGCCTGGCTCCAGATGCACTCGAAGCGGACCTCGCCACGAGCGAATCCCGTCGCACTCGCGAACGGGCCGAAGCCCTCGGGCGCGAGATCGACCTCGATCTCGAGCGCGAGGAGGTTCGCCCACTGGCTCGCGTAGAAGCGCTGCGAGCGGAAGCCATCCGAGATGGTGCGGAGCTGCGCCTCGACGTAGCCGTGCACCTGGATCCGGCCATCCAGGAACTCGAAGGCTCGGGACGGGAGCGCTACGGCGAAGAGCGACGCTGCGATCACGAGCCCCGTGATCGGGCGCCTGGCTCTCGCCTCGCGGACGTGACGCGACATCGGGCGGCGCACTCCTCGAGCTCCGCCGCCGAGGCCGCGGAAACCGACTCCCAGAACCCGGAACGAGCGTACGCCGATCGTGACCGGGCGGTCAAAGGAAAAGCCTCGTGGCTCGGGCGTCGTGCCGCTCGCGGCGATAGCTTCGGGCCATGGCACCGCTCGACGTGACGCTCTGGTCGGATTTCCTCTGTCCGTGGTGCTGGAACGCGTCGCTTCGCCTCGAAGCACTCGAGGCCGAGTTCGGCGGAGCGATCCGGATCGATTGGAAGAGCTACCTGCTCCGCCCCGAGCCGCGTGTGGGAGGGGATCTCGAGAGATTCCGCGCCTATACGCGGAGTTGGGAGCGCCCCGCGGCCGACGAGCCGCTCGCCGGATTCCGGACCTGGCAAGGAGACGAGGGTCCGCCGTCGCACAGCGTTCCCGCGCACGTGGCGGCGAAGGCCGCCGCGGCGCTCGGGCGTGCAGAAGGATCCGAATACCGCCGGAGGCTGTTCCGGGCCTACTTCTCCGAGAGCCGCGACGTGAGCCGCGAGCCGACGCTTCGCGCCCTCTGGGCCGACGCGGGGCTCGCTCCCGAGGCGTTCGAGAAGGTCCGCGATCCGGCGCTCGAGGCTCGCGTCCGCGCCGAGCACGACGAGGCGCTCGCGCTCGAGGCGAGCGGCGTGCCCGCCGTACGCGTCGCTTCGAGCACTTTCGTCCTCGTCGGGGCGCAGCCCGTCGAAACCTACCGGCGCTGGTTCCGACGCACCCTCGACGGGAGCGCCGGAGCCTGATCCCCGGCTCGTTGCCGCCCCCTTGCCCTGCGAGTTCGTGGGGGCGAGGATTGGGCGCGGCAGCGGATCCGCGGGGAGGGCGATGGAAACCGGCACGGACGAGGAGGCGCAGCAACCGCTCGTCGGCCCGACGCGCGTACTTTGGAAGGCGCTCGCCCTGCTCGCGCTCACGGTGGCCGGTGTGATCGTGTTCCGCGCGACGCCGCTCGCGGACCTGCTCGACCCCGACGGCGCCACCGCGCATCGGATCGCCGAGCTCGGCCCGGCCGGCGCCGTCGCGTTCGTGGTGGTGATGGCGCTCGCCGTCCTCTTCGGCGTGCCGCGCCTGCTCTTCTGCCCGCTCGCGGGAGCCTTGTTCGGATTCGCAGCCGGGCTCGGGATCACGACCGCCGCGACGCTCGTGGCCTATTACACCGCCTTCGTGTTCCTGCGCGAGCGGCACACGGCGAGCCCCCCGCGGCTCCTGCTCCATCCGAAGCTCGCCTTTCTCGGGAACGATCCCGGCTTCGGCGGCGTCGTCATCGCAAGGCTCCTTCCGCTACCGGGAATGATGACGACGGTGGCGCTCTCCCTTTCCGGGGTCGGGCACCGCGCGTATCTCGGCGGCTCCGCCGTGGGGCTCGTTCCGGAGGCCCTGCCTCTCGTGCTGCTCGGGGCCGGGCTCCTGGAGGGCGACCCTCGGCGTGTCGCCGAGCTCGTCGTGCTCGCGGTGCTGATCGTCGTCGGAAGCTTCGTCCTGCTGCAATCCCTCTTGCGCCGGCGGCTTCGCGACGCCTCGCTCGACTCCTCGCCGAACGCCGAGGTGTAGCCGGAGCGACTACCAGAACGCGCGCGGGACGAGCCCGAGCTCTCGCGCCTCGCGCGCGAGTCCCTCGCGGAAATCGGGATGCGCGAGGTCGATCAGCGCCCGCGCTCGCTCGGCGATCGACTTGGCTTTCAGATTCACGATTCCGTACTCCGTTACGACGTACATGACGTCGGTGCGTGGCGTCGTGACGACGTTTCCGGGTGTGAGAGTCGAAACGACTCGGCTCCGCCTCTCGCCGCGTTTCTCCCAGGTCGACGAGAGACAGATGAAGCTCTTGCCTTCTCGCGAGGCGTAGGCGCCGCGAACGAACTGGAGTTGGCCGCCGGTGCCCGTCAGGTGGCGGTGGCCGTCGCTCTCGGAGGCGACCTGACCCTGGAGGTCGATCTGCGTGGTGTTGTTGATCGACACGACGCGATCGTTGCGGCGGATCGTCTCGGGAGCGTTGGTGTAATCGACCGGATGGCTCTGCACCCGGGCGTTGCGATCGATGAAATCGTACGTCCGCCGCGATCCGGCGGCGAAGGTGAATACCGTCTGCCCGGGGTCGGTCGTCTTTCGCGCGCCAGTCACGACGCCCGCCTCGACGAGATCGACCATCCCGTCGACGAACATCTCGGTGTGGATGCCGAGGTCGCGAACCCCGGCGTCCCTGAGCGCCGCACAGACCGCGTTCGGCATGCCTCCGATGCCGATCTGGAGACACGAGCCGTCTTCGACGAGCGGGGTGATGAGCTCCGAGACCTTCCGGTCGGCCTCGGAGACCGGAGGGTTCTTGAGCTCGGGAAGCGAACCCTCGCCGCCGTCGATTACGGCGTCGACCTCGTCGATGTGGACCGCGGCCTGCGATCCGTAGACGTAGGGCATCGCCTCGCAGGTCTCGACGACGAGGCGCTCGGCTCGCTCGGTGATCGCTCGCGTGTTCGCGACGGCTCCGCCGAAGTTGAAAAAGCCGTGCGAGTCCATCGGAGTCGTCTTGATGCAGACGACGTCGATCGGATCGACGAAACGCCGGTAATAGTCCGGGGCCTCACCGAAGTTCATCGGGATGTAGCTGCAGCGGCCGCTTCGCTCCGGCGCCCGCTCGATTCCCGAGAAGTGCCAGTTGAACCAGAGGAAATGCTCGCCGGTCGGGTCGGCCTCGAGGACGGCGCGCGGTGCCATCGAGAGACACGCTCGGATCCGCACCCCCCGGAGCTCGTCCTTGCGCCGCGCGAGCGCGGCATCGAAGAGATCGGGCTGGCCGAGGGCCGCGCCGTAATCGACCCAGTCGCCGGATCGCACGAGCGCTGCGGCAGCGTCGGCCGAAACGAGCTTCTTGCGCAGGGCTTCTCGCATGGGTCCATACCTTAACGCCGCTCCGCTCCGGAGGGGATCACCCGCCCAGGAGGTCGATCACACCGCAGAGCGGGATCCGGATCCAGCCGGGGCGGTGGGCGAGTTCGTAGGCGATCTCGTAGACGCACTTCTCGAGCAGCAGGACCCGGAGCAGACGCTCGAGTCCGGCCGGATCGCTCGGGACGAGGCCGTCGTGGGCACCCCGCTCGAGGTATGCCGAGAGATACGCCGCGCCGACCGAGCGGCTCCAGAAGCGCGCCCACCGCGCGAGTCCCTCGGAATCGGCGGGTAGGGTCCCCGCCTCGGAGGCTTCGAGGAGCGTTCCCCGTGCGGCGTAGTCGAATGAACGGAGCATCCCGGCGACGTCGCGGAGCGGCGAGCGCTTGAGCCTGCGCTGCGAGAGCGTCCGCGCGGGTTCACCTTCGAAGTCGATGAATACGATGTCGCTTCCGGTGTGGAGGATCTGGCCGAGGTGGAGGTCGCCGTGACATCGGATCCGCATCGCCGAGAGACGGACCCCGACGATCTCATGGAAGCGTTCGCGCGCGGCCGCTTCGAGACCGAGGACGCGTTCGGCGTCGCTTCGCGTTTCGCCGGAGAACGAGGGCGTGGCCTCGCGCAGACGCCGCCACGTCTCGTAGGTCGAGTTCCGCATCGACTGGTAGAGCGAGCGCTGGTAAAGCGAGGTGAAGGGCTCGGGCGCGAAGGAAGGGTCGTCCCGATCGGAGGCGAGAGCGGCGTGGAGCTCGGCCGTCCGTCGGCCGAGGAGCCGCGCCGTCTCGAGGTACCCGCCGATCACGTCTGCGCCGAGGGCGGAGATCGGTCGCCGCGCCGCTTCGATCACGTTGCCCTCGTCGGGCGGCGGCGATCCGCGTTCGGGATGCGCCTGGATACGGTCGAAGAACTGCTGGGCGCAATCGACCGCGTGCCGCCAGGCATCCTCTTCGTTCTCGACCCAAGGGAAGAGCAACCCGAGCGTGAGGGGCTCTCCTCGAGGGCTCTGGTATTCGATCGCCCCGAGGACGCGCGCGAAGGCCGTGAAGCCGGTCCGCTCGGTGAGGAAGCGGCCGATCTCGAGTTCGGGGTTCGTGCCTTCCCCGAGCCGCCGGATGAGCTTCAGGATGAGTCCCTCGCCGAAGGCGATCGAGGTGTTGGTCTGCTCGACGCGCAGCGGGCTCGGACGCGGCGGCTCCTTGGCGACGTCGCGGAAGGAGCGGAACTGCGAGGTCGTGGTGCCGCTCACCGCCCCGGCCCGCCCCCGGAGCGTCCGCTGCCCCGCGATCATGTCGAGAAGCCGGAGCGCCACCGCGGGCTCCTCGGCGGCCTCGTAGAGCAGGGCGCCGGATCGTCCGTCGCGGCTCGCGTCGACGAGTTCCGCGAGGATTGCGTGCGGCGACCGAGAGCGGATCTCCTCGGCACGCCGACCGCTGGCCACGGCGATCGGAAGCGCGTAGACGTCGACGCCGCCGTCGATCGTCTCGACCCGGACGATGGCGAGCCAGGCCAGGACACCGTCCCGACCGATTTCGACGGCGTCGACCAGCGTGCACGTCCGTCTCATGCTCGTCTTGCCGCCGAACCAGCGACGACCCTCGAGGATTCCGGCAAGCGCGGTCTCGAGGCTCGCCGTTGCGGCGCCGCCGAAGAGCGCTCGAGGATCGGACGCGATCTGCACCGGGGTGCGCGTGGCGTCGGCGCCGATCTCCGCCACCGGATCGGCGGCCTCCGACGGGGCGATCGCGAACCAGTAGAACGAGTGGGGACCGAGCGTGAGCAGGTACGGAAGCTCGCCGATCCTCGGAAACGGTTTGCGTCCGAAGAGCTCGATCGGCGTCCGGCCCGAGTACCGCGAGAGATCGAGCTCGACGTACTCGACGAAGCGCGAGAGGTTCGCGACGACGAGGATCCGTTCGTCGCCGAGGCTTCGAACGAAGGCGAGAACCCGGTGATTGCGCGGCGTCAGGAACTCGATCGTTCCCCGGCCGAAGGCACGATGGCGCTTTCGGAGCGCGATCAGCCTGCGCGTCCACATGAGCAGCGAATGGAGGTTGTTCCGCTGCGCCTCGACGTTCACGCTCTCGAAGTGATACTCGGGATCGATGATCACCGGCAGATGGAGCCGCTGGGGATTCGATCGCGAGAACCCGGCATTGCGATCCGAGCTCCACTGCATCGGCGTGCGGACTCCGTTCCGATCGCCGAGGTAGTAGTTGTCGCCCATGCCGATCTCGTCTCCGTAATAGAGAACCGGAGTTCCGGGAAGCGAGAAGAGCAGCGCATTCATGAGCTCGATTCGCCGCCGATCGTTTCCGAGCAGCGGGGCGAGCCGCCGGCGGATTCCGAGGTTGATCCGCGCGCGCGAGTCGCTCGCGTAGACGCGGTACATGTAGTCGCGTTCCTCGTCGGTGACCATCTCGAGTGTGAGCTCGTCGTGGTTTCGCAGGAACAGAGCCCACTGACACGAATCCGGAATCGGAGGGGTCTGCTGGAGGATGTCGAGGATTGGAAAGCGGTCTTCGAGATGGAGCGACATGAACAGGCGCGGCATGAGCGGGAAGTGGAACGCCATGTGGCATTGGTCGCCGTCGCCGAAGTACGCCGCGGCGTCCTCCGGCCACTGATTGGCTTCGGCGAGCAGCATCCGATCGCGCCAGCGCGCCTCGACGTGCGCGCGAAGCGCGCGAAGGAAGTCGTGGGTTTCGGGGAGGTTCTCGCAGCCCGTCCCCTCGCGCTCGAAGAGGTACGGAATCGCATCGAGACGCAACGCATCGACGCCGAGCTCGAACCAGAAATCGATCACGCGGAGGATCTCCCTCCGGACGTCGGCGCTTTCGAAGTTCAGGTCCGGCTGGTGCGAGTAGAAGCGATGCCAGTAGTAGGCGCGCGCGACGGGATCCCAGCTCCAGTTCGAGGGCTCGAAGTCCTTGAAGATGATCCGAGCCTCGGGGTAACGGTCCGGCGTCTCGCTCCAGACGTAGTAGTCGCGGAAGCGGCTTCCCGGAGGCGAACGACGCGCACGTTGGAACCAGGGATGGCGGTCGGAGGTGTGGTTGATCACGAGCTCGGTCATGACCCGGAGGCCTCGCCGATGCGCCTCGTCGAGAAAACGTTCGAAGTCCTCGAGAGTTCCGCTCTCCGGATGGACCCGCGTGTAGTCCGAGATGTCGTAGCCGTCGTCCTTCATCGGAGAGGGATAGAAGGGAAGGAGCCAGAGCGTCGTGACGCCGAGGTCCTCGAGGTAATCGAGGCGTTGCGTGAGCCCGACGAGGTCCCCGATCCCGTCGCCATCGCTGTCCTGGAACGCGCCGATCCGGACCTCGTAGAGGATCGCGTCCTTGTACCAGTCCGAATCGGGCGCGACGGAGGGATTGCGGCCGCGAGACTTGCGAGAGCTCATCGGAGGGCCTCGCGGCCCGCAGGGGAGCGCGCGAGGAGCGCTTCGGCGATGCGCCGACGTCCGGAATCGGCAGGGCCGGAGCGGAGCGCGAGCGCGAAGGCGAAAGGAAGGTCGAGGGCACGGAGCCCGGCGCAGCGCGCCGCATGAAGGTCGACGTAGTCGGGCGGCACCCGCAAAGTCCAGTTTTCCGCACGACGGATTCCCGGCACGTTGTAGGACTCCTCGATCCCGAGCACGTCTGCGAAGAAGATCATCACCTGCCGCGCGGGGCTCGTGAAGAGGTCGGCGAAGAGCCCGTGAGCGAGCAGGCCGGCATCCCGTGCCATGCGGGAAGCGAGGTCGCTCGGCCTCGTACCGGCCGGCGCGAGGCGCTCGGCGAGCCAGCTCGCGCGCGGCGCGGTCTGCCCGCTCTCCGCCCAATCGCGGACGACCCTCCAGACCGGCGGGGTGTCGTGGTTTCCGGCCATGATCCAATCCTCGGGACTCGCGTTCTCGCTTCGGTAGCCGTCGCGAGGGTCGGCGATCGACGCCTTCTGCGTGACCCGGAAGCGGCCGAGGCCGTGCCGCTCGAGCACGCGCCGGAGCGGGTACGGAAGGGTCGAGAGCACCTCGCAGGCGATCTCCTCGCGTCCCGAGCCGTGCCGCAGTGCCGCCTCGACGATCTCGTCGAACAGGCGCGAGTAGCGGGCGACCTGCGCCTCGTCGAGGCGTACGACCCAGTCGTCCGCCCAGCGTTCGGGTCGGGGCTCGGCATGCAGGTCGGCGGTACGTGCGATCGCGAACCGCGCGAGCGTCGGATGATCCTCGAGGTCGGGGGAGCAGAAAAGGCGTGCGCCGTGGCGCACCGCAAAGCCGGGGTCCTCCGCGTCTGCGTCGTAGACGAAGGGACAGACGAGTCCGTGCGGATGGTCGATGCGAACGCCGTCGAAATCGCAGAAGATCCGATCGAGGCGCCGCCGCAGCAGATGACGAACCGGTCCTGCGCCTCCTGCCGGGGCATCGTACGCATCCGGATCGAGGACGGCGTAATCCCAAGGCTGCCCCTCCGGGTTGGTGCGGCTCGGCGGAGCGCCCATGCGGTAGACGTCGAGGACGCATTCGGGGTGGCTCCACTCGTCCTCCGGTGCGAAGCCGACCTGGAGATCCGCGTAAAGCCTCATCCCGAGATCCCTCGCCGCCCGGCGGAGCCGTTCGTGCTGCGCGTGGGCGACGTACTGCTCGAAGCGCAATCGCGAGACGCGCGCTTCGTTCGAAGCGAGGATCTCACGGATCCGGCCCGCGTGCATCGCGACGCGATCGCGGGCCGGCGCGTAGAGGCGTGCGTCGATCCCGCTCCCGTCCGCTCCGGACCAGCTGCGAAAGTCCGCGTGTCCGTACTCCGTGCGGAGCGCCTCGAAGACGGAGGCGCGCTCGAGCCAGTCCCGGTTCTCGTGCTCGAAACGGGCGAGAGCAGCGCGGTGCTCCGCGCGCGCCTCTCGCACGAGCGCCGGGAGGCCGGCTCGGGGCGAGACCTCGAACTCGCGCCACGCTGCAGCGAGCAGACGCTCGTGCTCGACGAGCGCGTGCTCGTGGGCGACGCGCTCGCGCGGGATCGATCGCGAACGCTCGATCGCGGAGTCGAGGAGCGCGCGGTCGAGGATCCCGCCCCAAGCCGGATCGTCGGCCAGCGGCGCGAGCGCCACGGAGAGCGGGCTCCGGGCGAAGATCGAACCGCGGTACGGAGAGGGGTCGTCGCGTGGAGTCCGGCCCTGCGGACCGAGCTGCAAGACGTCGAATCCGAGCCCGCGCGCCCACGCGACGAAGCGAAGGCCTCCTCGGGAGTACGGAGATCCCCGGCCGACGTCCTCGTCCGCGTCTGCCGGGAAGCAGGCATCGTGAACCGAGATCGCGAGTCGCCGCACGTCGAGAAGGCGCAGCGCCTCGCGGACGAGCCCCTCGAGCTCGCCGCCGCCCGCGGACTTGGAGGAC
>CAJPFO010000285.1 GCA_905339255.1 Myxococcaceae bacterium
CCCCGCGCGCCCGTACGAGGAATCGCTCCCTCGGGCCGGCCGCGCCACCGACGGCGGCCCTCTCACATTCCTGTGTAGGGGCGACCCGGCGGGTCGCCCTCCTCTGCTCCGGCCTCGGGTGCGCCTTCCAGGCGATCGACCCGACCCGTCTTGGGTCCGTCTCCTAGCGCGCCCCGAGTGCCTGCGCGATCTCGGCGCACGATTTCACCCAGACGAGCCGAGCCGGAAGCGCGACGCATGCCGCCCGGTGTCGATCGAGGGCACGCACGAGAGGCCGCCGTGCCGCGCCGGGATCGTCGTCCCGACGCTTCTTCCCGACGATCTGCAGCCAGCGCTCGACGAGTTCCTCGAACGCGAGCCGGGACGGGATCGGATGCGCCTGGAAGCGGGGCCTCGCGGCAAGCCAGCTCTGGACGAGCGACGATTCGAGGGTCCCGTCGCGCGAAAGCAGGACGTGCACGTCGAGACCACGGGGAACTTCTGAATCGATCCGGTCGAGGAACTCGCGGAACTCGCGGTTTCGCGCCCGCCGCTCGCCGACCGTGCAGAGGCGGCCGGCCGGAAGCGGTAGCTCCGTGAACAGCCCGGGGAGCGGGCGACGCACGCTCTCGGCGAGCGCGAGCTCACCCTCGCGCCCGGCCGCGGGCCTCACCCGGTCGACGGTCGGCAGCGCGTGCGCGTCCGCGCAGAGCGCGAGCGCGAAGGTCGGCGGGTCTGCGTACACGCCGACCACGTCCCGCACCTGCGCGATGAACTGCGGGTCGGCCCAGAATCGTGCGATCTCTCCGCAACGCGGCCGCACCCCGTAGGCCCGCCAGATGCGACTCACGGCGCTCTGGCTGAGCCCCGTCGCCTGCGCGAGCGAACGCGTGCTCCAGGGCGCCCCGTTCGGTCCGACGCACTCGAGGGTGAGCGTGAGGACGCGCTCGACATCGGACTCGAGAATCCGCCTCGGTGCGCCGCTGCGCGGCTCGTCGAGCAGGCCGTCGAGGCGACTTCGCAGGAATCTCGCGCGCCACTTGCCGACGGTCTGCGGCGTAACGCCGAGGCGGCGCGCCACGGCCTTGTTCGTCTCGCCGTCCGCGCATGCGAGCAGGATGCGTGCCCGCTCGGCGAGCGCGGGCGGGGTGGACGGTCGATTCGCCCAGTGGCGGAGCGTCTCCCTCTCATCGGCCGAGAGGGCGAGCGGCTGCTTCGGTCTTCCTCGGTTCATGGCTGCGTCATCTCCCCGGACCGTGCGCGAGGGCCGCCCCGGCGGCCTTGGCACCCGCGTCCCATTCTGCCAGAACCGACGCCCGACTTGCGAGAAGATCGGGCGAGCGGGCCGGCACGCGCCACCCGGATCACGGAAAGACGCCGCGGCGGCGTTTGGCCTCGGCGACCCGTCTCACGCCTCGCATCATCGCCGCCGTTCGCAGATCGATCCCGCGCGAGCCCGCGAGGCCCGCGATGTCCTGGTACGCCCGCTGCATGATCTGGATCAGGCGGCCGTTGACCTCCTCCTCGGTCCAGAAGAACTGCTGCGCGTCCTGCACCCACTCGAAGTACGAAACCGTGACTCCTCCCGCGTTTGCGAGGATGTCCGGGACGACGTGCACCCCCTTCTTCCAGAGGATCTCGTCGGCCTCGAGGGTCGTCGGCCCGTTGGCTCCCTCGGCGAGGATCCTGCAGCGGATCCGGTCCGCGTTCTCGTGCGTGATCTGGTTCTGGATCGCGGCGGGAATGAGGATCTCGCAAGGGAGTTCGAGGAGCTCGCCGTTGGTCACGTGATCGACTCCGGGGTAGTCCCGGAACGAGCCGTGCTCCCGATGCCACGCCTCGACCTTTCCGAGGTCGAGCCCGCCCGGGTCGTGGATTCCGCCGTGCAGATCCGAAACCGCGACGACGCGCGCCCCGAGCTCTCCCGCGAGCTTTGCCGCCGTTCCGCCCACCTGGCCGTAGCCCTGGACCGCCACGCGTGCACCGTCGATCGCGAGGCCGAGCTGCCGGCACGACTCGACGACGCAGGTCACGACTCCTCGCCCGGTGGCTTCGCGTCTCCCGAGCGAGCCGCCGATCTCGATCGGCTTGCCCGTGACGACACCGGGGACGGCGTGCCCTTTCTGCTGCGAGTAGGTGTCCATGATCCACGACATGGTCTGCTCGTTGGTGCCGAGGTCCGGCGCCGGGATGTCGCGATCGGGGCCGATCATGTCGATGATTTCGGACGTGTAGCGTCGCGTGATGCGCTGGAGCTCCTGCTCGGAGAAACCGCGCGGGTCGATCCGGACGCCACCCTTTGCGCCGCCGAACGGAAGTCCCATGATCGCGCACTTCCAGGTCATCCACATCGCGAGCGCCGTCGTCTCGCCGAGATCGACGCCCACGTCGTAACGGATCCCGCCCTTCGTCGGTCCCATCGTGAGCAGGTGTTGCACGCGATACCCGAAAACCGTGTCGACCTCGACGTAGTTGTCGCGCCGAAACGGAAACGACACGACGAGCGCCCGTTGCGGAGTCCGAAGGCGCTCCCAGATGTTGTCGTCGAGCTCGATCAGCGCGGCCGTCTTGTCGAGCTGCGCCACCGCGAGGCGGTACATCGTCGTATCCCATTCGAGCTTCGGCGTCGCCACGTCTCGTCCTCCGATCGGGACCGGGAGCGTATCAAACGACCGGCGCGCCGCGGTCTCCCGGCGCGAGGCGCGTCATGCCGGCGGCGGTGCGGCCGGCTCGAGCCGGCACCAGAGTTCTCGCCCCGTGACGCGACGATGCAGCTCGGCGAACGAGAGCGAAATGAGCGCGCCGACCATCGCGAGGTTCATGTCCTTCTGCGCGTCCCAATCGTCTCCCTGCGTTCCGAGCCAGGCGGTGCCGAGCTCGGGGCTCACGATCCGGGCGACCCAGGACTCGACGATCTCGTAAGCGCCACTGAACGCGATCATGGCGAAGAGCGGAACCAGGAAGGCCGACACGGGGCCGGCCCGCAGTCTCCGCAGCACGATCTCGCGAACCGGATACGCGAGCAGGAGCCCGAAGGCGAAGTGGACGACCCGATCGTAGGGGTTGCGAGGGAGATCGAAGAGCCGGGCCAACCAGAAGCCGACGGGAGCCTCGGCGTACGTCGACCAGGCTCCGACCGCGTGGAGCGAGAGGAACGCTCCGATGAGGACGTACGAGAAGTTCGAAAGCACGAAGCGGCGATGCGTGGCGACGAGTGCGCCCGCGAAGCCGAAGACGAGCAGGTTCTCGAGGAGCCAATCCGATCGGTACTTCGGTGCGATGGCGAGCGCCAGCCAGATCGCGGCGTAGAGCGCCACCACACGACGCAAGAGCGGGTTTCGGGAAAACGGAACGACCCGCGGAGCCGCGCCGGGGCGCCGCAACGCGCGGGACTCCGTTCGCAGCCGGGTCGCCGCGCGCCGGGTCCGCACTCAGGGCTCCCGGTCGGGAACCCGCTCGAGATCGGCAAGGAAAGCCGCGGCCTCGGCGTCGCTCGGCGCGCGCCAATCGCCGCGCGGCGAAAGGGACCCTCCCGATCCCACCTTCGGGGCGTTCGGGAGCGCGCTGCGCTTGTACTGCGAGAGCTCGAAGAAGCGACGCAAGAACACGCCGAGCCAGCGGCGGATCTCTCCGATCGCGTACTCGTGTCGATCGTCGTCGGCGACACCGGGCCAGTCGCCCGTCTTGCGGTCGCGCCAGGCGTTCCAGGCGAGGAAGGCGACCTTTCGCGGGCGATGGCCGAAGCGCAACAGGTAGTAGAGGTGGAAGTCCTGGAGCTCGTAAGGACCGACCACGGCCTCCGTGCTCTGCCCGGGCGTCGACGCGTCGCTACCGGGGACGAGTTCGGGGCTCACCTCGGTCGCGAGCACGTCGTCGAGGACGCGGCTCACGTCTCGCCCGAAGGCGTCGGTCCGCGCCGCGTGCCCCACGAGGAACCGCAGCAGCGACTTCGGAACGCTCGCGTTCACGTGGTAGTGCGCCATGTGATCGCCCACGCCGTAGGTGCACCAGCCGAGCGCGAGCTCCGAGAGATCGCTCGTCCCCACCACCGGAGCGCCCTGCATATTCGCGAGACGGAACAGATGACTCGTTCGCTCCCCCGCCTGGACGTTCTCGAAGGTGACGTCGTGGACCGGCTCACCGCTCGCAAAGGGATGACCGATGTCGCGAAGCATCTGCATGCAGCTCGGCCGGATGTCGATCTCGCCTGCCGTCGCGCCGACCGCCTCCATGAGCCTCCGTGACTGACCGAGCGTCCGCTCGCTCGTGGCGAAGCCAGGAAGCGTGTAGGCGAGTACGTTCGCTCGCGGAAGCTCCATGGCGTCCATCGCGCGCGCACAGACGAGCAGGGCCTGCGTCGAATCGAGGCCCCCCGAGACTCCGATCACGACCTTCTCCGAACGCATCGCCCGGAGCCTCTTCACGAGTCCCTGCACCTGGATCTCGCTCACCTCCCGGCAACGCGAGTCGCGGGTCGCCGGGTCGGCCGGTACGTAGGGAAAGCGCTCGTAGCGGCGGACGAGGGGCAGCCGTTCGTCGGCGGGCGGCTCGATCGCGACCGCGATGCGGCGGAAGCCCTCGCACTCGGACGCATGCAGCGACGCGGCCTGAGCGAAGCTCGTGTTCCTCATCCGATCCGCCTCGATGCGATCGAGATCGATCTCTCCCACCACGAGCTGCGGGCCGTACACGAAGCGCTCGGACTCCGCGACCTTCGTCCCGTTCTCGTAGATCATGCCGTGACCATCCCAGGCGAGATCGGTGGTCGACTCACCGTAGCCGGCCGCGGCGTAGACGTAGCCGGCGATGCAGCGCCCCGACTGTCCCGCGACGAGCTGCCGGCGGTACTCGTCCTTGCCGATCGTGACGTTCGAGGCCGAGAGGTTCACGAGCACGGTGGCGCCAGCGAGCGCAGCGAACGACGACGGTGGAACGGGTGTCCAGAGGTCCTCGCAGATCTCGACGAAGAATCGCAAGCGCGAGACGCCCTCGACGTCGAAGAGCAGTCGGGTTCCGAAGGGAACCTGGGACTCACCGCAGAGGTCGACGTGCGTCCGCCGCGAGATCGCGCCGGGCGTGAACTGGCGAAGCTCGTAGAACTCCTGGTGGTTGGGAAGGAAGCTCTTCGGGCTCACGCCGAGCAAACGGCCCCGCGCGAAGACCGCTGCGCAGTTGTAGAGCCGGCCATCGAGCGCGAGTGGAAGCCCCACCACCGCAGCGATCTGCAGCTCGCGCGACGCCTCGACCACGCGACCGAGCGCCTCGCGAGCCGCATCGAGGAGCGCCTGCTGGTGGAAGAGGTCCTCGCAGGAGTAGGCGGTGAGGCCGAGCTCCGGAAAGACCGCGAGGAGGGCGCGAGCCTCGGCGGCCTCACGAAGCAGCTCGAGGGTCCGGGCCGCATTCCAGTCGGGATCGGCGACGCGCACCTCGGGGATCGCGAGCGCGACGCGTACGAACCCATGGTCGTAGAGGTTGAAGAAGGGCACGGCGTCGACCCGATCGTAGTCCAGCCCCGCGCAGGGAGCCCGGCCGTTCGGATGCCCCGGGCCGGGCGACGCGTTACCTCTTTCGCATCGCGTCCCGGAGGTCCAGCATGCCCCGACGTCTCCCGTCCCGAGCGGTGCTCGCGCTCGCGCTCCTCGCTGCTGCGGGCTGCCGCTCGTCTTCGCTTCCTCCCGTACTCGTCCCCGCTCCCGAAGCGACGCGACGGGTGATTGCGGCCGGAGAGGTCACGGGGGGCGAGGGGCGCTACGGCTCGCACGCCTGGCTCGGCATCCCGTACGCGAAGCCACCGGTGGGAGCGCTTCGCTGGCGTGCGCCGAGCCCGATCGGGCGCTTCGAAGGCCCGCTCGCCGCGACCTCGTTCGGAGCGCCGTGTCCGCAGTACGCGAGCCCCTTCGCAGGAGTCGACGGCAAAGCGGGGACCATCCAGGGAAGCGAGGACTGTCTCACGCTCGACGTCTGGACACCACGCTTCGCCGGCGGCGTCGTCCCGGTCGCGGACGAGCGGCTTCCCGTCCTGGTCTGGATCCATGGAGGGGGCAACTCGATCGGAACGACCCGCTTCTACGACGGCGGGAATCTCGCGACGAGCGAGAACGTCGTCGTGGTCGCCGTGCAGTACCGGCTCGGGCCTCTCGGCTGGATGCGACACGCGGCGCTTCGTGCCGGCGCGAGCGACGATGTCGAGCGCTCCGGAAACTTCGCGACGCTCGACCTCATCGCGGCACTCGCATTCGTGCGCGACCACATCGCCGCTTTCGGAGGCGACCCCGACAACGTGACGATCTTCGGCGAGTCGGCCGGCGGTACCAACGTCTTCACGCTCCTGCTCGCTCCGCAGGCGCGCGGGCTCTTCCATCGCGCCATCGTGCAGAGCGGAGGCCTCGGGTTCTCGTCGCCCGAAGAGGCCGAGGCCTTCGCCGATTCGACTCCGGCCGGCCACGTGCAGAGCTCCTCGGAGATCCTGCTCCGGCTCCTCGAGAAGGACGGAGCGAAGGGAATAGACGCCGCGAAGGCCGAACTCGCCGCGATGAGCGACGCGGAGATCGCGGGCTACTTGCGCGGCAAGACGCCCGAGGCGCTTCTCGCCGCCTACGTGCCGGACCCCTCCGGAATGATCCCCATGCCGAAGACGTTCCCCGACGGTGTGGTCCTCCCGGTCGGCGATCCGCTCGCTCGCTTCGCGACGACCGACGGTTGGAACCGCGTTCCGGTCGTGCTCGGCACCAACCGCGACGAGAACCGGCTCTTCCTCTTCCCGAACGAGCGCTACGTCGAGCGCGTGCTCTGGATCTTTCCGCGTTTCGTCGACGAGGAGCTCTTCTTCGCCACTGCCGACGCGCAGTCGCGGATGTGGAAGGCGACCGGGGTCGACGCTCCGGCCGCAGCCATGCGGCGGGTCGAGCCGCGCGTCTTCGCCTACCGCTTCGATTGGGACGAGGAGCCGTCGTTTCTCGGCGCCGACCTCTCGAAGTTCCTCGGCGCCTCGCACGGTTTCGAGATCCCGTTCGTCTTCGGTCACTTCGATCTCGGCCGCGCGAGCGGGATGGTCTTCGACGAGAAGGGCCGCGAGTCGCGCGAAGCGCTCTCGAAGGCGATGCGCTCGTACTGGGCCGCCTTCGCGAAGCGCGGAGACCCGGGCCGGGGAAGCCGCGGGGAGCTCGACCCCTGGCTCGCGTTCGATGCATCCGCCCCCGCCACTCCCCGCGCGATCGTCTTCGATACCGCGAGCGGCGGCGGAATCCGCATGACCGACGAGACCGAGAGCCCCGCCGGCGTAATTGCACGCGTGATGGCGGATCCGCGACTCGACACCCCGGCGCGCCGCTGCGACGTCCTCGGCGTGCTCGCACGCTGGTCCCGGGGCTACACGGCCGCCGATTACGCGTCGAACCCCGATTGCGCCGCCTTCCCGCTCGAGGGCATGGCGTCGCACTAGGAGACCAACCCGAGACGGGTCGAGTCGGGTCGCTGCGAGCCGGGACTCGCGCCAAAAAAGAGCCCCGACCTCCTCGCGGAGGCCGGGGCCCGATCGAAGTGACCCGTACGCGAACTACGAGCGGCGGCGCGACGAGTACGCGAGGCCCGCGAGGCCCGAGAGGAGCAGGAGGGCGGTACCGGGCTCCGGCACCACCGTGATCTGCTTCACGATGCCGAAGGGCGTTCCCGCCGGAAGCTGCGCGCCGAGGATCTCGAGCAGCGCCGAACTCGCCTGCGGCGTCAGATTGAGGCCGATGCCGGTCAGGACCGACGACGCATTTCCAACCGGGCAGGTGCCGAGGCCGGAGCACGGGACGAGGTCGAAGAGCGGGAAGTCCGAGCTCCCGCTTCCGTTCACTTCGGCAAAGAGCTTCGCCGCGGGAACGTCGATCACGTAGTTCGTGAGCGTGAGGACGTTCACGCCGTTCGTGAGACTGAGGCCGCCGGAGTGGCCAACGAGCGTGGGACTTCCGAGCGGACCCGTCACGTCCGTCACCGGGAAGCGCAGGAACGTGGCGCCGAAGAGGTCGTCCACGAGCGCCGGCGCGATGGGCGCCGGCGAGAGCGGGAGCAGTGCGGCGATCGACGTCACCTCGACGAGCGTGAAGCCGCCCGGGGGAACCGGAAGCGCCTGCGCGGGCCTACCTGCAGCAACGAGAAGTCCGAGGGCTGCCCCGACCATGAGCGCCCCACGCCGAAACCGACCGAGCTCGTACATGCCTGCTCACTCCTGGCTGCGCCCCACGAAACGGCCGCGCACGGGATGCGGCCGCGTTCGCACGGGGTCTTTGTCTGGAAGTGGCAGGCACGGGGCAGATGTGGCGAGGATCCCGCGGGGTCAGGCTGGAAAACAGCCGATTCCCGCGGGCGGATGCGACTTCCTGCCCAGGCAGGCCCGGGGTGAGACAGATCCCCGAGGAGGCGGCGAACGGCGCCTAGAGCGCGGGAGGCGGGTCTCCCGGTCGAAGCCCCCCGGCGCCGGCTCTCAGTGCCCGCTCTCGCCCGGCGCGAGCGCCGCCTGCACCTCGACGTCGAGGCTCCGCATGCCGACGAGCCCGCCCGTCGATACCGGGAGCAGGAGTGCCGCGCCCGGACAGCGCTCGCGGACACAGCGCGAGATCGTGATCCGACCTCCCGGAGCCTCGATGCGATGCGCCTCGCTGCAGCGAGGCGGCACGAGCGCCGCCAGATCCCCGAGCGTGCCGAGCCGCGCCAGGCGCAGGTGTTCCTCGCAGTAGCCTTCGAAGGTCTTGCCGAGCGGCAGGAA
>CAJPFO010000286.1 GCA_905339255.1 Myxococcaceae bacterium
CGAGCAGGAAGTCGACGACGACGAAGAGCCATACGAACTCGGCAGCCGGGCCGGGACGCCCGCGGCGCGAGAAGACCCCGACGAGCAGGACGGCGAGAAACCAGGGCCGGACCCCCGAGCTCGCCGCCTCGGCGATTCGCGCGGTGGCAAGCGCCGCGTTCGCGAGCGCCGACGTCTTCCCGGTGCCGGCGGCCGTGGCCGCCGCCGCGTCGCTGGCGGGAACGCTGGAACCCACGAGCGCCGGCGTCGTCCTCGGCTCCGATTCGGCCCGCCGCGCCGGAGCGTGGGCGGTCTCTTCGCCCGCGGCGTTGAGATCGTCAATTCCGATCATTCCGGTCACGGGTTTCTTCCCCGAGAGCTGCCAGGTTCCCGTCTCGACACGTCGCACCGTCGCGTAGGGCAGCACGAAGAGCGCGAGCGCCGCACCGAACGCCGCGAGCCAGCCGGCGGCACGGCCCGGACCCCCGAAGCGCCCGCGGGCGATCGCGAGCAACGCTGCCGCCGCGGCCACCACCGCCACGACGAGGCCCTCGGGCCGCGTCAGGTAGGCGAGTCCGGTGAGGGCGCCCGCCCAGCCAGCGAGGGCGATGCTCGTCGATCGGAGCGCGCTCCAGAGAGCGAGTGCCGAAGCGAGGAACAGCGCCAGATAGAGGCCATCACTTTGCACGTTCGCCGAGAGCTCGACCACGCGCGGCTGCACGGCGAGAAGCAGTGCTCCGAGCCAGGCTTCGCGCCGACCGAACGCAGATCGCAAGAAGAGGAAGAGGAGGAGGACCGCCGCGCCGCCGGCGACGATCGAGACGCTCGCCGCAGCGTCCTCCCAGCTCGGGATCGCGAAGTGGGCGACGAGCGTCGTGAACGAGTAGAGCGGGTGGTAGTTGTGCGCGAGCGCCTCTCGCCAGCGTGCCTCGGCCATTTCCCGCGAGATCCACAAGAAGGCCGGTCCGTCGTTGAACATGAGGAACGTCTGTTCCCAGCGGATCGCGCGCACCGCAAGGGCGCAGGCGACGAGGCCGCCCACTGCGAGCGCCTCGACGGCCGGGGACCCCTTGGGGGGGCAAGGGCCCGCCGCGCCCGCGTCGGCTCCGGCCGCGGCCCGCGATCCGGGCGTCGGCGTCGCGGTCGGCGCGCTGCGCTCCATCGGGCCGAGGGAATCCTCTCCGTGGGGGAGCGTCAAGGCCACGAGTACGGGCCGCTATACGGCGTCGGTCTCGGGAACGTCCGGCGCGCGCGCCCGCAGCCCGAGGGCTGCGAGCCCCGGAAGCGCCCAGACGACGTCCCGCAGCCGCATCGCGAAGGCGACCGCGAGCCCCACCTCTGCGCCGTGGCCGAGCATCTGGAAGATCCAGATCTCGGCGCCCTCGAGGAGCCCGACCCCCGCCGGAACGGGGAGCTGTTGCGCGGTGGCTGCGGCGAACAGTGCGGCGACGACCGCCACGGGCTGCGAGGGGAGGCCGAACGCGTGCAGCAACGCGGTGATTTCGAGGAGCACCACGGCGTTGCAGGCGACTCCGAGCGCGAAGCACTTCTCGAGGCGAGCGCGTTCTCGAACGAGCACGCCGGTCGAGGCTTCGGCGTCCGCGATGAGACCCATCCTCTCGCGAAGCCACGGAAGACCCGCGAGGCCACTTCGCCTTGCGAACGAGGTCACGATCCCCTTGCCGCCCGCGAGCCTTCGCGCGGTCGAGAAGACCGCGAGCGCAAACGTTCCCGTCACGACGAGCAGCACGGCGAGCGCGCTTCGCAGGTCCGGTACCTCGTGCTGGATCAGGACGAGCGCGAACGCGATGCTGAAGGGAGCTGCCGCACCCATCTCGAGGATCCGGTCGACGGCAACACTCGACAGTGCACTTCTCCCCGACACACCCTCGCGGAGGACGAGCCAGACGCGCAGTGGATCTCCGCCTACCCGCGCGCTCGGGACGAGCACGCCGAGGCCATGGCCCGCTGCGCGGAGCGCAGCGAGCCGGGCGATCGGAGGCGCTTCGCCGATTCCTTCGAGCAGCATCTGCCAGCGGCGGGCGAGCAGGCCGAGCGCCGTGGCCGCGAGCCCGAAGAACACCGTGAGCCAGGCGGGAGAGAAGCCCGTCGCGAGGGACTCGATCGCGCCGGCGCCGAAGCGGCGCAGGATGAAGGCGAGAAACGCCACACCGAGGAGCAGGTTCACGCCGAGCAGGATCCCGCGACGGCGGGTCACGGCTCGACGGCCCGAGGCTCGTAGCATTCGATGCGAGCGCCCTCCGCGAGCAGCTCTCCGAGGATCTCCTCGATCGGGCGTTCGTCGAGCACCTTGAACTGGCTCGCGCGGAGGTCGAAGCGCGCGCCGGTCTCGGTGTACGGCGCGACGCCGGGCGAGCCCGGCGTGAGCACGTGGATCACGGGGAGCAGCCGGCGTTGCACCTCGGGGGTCTCGCGTGTCGAGATCACGATTCTGGCGTCGGGAACACCGATCCCGAGCAGCGCTGCGACGCGGTAGAGCGCGTCGTCGGAGACTCCTCCGCGATGCTCGGTTCCGGTCGCCTTGCGAAGCCTCGGAAGGCTCACGTAGACGACGTTTCCACGGCGTTGCAGGTGGCGAACGTGCGCGAGGAGCGCGAGGAGCTCGAAGGCCACGTCCGGGTTCAGGCCGAGAAGGACGCCCGGGTTCGCCGACGTCATCCCGGCATCCGTCGCCCGATCGAAGTTCTGCAGGCGTCGTTCGAAATCCGACCTCGGATTCACCGGATTCGCTCCGATGAAGCGGCGGTAGCGGTCCTCGTGATACGTCTCCTGGAAGGTCGACGTCGTCACGTGCCGCGCGAGCCTTCCGTCGGGCCGCCTCGGGACGTTCTCGAGCATCTCCTCGTGCTCGCCCACGTCGAGCGAGCCGACGTTCAGGAGCACGTGCCGGAAGCCGATCTCGAGCGCCGTCTCGAGCGCCCGGCGGGCGAGGTCGAGCATCGCACGGCGCTTCGTTCCGAAGTGGTACTCGCCGGTCACGAGCGCGACCCCCCGCAACCCCCGGCGATGCAGGATCGCGAGCTGGTCGTCGATCGTCTTCTCGTCGGCCGTTTCGCGAACGAGATGCCGGTTTCCGCGGCGCATGCCGCACATCGCGCACTCGGCGTCGCATTCGTTCGAGAGATAGAGCGGAGAGAAGGTCTCGAGGTGCGGCGGATCCGGCGTTCGCCTCGCGAGAGCGAGGAGCCGCTCCGTCGCGACGTCGTCCGCGAGCAGCAGCGTCGCGATCCCCTCGTCGTCGAGTCCGTCGCCGACCTCGACGCGCGAGAAGAGTTCGGCGCCCCGGCCAGCCTCGGCTGCGGAGGCCGCACGCGATCGGCTGGCCGCGATCGCATCGGAATCGATCGTGAAGCGCTCCATTTCCCCTCCGATCCTCAACCCGACCGCAGCAGCCGGCGCCGCCTGCTCGTGCGCGAGAGATTGCGACGGAGCCAGCGCCAGGCCTCCGCCGCACCGATCTTCGGCCACTCGATCATTCCCTCGTTGAGCGAGACGATCCGCCTCCCGGGCCTCTGCCAATCCGAGAGCACGACGGGCTTGTAGACGCGAGGGCTCCTCGTGAGAAGCTCGACGTCGAGCAGCTCGTTCGCCGCCACACGTTCGATCTCGACGGGAACGCCGAGCCTCGACTCGGCGCGCGCCGCAGGGTCTCCGCCCGTTTCGCTCTCGATCCGTACGAGGATGCGATCGCGCAGCACGACGACGAAGAAGACCGAGCTATCGAGTGAGGCCGCTGCCTCCGCCCCCACGTCGATCACGTCGTACGGATGGAGCTTCGCTCCTGCGACGCGGAGCTCGTCCGCAGTCCGCCCGAGGACGACGATTCCGAGCCTCGGATCGCCGCATTTGCAGGGAGCGAGCTCGCGGACGAGGTCGCCGGTTTCGAAGCGGACGAGGGGGCTTCCTTCGATCGCGAGCGTCGTTACGACGAGGCGCCCCTCGCGCCCGGGAACGACCGGCGCGTCGCGGTCGCATTCGAGGACCTCGACGTGGACGAGATCCGTCTCGAGGTGCAGGGTGCCCTCCGGACAGCCGGTTCCGAGGAGCATCGTCTCGGTCGAACCGTAGAGCTCGACGACGCGAACCCCGAAGACGTGCGCCATCCGCGCCCGCATGGCCGGAGGAAGCGGCGCACCGCCGAGGAAGAAGGCGTCGAACCGCGTCGCGTTCGCGGGGTCGAGCCCCCGCTCGCGCGCGAGGCGCTCGAGGACGATCGGCTCGACGGGAAGACTCACCAGGACCTGCGCGCCGGTCGTGATCGCGAGATCGAGCGCTCGAGGGAAGGGAACGTCCCAGTTGATGTTGCCGGCCGGCACCGAGATCCCGCCGCCCTCTTGTGCGATGAGCTGGATGAGGTGTGCAGGAGCCGCCATGAACGGGAAGCGGTTGAGCAGCACGCGGCCGGGGCCGAAGAGCTCGGGATGCCGGGCGGCGATCGCGCGGGCGTTGCCCCGGAGATCCTCGGCCGTGAGCCAGGTCGAGTTGCTCGCTCCCGTGGTGCCGGACGTCTCGCCGTAGTGGCACACGCGATCGAGCGGCACGGCGCGAGTGCCGTGAACGCCGGCACGCTGGAGGTCGGCGCGCGTCGTGAGCGGGACGCGTTCGAGATCCTCGGGCTCGCGGATCGACACCCCGCGGAGCCGCTCGGCGTAGAGCGGGCTCGATCGCGCCCTTTCGAGCGCCGTCTCGAGCGCGGCCGCCTCGGTTCGATGCCGGGTCATTGCGGGGGGCTCGCCACCGGAGCCGCGACGGCTCGCTGGATGTCGCGTTCGAGGTTCTTCACCCAGCCGTTGTAGTTGCGGTGGATCTGGGCGCCGTCGTAGAGGAGGTCCCGGCTGTCCTTGTAGTAGATCGAGAGCGCGCTGCGATCGTACGCGATCGTGACGACGGCGACGTGCCGGTCGTGCACCTGGATCCGCCCCTCCATCTCGCCGGGCGCGATCGGCGTGATCACCCAGCCGCGCTGCGATCCGGCCGACTGGATCACTCGCTCGAGGTCCGCGTCGGTCATCGATGCCGGAACGGAGAGCGGTGCGTGGTAGACGTTGCGGACCGGCGCCATGCGGCAGCCGAGCACGGCGAGCGCGACGAACGGGAGGACGACGGCGAGACGGCTCATCTCATTTCTCCTCGTCGGCAGAGCGACCGACCGCGACGGTGAGTTCCGCGTCGATCGCGAGCTCACCGCCGCTTGCGCCGATGCGAACCCGGCAGGCGTAGGTCATGGCTCCGAGCCGAGGCCGCCCCCGCAGCCGGCGCGCGGAAACGCAGAGGATCTCGCCCGGGCGGAACGAGGCACGGTGGAGGCGGACGCGTCGGGCCCGGACCAAGAAGCCCGGCGGGAGCATGCGGCCTTCCGAGTGCGCGAGGCAGCCTTCGTGCGCGGCGATGCACTGCGCCATGTACTCGATTCCGACCCAGGACGGCACCGACCCTTCGGCGCGGTGGAGCCACGTCGATCCGACGATCTCGACGGCGCAGACCGTTTCGTCGGCGCCGTGGCGCTCGACGCGGTCGAGGAGCGCCGCTCGACCGCGATGCGGAAGGATCTCGGCGATGGCCGGAAGCGACGTCGCTGCCGAGCTCAAGAAGATGCCTCCCGATCCCAGAAGTCGTAGAAGTTGAACCATTGATACGGTGCGTCGAGCGTCCTGCGCTCGAGCCACGCCGCGAAGCGCTCGACGAGGTCGCGAACCTCCTCGTCCCGCTCGTCGCGCGTCGGCCGGTGCCCGGCCGAGAAGCGCTCGAAGTGGAGATCGTAGCGGGTGGGCTTCGTCCGGAGCGCGACGCACGAGTAGATCGGCAGCCCGAGCAGCAGCGAGAGACGGAAGGGTCCTTCCGGGAACGAGGCATCCCGCCCCAGGAAGCGGGCCCGGATCGACCGCTCCCGCCCTCCCGGAGGGATGCGATCCCCGAGCATCGCGACGAGCTCGCCTCGCTCGACGCAGGCGCGGATCTGGAAGGCGGCGCGGATCGAATCGGGCTCGACCTCGATCACGCGAACCGACGCCGTCGGATCGAGCGCCCCGAGCAGGTCGTTGATGCGGCGGGCGTTCGACGTGAACATGACGACGTTCACGCGTGCGCCCGCGTCTCGCGCCAGCACGCGCAGGACGTCGAAGCTTCCGAGATGCGCGCCGAGAAGGACCCCGCCTCGCCCGTCGCGACCGAGCGGCTCCAATACTTCGCGCCCGTGGAACGCCACGTCGAAGCCCTCGTAGCGGCCAGCCCAGAACGAGACACGATCCGCGAGCATCGAGGCGAAGGTGTAGAAGTGCCGGAAGGTCCTGCCGAGAAGAGGCCGCGGCGGGAGCCTCTCGGGTGCGTGACGCGCGATCGCTTCGAAATGACGCCGCGAGGCCCGGCGCGCTTCGCCACCGGTCAGCCAGAAATAGGCGACGACGGGTACCAGCAGTACTTCCGTCACGACGCGCGGGACGTGCCGATGGATCCATGCCATGACGCGGATTCCTGCGCTCGAGCCGCGTTCGGCGACGTGGGCCCAGCGAACGGCGCCCGGTGCCGGAGCCCCGGCGCTCATGGCCGAAGCCTCTTCGCGAGGCCCTCGCCGGCGAGCCGCAGGTACGCCGCGGCGATCCGGAGGTTGTCTTCGACCATGCGGAAATGCGAGATCCCTCCCGACGGGTAGCGAACGCGCGTCGGGACGTTCACGACCGCGAGTCCCGATCGGACCAGACGGACGACGAGCTCGGGATCGAAGTCCATCCGATCTCCGAGGCTCGCTCGGTCGAGGAGTCGCAGCGTCGGCTCGAGCGGGATGCAGCGGAACCCGCAAAGGGGATCGTGGGCGGCGAAGGAGAGCGTCTCGATCCACACGATCGCCTGCGAGAGCTTGCGTCCGTGGAGGCGGAGGCGCGGGATCGAAGCGTCGAAGATGGGCCGGCCGAGGACGAGCGCATCGGGCTCCCGCTCCGCCGCGGCGAGCATCCGGGGAACGTCGGCCGGGTCGTGCTGCCCATCGGCGTCGAGTTGCACGGCGTGGCTGAAGCCGCCGGCTGCGGCGAGCCGATACGCCGTCTTGAGCGCAGCCCCCCTTCCGAGGTTGCGTTCGTGCCGGGCGATCCGAAGCCAGGCGTGCCGCTCGGCGAGCGCGTCGAGCGAACGGCGCGTTTCGGGGCCGCTTCCGTCGTCGACGACGAGGCACGGAAGCCCGTGCGGCTCGACGCCCTCGACGACGGCGCCGATCGTCGCGCCGTGATCGTAGATCGGGATCACGACGCAGGCCTTCATGACCGCGGCTCCTCGCCGACCGCGAGCTTCGCGCGGCCGATCGAGTGTTCGCGGCCCTCTCCGTGCACGCGGAACCGGAGCCATCCGCCGGCCTCGAGAGCCACCTCGAGCACGAACTCGTCTCCCGGGCCGAGTACGTCGTGGAAGCTCACCTGCGAGATCTCTTCGAGCGCGACGCTCTCACCGAGGAGATCGGCCGCTGCGTCCATCACCCAGTCGAGCTGGAGCACGCCCGGGACCACGGGAAAGCCCGGGAAGTGCCCCGGCCAGCACGAGAGGTCCTGCGGCACTCGACAACGCCAGAGCACGCGATCGTCGCTCCGCGACGCTTCGATCCGCTCGGGGCGATCCTCGACGGCCGAGGCGGTCCGATCGGGATCCGCCTCGTCGAAGAGCGCGCGCAGACGCTCGAGCGGGAGTTTGCCGCGCTCGTCTTCGGGAAGCGCCGGGACGGCGCGCCAGAGCCGCGGAAGGAGAACCGGGTCCCAGCTCCTCGCCAGATGCGCGGCGAGGAGCCGCGACACTCCTCGGCGTCCCTCGCTTCGAAGCCGTCGCTCTCCCGCTGGGGTGAGCACCAGGGCCGCAGCCACGCGCGCTTCGCCTGCACGCTCGACGATCAGGAGCGCCGCGTCGGCGACGAGATCGTGGCTGCGGAGATCCGACTCCATCAGCGAGAGATCGAGGCGCTTCTCGCCGACCTTCACGGTGCGGTCGGTTCGCCCCCGGAGGACGAAGTGTCCGTCGGCGAGCCTCTCGATCCGATCCGCGAGCGGGTAACCGCGCTCGGGATCGCCGACGCTCACGAAGGCCGAACGGACGCGGGTCGACTCTTCGCCCGCGCTGCGAACGAGCTCGACTCCGGGCAGCAAACGCCAGGAGTCGTCCTGCGAATCGGGGCGCTGGCTGCGCCAGCCGATCCCTCCCGTCTCGGTCGATCCGAAGACCTCGACCGGCGAAATCCCCGTCGTGCGCGCGAGGCCGTGCGCGGTTTCTCTCGGGAGCGGCCCGCCCGACGAGAAGATCGCCCGGCACACGCTCCGCAGGTCCTCGACGCTGCGATGCTGTGCCAGGCGACGAAGGTGCGACGGAACGCTCACGAGCGCGCAGGGCCCGAAGCGCCTCGCCCTCGGCACGAGCTCGCTCGGCCGCAGGAGCTGCCTCGCGTGGAAGGGGCGGCCGGCCGCAAGGGGCCAGAGAAGCCCGAACAGGAGCCCGTAGAGGTGGTGCGGTGCCGCCGTGCAGAGCAGCGTCGTGCCGTCGACGAGCCGACCGAAGGCCTCCTCGAGGCGAAGCACCTCGTCCTCGAGGTGACGGATCCGCTTCGTGATCTTCTTCTCTTCGCCCGTGCTCCCGGAGGTGAAGAGCTCGAGCGCGAGGGCGTCGCGGCCGATCTGGCCGAGCTCGCTCGGCTCGTCGGTCACGTCGAGCGGATCGATCGCATGCGCGGAGCCGCGAAGCTCGGGGCGGTCGGAGAGCACTCCTTCCGCGCGTGTCTCGAGCAGGTCGAGGCTTCCGGGTTGGAGGTTCGGCGGAAGCAGCGCCGCCCGTCCCGAGCTCCAGAGCGCGAGCAGGCTGATGGCGCAGGCGTAGGGATCCGCGGCCTCGACGAGCCACGCGCCGGCGGGTGCGCGATCGAGCCGGGTGTGGAGCCGCGCGACCTGATCGCGAAGCTCCTGAAAGGGAACGGCCCGCTCGCGCGCAAAGACGGGATCGAAGCGCCAGGCCACGGTGGCGCTCGGGTCGCGGTCGACCGTGAAGAGGTCACACAGCGACGTCACTCGCGTCGCCTCGACGGTCCTTCGGTGCGGGCGACGCTCATGCTCGCGGACGGTTCTCGGCGATGAAAGCGGCGAGCGTCCTCACGGATTGGAAGACCGACTCGTTCCGCTGCGGATCGTCGTGGAAGACCACCCCGTAGCGCTCTTCGACCTCCATCGAGACTTCGAGCGCGTCGATCGAGTCGAGCCCGAGGGTTTCGACGAAGAGAGGATCGTCGGTTCCGATTTCCTCGGGCCGGACGTCCTCGAGAGCCAGCACCTCGACGATCAGACATTTGAGCTCGGTCTCGAGCTCGCGGTTGTCAGGCACCACCGAACCTCGCTTCGAAATGTTCGAGAATGGCCCTCGTGAGCGCGCGCGCGGCACGCCCGCGGGTGGGCTCGAGTGCGGCGATCTTCTCGGTCGCGATCGGATTCCCCACCTCGAGCGTGAACGTGAACTCGCGTTCGGCGGCCCGCCACCAGGGCTCGCCGCGCGCGAGAAGAGGCGGGGAGCAGCGGACCGTCACGGGGAGCAGGTCGTGCGCGCTGCGAAGCCCGATGTGCGCAGCGCCGCGCTGGAAGGGCGCGAAGCCGCCGACCGGTGAGCGCGTCCCCTCCGGGAAGATCAATACCGAACGACCGCGTCGTAGCCGCTCCGCGCAAGCCTCGACGACCGCTTCTCCTCCGGTATTCGGGATGTGGCCTGCGGCACGGGAGAGATGCCCGAGGAGCGGGCTATCGAAGTACTTCTGCTTCACGACGCAGTCGACCTGCGGCATGAAACGCATGAGTACGAGGACGTCGAGCAGCGTCGGGTGGTTCGCGACGACGAGCGTCCCGGGCGCGGCGAGCGCGGAGGAGTCGTCGCAGCAGAAGCGCGCGATCCCGGCGCGCTCGACGAACGCGAGGTAGAGCCGGAGCCCCCTGTGGAGAAGCCGCTGTACCCGGAGCTCGGACTGCTCCCTGCCGCGGCTCGAAAGCCGGATCACCGGCACGAGGACGAGCGCGACGGCGCTGGCTGCGACGGTGAACACCGCGTAGCCCGCCACGACGGAAGCGAGCCGCGCCAGGGGCACCGTCCGCACCGGGGCGGCGTCGCGCGGGAGATCCCCGACGTGCTGGCTGCTCAAACTCGTTTCCCCGCGGGAATCAGCCCGTCGATCCATCATACACGAGCGAATCCGCTGCGATAGCGGCGGGCCCGGGCGGGGCTCCGGACGGCCTCGGGGCGCCCACGGCACTCGCTTGCCTGCCCGGCGCAGCCCGGTCGGCCCGTTAGAATCCGCCCTCGATGCACGAGCGCCGATACGATTCGCCCGGCGGCAGCGAGCGCCGCTTCGTTCGCTTCGGTGACGGCCCGGTGTCGATCGAGGATCTGGTGGCGCTCGCGTACGGCGGGTCGCGACCTGCGCTCTCGGACGATCCGGCGTGGCGCGAGCGACTCGAGCAGGGCCGCCGTGCGCTCGCCGGGCGCGTGGCGAGTGGCGGTGGTGTCTACGGGCTCACGACGGGGGTCGGCGCGTCGCTCGGCAACCGGATCGACGCAAGTGTGCGCGATGAACTCGGCGCCACGTTGCCCCGGCTTCATGGCTGCGGAACGGGCCGGATCCTCGACGAGCAAGAGAGCGCCGCGGTCGTCGTCGCGCGGATCGCGACCCTCGTGCGCGGCTTCTCGGCCGTGCGCCCCGCGCTCGTCGAGCGGCTCGTCGCGCTGCTCGATGCACGCCTGCTTCCGTGCATCCCCGCCGAGGGATCCGTGGGAGCGAGCGGAGACCTGACGCCGCTTTCGTACCTCGCGTCGGCCGTGGCGGGGGAGAGGGAGGTCTTCTGGAAGGGGCAGCCACGCCCCGCGCGCGAGGCACTCGCCGCGCTCGGCCTCGAACCGCTCGGCCTCGAGCCGCGCGAGGCGCTCGCCCTCATGAACGGGACGAGCGCGATGACGGGACTCGCGTGCCTGGCCTGGTGGCGGGCCGAGGCCTTCGCGCGTACGGCGGCGGCGCTCACGGCGATGGTGAGCGAAGCGACGCTCGGAAATCCTGCGCACTTCGATGCGCGGCTCTTCGCCGCGAAGCCGCATCCGGGATCGGTGCGCGTGGCGCTCTGGCTGCGATCCCACCTCGAGGGCGCTCCACCGCGAGATCCGGCCCGGCTCCAGGATCGCTACTCGATCCGCTGCGCGCCGCAGGTGATCGGTGTGCTCGTCGACGCGCTCGCCTCCGTGCGCGCCATGCTCGAGATCGAGCTGAACGGGGTCGACGACAACCCGCTCGTCGATCCCGAGCGGGGCGACGTCCTTCACGGCGGGAACTTCTATGGCGGGCACGTCTGCTTCGCGATGGACGGCTTGAAGAGCGCGGCGGCCTCGGTCGCCGATCTCCTCGACCGGCAGATGGTGCTGCTCTGTTGCCCCGAGACGAGCGGAGGCCTTCCGGAGAACCTGGTCCGCGTCGAAGGCTCGAGACGCTTCGTGCATCACGGATTCAAGGCGATGCAGATCACCGCGTCGGCACTCACCGCCGAAGCGCAGAAGCTCACGATGCCCGCGGCGGCCTTCAGCCGCAGCACCGAGTCGCACAACCAGGACAAGGTGAGCCTCGGCACGATCGCGGCGCGCGACGCGCTCCGCGTGATGGAGCTTTGCGAGGGGGTTGCGGCCATCCTCGTGATCGCCGCCTGCCAGGCGCTCGATCTAGCGGGCCCGGAGCGCTCTTCGCCGCGCAGCCGTGCGATCCTCGCCGCGGTTCGCGAGGCCGTCGATCCGCTCGGCGACGACCGGCGTCAGGACATCGACATCGCGAAGGTCGTCGCGCTCCTTCGCAGCCGCGCGCTCCCCTTCGGCTTCGACGAGGCGGGCGCGGCGTCCGCAGCGTCGATCGCCTCCGCCGCCGGCAAAGCCGTCGCGAGCGACGATCCGTGCTCCGGACCGCTGCGCTCCTGATCGCCTTCGTCGTGGCCCTCGCAGGGGCGCGTCTTGCATCGGCCGACGATGCGCTTCTCGCGGACGTTCTTCACAGGCTCGGCGAGAACGGAGGAGTTCGCGCACGCTATCACGAGCGCAAGACCGTCTCGCTCCTCTCCGCGCCGATCGAGAGCGCGGGGACGCTCTACTTCGACCCCCCCGATCACCTGGCGCGCCACGTCGAGGGTGCCGGTGGCGCGAAGATGGCCGTCGCGGGAGACCTCGTCGTGATGCGCGACGCCACGGGCGAGGAGCGTCTGCGGATCGGCGAGAGCGAGGTGGCTCGGGGCCTCGCCGAGAGCTTCTCCGTCGCATTGCGAGGCGACCTCTCACTGCTCGGTTCACGCTACGAGACCGAGATTCAGGGCGATCTCGCGAGCTGGCGCCTCCGGCTCGTCCCTCGCTCGCGCGCGCTCGCGCGGCTCGTCGACCGGATCGTCCTCGAGGGTTCCGGCGGAACGCTTCGACGCGTCGAGCTCGTCGAGGTGGGAGGGGACCGGACCACGACGGAGTTCGAAGACGTCGCGACGGGCGTCCACTTCGGTCCGGAGGAGCGAGCCCGGATCTTCTTGATCGATCGCGCCCCGGCTCGGGTCGATGACTGATCGGGCGATCCGTCTCGCCACCGTCTCGCTTCTCGCCTTCCTGGCCGCGTTGGCGTGGCTGCGGCTCGAGACGACGAGCTCGATCACGCATTTCCTGCCCTCGCCCGAGGAGGCCGAGCAGGTCGCACTCGTCCGTGAGCTCGTCGAGTCCGATCTCTCGCGAACGATGCTCCTCCGCATCGGCGGCGAAGGGGACCGCGCGGGCGCCGCCCGAGCGCTTGCCGGATCGCTTCGTGAGCTTTCTGACGTCGCGCGCGTCCAGGCGGGAGACGATCCGGCCGCGATCGAGGCGCTCGCGCGAGTGGTATTTCCTCGCCGCATCTTCCTCGCTTCGAGCGAGCCCGAGCGCGAGATCCCCGCACTCGTGTCGAAGGAGGCGCTCGGCGCTCGCGCCGATGCCTTGCGGGATCGGCTCGCGGGTCCCCTCGGAATCCTCGTGGCGCGACAGGCGCCGGGGGATCCGCTCGATCTCGTCGGTCGAATCCTCGCGAGGCTTCGCGACGCGCGACCGGCATCGCGAGCGGGAGAGGCGACCGTGCTCGTGCGGACCCGGCCCTCGGCGTTCGATTCCGAGCGCCAGACGCGCCTGCTCGACGAGATCTCGGAGCGCTTCCGTCTCGTCGCCGCCCGCCACGGACCGGCGCTCCGGCTCGAGCAGAGCGGCGTGAACCGGATCGCCGTCGCGACCGAGCGAAGCATGAGACGCGACGTGCAGACGACGTCGATCGTCTCCTGGGCGGCCGTGGTGGCGATCTTCTTCGGCTTCTTCCGCTCGCTCCGCGCGCTCGTTCTCGCGTTCCTTCCGCCGACGATCGGCATCGCCTTCGCGACCTGCGTCGCCGGAGCGCTCCTCGGGCCGGTGCACGGCGCGACGCTCGGCTTCGGCCTCGCGCTCGTTGGCGTGGCCATCGACTATCCGATCCACCTGATCGTGCATCACGCGCTCGCAGCGAAGTCCGTCCCGGCCCGGGACAGTGCGAGGGGGCTCCGGCGCCCGCTCGTCGTGAGCGGTGCGACCACGGCGCTCTGTTTCGGCGTGCTCTCGACGAGCCGCTTCCCGGGCGTCGAGGACATGGGAAGCTTCGCGGCGATCGGGATCCTGACCGCGCTCGCGGCGACGCTCTTCGCGCTCCCGGCGTTCCTTCCGACCGAGGGCTCGCGTCTCGCGACGCCGGCATTGCGGCATACGGCGGCGGCGCTCGGCGAGGCCCTCGCTGGGTTCGCCCGCCTTCGACCGCTCGGATTCGGCGTCGTGGCGGCCGCCTGCGTCGTCGCCGCGCTCGGGATCCCGCGGGTCGACTGGAGCGACGACCCGGCAGCGCTCTCGAGCGTCGACCCATCGCTTCTCGAAGAAGATCGGCGGGTCCGCACGAGCGCCTCCGGAGTCGACCTCGATCGCTTCGTGGTGGCGCAGGGCGAGACGGCGGAGCAGGCCCTCGAGCGCAATGACGCGGTCTACGAAGCGCTCGAGGACGCGGCGGCGTCGGGGCATCTCGACGGGGTTCGCTCTTTGCACGCGGCGCTCTTCTCGGAATCGCTCCAGAGGCGGAACCTCGAAGCGTTCCGGGCCGAGCGCGATCTCTCGCGGAGGATCGAAGACGCCTTCTCCGAGCGCGGCTTCGAGCGGGGACGCTTCGACGCCTTCACGAGGGAGGTCTTTGAGCCCTCCGCATTGCCGCTTCGCCCCGAGGATCTGGCAGACACGCCGCTCGCCGGCCTCGTCGACGCGACGCTCGTCCCCGTCCGCGGGGGCTTCGCGGTCGTGACCTACCTGCGTGGCGTTCGCGACGCGCACGCCGTCGCCGAGGCGATCGAAGCGATTCCGGGCGTCCGCTACCTCGATCAGGCGGAGATCCTCCGCGGTGTTTTCGAGGGATTCCGGCGCACCACGCTGCGGCTTCTCGGAGTCTCGGCGCTGCTCGTTCTCGCCGTGCTCGTGTTCCGGTACCGAAGCGCGCGCCGGGCGCTTCTCGCGTCGCTGCCGGCACTCGTCGCGCCGGCGGCGACCCTCGGCGTCTTCGGTCTCGCGGGCTTCGAGGCGAATCTGCTCGCCGTCGTGAGCCTCCTCCTCGTGATGGGAATGGGAGTCGATTACGGGGTTTTCATGGTCGACGCGTGCGCAAGCGCGGAGCGTTTCGGAGCCACGGCGGTCGCGCTGCTGGTCTCCTGCCTCACGTCGATCGCCGTCTTCGGGGTGCTCGCGCTCTCGACGCAGCCCGCGCTGCGAGCGATCGGGCTCGGCACGGGAATCGGACTCGGCGTCGCCTTCGTCCTGGCCGTCGGCACGGTCGCGCTTGCGGGCGATCGCGAGCCCGCATGAAGGCGTCGCTCGCGGTCCTTGCCACGACGCTCGGCGTCGTGCTCGCCTGCAGCGGGCTTCCGTGGCGCGAGCGCTGCGGCGCCCGAGCGCCTTCTCTCGCTTCGATCGAGCCGTGGCTTCCCCTCCACGCGCAGCTTCGCTTCGGCGCGGGTGAGAGGAGCACGTCGGCGGTCGTCTTTGCGCGTCGCGAGGGAGAAGCCGTCGTCCTGGTTTCGCTCGCCGGCTTCGGCGCCCGACTGCACACGATCCGGATCGCTGCCGATCGCGTGGAGATCGACCGGACGAGCCTCGGCCGGCTCGGTCCTCCTCCCGGTTGGGTCCTCGACGCGCTCGGCCGGGCCTTTTTCGATCCCGGCGCTCTGCGCCCCGCCGTGGGCGTGCCCGTCACGGTCGATTCGCCGGACTGCGGAACCACCGCGCGCGTGGTGTTGCTACCTTCGGGCACTTCCCCATCCGACGGCGGAGAGACGCCATGAAAGAGCCTCGAGCCCGTGGCTCGGTCGGCGGACTTCCCATCACCGCCTTCTCCGTCGTGAACGCGCTCGGCGGCTCGACCGCCGAAGTCCTCGACTCGCTCCACGCCGGCCGCCACGGGCTCGGCCCGCCGCCGCCCGAGACTCCCTTCGTGACGGTGTGTGGAGCCGTGCGCATCGAGCTCGAGGCGCTCGATCGCGAGCTCTCGGGTTGGGACTTCCGGAACAACCGGCTCGCTCGGCGCGCCTTTCTCGAGGTGGAGCCGGCGCTCGCTCGGGCGCGCGAGCGCTTTGGCGCGGCCAGGATCGGACTCGCGATCGGGTCGAGCACGACCGCCATGCACGAGACCGAGCTGGCCTTCGCCGAACACCTGCGAACCGGTGCACTGCCTCCCGGGTTCGACGTGCAGCGCTACGCGTCCGCCGAAGGGCTGCTCCACGTGATGCGAGAGCTCACCGGGGCCGAGGGCCCGGCCATCGTCGTCTCGACGGCGTGCTCGTCGAGCGCGAAGGTCTTCGCCACGGCGCGGCGCTGGATCGACGCCGACGTCGTCGACGCGGTTCTCGTCGGCGGCGTCGATACGCTGTGTCAGACGACGCTCCGGGGGTTTCGCGCGCTCTCGCTCCTCTCCGCGGAGCCGGCCAGGCCTTTTTCTGCGGAGCGGCGTGGCATCAACATCGGCGAAGGGGCCGCCTTCGCGCTCATCGAGCGTCGCGGGGAGGGGCCGCGCCTGCTCGGCGCCGGCGAGAGCGCCGACGCGCACCACATGAGCAGCCCCGATCCGGAGGGGATCGGTGCAAGGCTCGCCATGCAGGCGGCGCTCGACGAAGCCGGAGTCTCGCCGGAGAGCGTCGGTCTCGTGAACGCGCACGGAACCGGGACGCCGAAGAACGACGCCATGGAGGCCGCGGCCATCCGCGCGATCTTCGGCGAGCGGGCGCTCACGGTCTCGACGAAGGGCTACACCGGGCATCTGCTCGGCGCGGCCGGAGCGACCGAGGCGGTCTTCGTCCTCGACGCACTGCTTCGGGGCTTCGTTCCCGCGAGCCTCGGCGCCGACCCGGTCGATCCCGAGCTCGGGATCGAGGTCCCGACCGCCCCGCTCCGTCGCGATCTACGCATCGCGATCAGCAACTCGTTCGCCTTCGGTGGTAGCAACGCCTGCCTCGTCTTCGGAGCCCCGGTTTGAGCGTCGCGCACGTTCATGGGGTGGGTCTCTTCACGGCGGGGCGGCCGGGTGTCGGCGCCTTCTTTTCGGGCAGTGATTTCGACCCGGACGTAGAGCGCCCCGTGGCGCGCTGGCTCGAGGGCCCGCTCGGCCGGCGCGCGAGCGCGCTCACGCGGATCGGTGTCGAAGCGCTCGAGCAGGCCGTCGGTGCCGCGCGCTTCGATGCGAAGACGATTGCGACGATCTGGGCGACCGCGCACGGTGAGCACGAGACGGCGGTTTCGATCCTCTCGGACCTCTTCGCCGGCGAGGGGAGGATCTCCCCGACCCGGTTCCACAACTCCGTGTACAACACCGCGAGCGGGTATGCGTCGATCGCCACGGGAAACCGGGCCCCGTCGACGACGCTGAGCGGCGGACCCGATCTCTTCGCGATGGCGCTCCTCGAGGCGCTCTGCACCCTGCGAGGTGGCACGCGCGAGGTGGCGATCGTGATGGCCGACGAGCCGATGCTCGCTCCCTTCGACTCGCGCGCTGCGCGAGCGCCGCTGGCCATCGCACTCTGCCTGTCGGAGCGTTCGATCGGTTCCCTCGCCGAGCTCCGCTCGCTCGAGCGCCGCAGGATCGCTCCGGCGCCGCGCCACCCGGACTTCGGCGGGCTCTACGTGAGCGGCGCGCTCCCTCTCCTCGAAGCGATCTGGCGTCGGAGGGCGGTGCGCGTCCCGCTCGAGATCGATGGCGGCCGGCCCGGGGGCGTCTGGAGCATCGAGGTCGCGCCCGCGGGCGAGCGATCGAGCGGGGACGAACGGTGCTAGCCGCTGCGCGCCTCCTTCCGGTGCTGGCTGCGGTCGCGCTGCTCCTGGGCCCGACGCCGTCTCGCGGCGCCGGCGCTCGCGAACGGGGCTTCGATTTCGCACGCGACGTCTTCGATTTCGCGAACGAGCTGGTCTGGATCTACGAGGCCGCGCCCGACGGGGACCTCGCCACACGGCCGCGGCCTGGCGCGCTCAACACGCATCGGTGCACCGCGATGGCTCGCGGAGCGAGACTCTTCTTCGAGCACGCGCGCTTCGAACCGGAGGCCGAGCCGCTCGGAGAGAGCGGCTACCTCGAACGCGTCGAGCGGCTCATGGAAATCGATCCGAGAGAACGCGGCCGGGTCGAACCCGTCGCGATTCCGGGCTACGCCAACCTCCGCGACTTCAGCCGCGCGCATCCACGCGTCGTTCTCGCCGGTCTCGGCGGGGCCTGGCGGAGCTACCTCCAACGCGGCAACTGGCGGATGGTGTTCCCGTTCGCGCCGCGCCAGCTCCGGGCGACCGCGAAGGAGCTGGTCGAAGACCTCGAGCGTGGCGAGCTCCCGATCGTCCGCCTCGTCATCTTTCCGGATCGGCGCATCAACCACACCGTCCTTCTCTTCGGGGTCGAGAGCGATCCCGTCCGGATCCGCTTCCACGTCTACGACCCCAACGATTCTCTCGTCCCGACCGAGCTCGTCTTCGATCGGGCGAGCGCGGGGTTCTCCTTTC
>CAJPFO010000287.1 GCA_905339255.1 Myxococcaceae bacterium
AACGTCGGAGATCCTGCGCGGTGTTGCGGGCCTCGGCCTGAGCACGAATACCCTCGCCGCACTCGTGCTGCTCTCGAGTGGGATCTCGCCCATTGGCGAGGGGAGTGACTCGCTCGTGCTCGCGAGCCGCCTCGCGGCCTACCACGCATTCGGCGTGAGCGACGTCCAGATCCAGACCGAGCTCCTGCGCGACAGCCGGTTCGTAGGGGGCGTCTGGAGTGCGACCGACCCGCTCGTGAACGCGATCGGTCTTCTCGCCGTCACGACGAGCCCGAGCCTCGAGCCCGATCCCGCCGATGCGGACGGAGACGGCGAGCCCAACGCGACGGATCTCTTCCCGTACGACGCCGCCGAGAAGCTCGACACCGACCGGGACGGCATCGGCAATGTCGCCGATGCGGACGACGATGGCGATGGAGTGAGCGATACGGCGGACGCCTTCCCGCTCAACCCCTCGGAGAGCGCAGACTTCGATGGAGACGGGACGGGCGACAGCGCCGACCTCGACGACGACAACGACGGGGTGTCGGACCTCGCCGAGGCCGTCGGGGGGACGAACCCGCGTAGCGCGGATTCCGACGCGGACGGTGTGCTCGACGCGACGGATGTCTGTCCGACGATCGCGCTCTCGGGGGCGAGTGGCCGCGACGAGGACGGCGATGGCTGGTGCACGCCCTTCGATGAGTGCGACGCAGATCCGAACGACGCCGAAGACCTGGATGGCGACGGCGTGTGCGACCAGGCCGACTTCGATGACGATGGCGATGGTCGGAGCGACGCCGAGGAGCTGGCTGCGGGCACGGACCCTCGAAATGCCGCGTCGTTCTTCACGCTCTCGGCCGCCGATCTCGAGAAGGACTTCGACGCCGACGGTCTCTCGAACGGCGACGAGCTGGCCGCCGGGCTCAGCATGTTCCGGGCCGATACGGACTCCGACGGCGCGACGGACTCTCTCGAGGTGAGCGTTCTCGGCTACGCCGCGGCGGCCGATGCGAGCGTTCGGCCGCGGGCCGCGATCGCGGTCTTCTCGTCGATGGGACAGGCACCGACCGCGGACACCTCGCCGGCGCAGGCGCTCTACGAGACCGGCGGGATCGCCGCGCAGGTGACGGGAGGCCAGGCGACCCCGATCGCGATCAGCGGCGGAGCGGACGCGCCGGGGCAGGGGGGCGGTGTGGTGAATCTCGCCGGCTTCCAGCCGCAGACCACGTACGGCAGGGATTTCGATCGCGACGGCCTGCGCGGTCGCGAGGAGAGCCTGCAGCGAACGAGCAACGTGCGCTTCGACACCGACGGAGATCTCTTCGCCGACGGTGGAGGAGGCGTCGTGGCGGCGTCGCGCTGCCCGCAGTGCTGGAATCTCGACAACGATCTCTTCGTGGACGGCGAGGCCGACTTCGGGACGAGCGCGACCGATCCGGCCCAGAAGCCCGGGAAGACCGGCGACGTGGCGCCCCTCGGTCACCCCGACGGTCGCATCACGGCGGGCGACGGCGTCGTAGCCCTGCGCCTCGCGGCAGATCCCGCGCTGCTCGCCACGCTCTCCGGGCAATCGCGCGCGGTCTGCGAGCAGGCCGCCAACACGGACGACGACCCCGCAATCACGGCCAGGGACGCGCTCTACGTCCTGCGGCACGCGTCCTCCGGGACGGAATGAGGAGGAAGGATGAAGGCCCAATTGCGAGTCTCGGGATCGATGAAGCTCGCCGTCCTCCTGGTGCTCGCCGTAATGCTGCTCCGAGCGACGGCTGCGCTCACGGCGGCGCCCGAGCTGCTCAGTTATCAGGGCGTGCTCACGCTCTCGGACGGAACGGTGATCCCCGATGGTGCGTACACGATCCGTTTCGGAGTCCACGACACGGCGACGCCGGGCGGCACGGAGCTGTTCGAGCAGTCGCTCGACGTCCAGGTGAAAGACGGGCTCTACAACGTGATCCTCTCGAACCAGGGCGGCTATTCGCTCGCCACGGCCTTCGGCGGATCTCCCCTATACATGGAGGTGGCGATCACGGCCGTTCCAGCAGTTCCAGTCTTTCACCGCCGATCACGCTCGAGCCGCGCCAGCAGATCGCGAGCGTTCCGTACGCGCTCACGGCGAGGAGCGCGGAGGCGTCGTCGCCGCTCCCGGAATGGACCACGCCCGCGTCGCTCCTGAACGGGTGGACGAGTTATCTCGGCGGCGGAGGAGGCACGAGCCCGTTCGGATACTACAAGGACGCGAACTCGCGAGTCTACCTTCGCGGGGTACTGACCGGCGGGGCACCCGGCTCGGTGGCGTTCGTGCTGCCGCCGGGCTGCCGGCCCCAGTTCCAGCCCGTGCTACCGGCCGTCGCGTATCCCCACTCCACCTGGCCCCCGCTCAAGCCGGAATCCTTTCGGACGGGAGCATCCGGCTCGACTCCGAATCGATGTCGACCTATTTCAGCGTAGATGGCATTTCGTTTCGCGGTGAGCAATAGCGCCGCGACCGGAGTTACGGACGGCCGGACGCCGCGAGTGTCGGGGGAGCAAAGTCGCCCGCGATGTTTCGAGTCGCGCTCGCCAGAGCGACGGGCTCCGCGCAGGGGATCGGAGTCGAGCAGGACGTTCGTGATCTGCGAGGGCGTGTGCACGGTCAATCGCGCAGGCCGTCGGACGTGCTCTGCGCTGCGACCGGGCCCCCGGGCAGGAGGACGCCGAGCCGTGCATGCAGGTAGCCTGCGAACGCGTCGGAGCCGCGCTGGTTCCAGTGACCGTCGACGGGGAAGAACAGTGCCGATCGCGAAGCCGCATCGAGGTTCGAGAACATCTCGCGGCCGTCGAAGAACTCGGCGTGGATTCGCTCGGCGAAGTCGCGTTCTTTCACGGGGTCGCATGCGGGCTCGCGAACCACGTCTTCGCGAGCGCCGATGAAGACGACGATCCGGCGAAGTCCGAGCGCGTCGAGATCGCGATCGATTTCTTCGACGAGCCGAAGCTGCGCGGGTTCCCATTCGCTGCGGCTGCAATGTCGATCGGGGTCGGAAGCGCGGGTGTCGGACGAGCGGAGAAGGCGGCGAAGCCGCGTGAGCAGGAAAGTCCCGAAACGCGGCGGCGGCTCCTCGAGAGCGGCCACGCTCGCGGAGATCTCGCCGCGAAGCGCCGCTTCGTAGGTCGGCCGGTCGACGACGAATCCCGCGAGCGGGCCGAGCACGTCTCTCGCATCGTCGGGTGTCTGCGGGTAGGTCCTGGGATCCCAGGAGGGGACCCGCGCGAACAGGTGTCGATCGGTGTCCCGGTGATCGCTCAGCGAGAAGTGCCGGTCGAGATCGCCCGGGAAGACGGCAAATACCGCGAGATCGGCTTCGAGGCGGCCAGGAAGCGCCCAACGGTGCAGGATGCTCCACCAGTTCGCGAGGCCTCCACCGTCGACCGAGAGGTTGAGCGTCTCGAGACCGCGATCCGACTCGCGAGCGAGATCCTCGATCCGGTCGGGCCAGCTCACTGCGAGGTATTGCCCCGCGCTGAACGAATCGCCGAAGACCACGACGCGCGTGCGCGAGCCGTCCGCGCGTGCGAGCTCGAAATCGTCGCGGTCCGGGAAGCCGTGGTTGTTGCCGCGCAGCACCCCCTCGAACTCGAGGCGGCCATCGCAGTAACGGAGGAAGCGGGACGGTGCACCCGAGAGCCGGTAACCGATCACGGGATCGAAGTGGACCGTCCGCCACGACTCTTCGTAGAACGTCACGGCCGGTGGGGACGCGAGCCGCCGCGCGATGAGCGGGCCGAGGGCCTCTGCAGCGACGATCGCGATCCCGATCGCCGAGCCGGCCAGCGCGAGGTCGGCCGCGACGGTCCGCCACGACTTCGCCAATCGTCTCCTCCACCGATCCCGCTGCTGCCGGCCTCGATCGTCGCGGCGAGGGCGCGGCGAAGGAGCCGGCTCGGCTTCACGCGTTACGGTGCCGACTCAGGCACGCTGCCGCCGGGCATCGCGACGCGCTCGCCGCGGAGCTTCGTCGTGGTCGCCGCGTAGGTCTCGCCCGCTGCAGGGCGGTTCGAGAGCAGGACGACGAGCGCTCCGTCGGGTTCGAGACGCGCCGCGAAAGACGAGACGATCCTCGGTCCGACCTCGCGCGGAACGAAGGCGAAATCGGGATCGACGCCGGGAACTCTCTGCAGCACGAGTTGCGTCGAGGCCTCGCCCTCGAGCGCATCGCCTCGGAGCCGCGCCTCGCCGGTTCCGATCACGTCGGAATGGACGGCACCCGCGGAAGTCGGGTAGTCGGTCGCGAGTTGCGCGGACGCGTGGTAGACCTCGCCCCGCTTCGAGAGGACGACGTGTCCCGCAATCGCGCGCGTGGCTCCGGTCCGGACGTCCTCCGTCACACCCTCGACGTAGAACGTGCCGGAGAAGGGATCGGACTCCGCGCGCGACGCCTCCGCGGCGACGACCACGGCGACGAGGAGCGGGGCTGCGCAAGCGACCGCGCGGGCTCGGGAGCGCATGCGGACCTCCATCGAGCGTTCGGGATCCATCCTACGCCGATCGACACCGAAGGGAAGCCGGAGCGCGAAAAAAGAAGGCCCCGGCGCTCGCGCGCCGGGGCCTTCGGGAAGGTTCGAGGCCGGGGATTACATCCCCATGCCACCCATCCCGCCCATTCCCGGCGGCATTCCGCCGCCGCCGCCGCCTTCCTTCTTGTCCTCGGGCTTCTCCGCCACCATCGCCTCGGTGGTGAGCAGCAGGCTCGCCACGCTCGCAGCGTTCTGGAGCGAGGTGCGGACGACCTTGGTCGGGTCGATCACGCCCGCCTTGAGCAGGTCTTCGTACACCTCCGTTGCGGCGTTGAAGCCGAAGGCGCCCTTTCCGCCCTTCACCTTGTCGACGACGATCGAGCCCTCGACGCCCGCGTTCTGCGAGATCATCCGCAGCGGCTCCTCGATCGCCCGGCGGATGATGTTGATCCCCGCCTGCTGCTCGTCGTCGGCCTTGAGATCGTCGAGCACGCGCTGGCTTCGCAGCAGCGCGACGCCTCCGCCGGGGACGATTCCCTCCTCGACGGCCGCACGCGTCGCGTGCAGGGCGTCTTCGACGCGCGCCTTCTTCTCCTTCATCTCGGTCTCGGTCGCGGCGCCGACCTTGATCACCGCCACGCCGCCGACGAGCTTCGCGAGGCGCTCGTGGAGCTTCTCGCGATCGTAGTCCGACGGGGTTTCCTCGACCTGCTTGCGGATCTCGTTGCAGCGGCCTTCGATGTCCTTCTTGGCGCCGGCGCCGTCGATGATCGTCGTGTTGTCCTTGTCGATCTGGACGCGCTTCGCCTTGCCGAGATCCTTGAGCGTCACGTTCTCGAGCTTGAGCCCGAGCTCTTCGGCGATGACCTGGCCGCCGGTGAGGATGGCCATGTCCTGGAGCATCGCCTTGCGGCGATCTCCGAAGCCGGGAGCCTTGACCGCCGCCACGTGCAGCGTGCCGCGGATCTTGTTGACGACGAGCGTGGCGAGCGCCTCGCCCTCGATGTCCTCCGCGACGATCACGAGCGGCTTGCCCTGGCGAGCAACCTGCTCGAGGAGCGGAAGCATGTCCTTCATGCTCGAGATCTTCTTCTCGTGCAGGAGGATCAGCGCGTCGTCGAGGACGGCTTCCATCCGCTCGGGGTCGGTCACGAAGTAGGGCGAGAGGTAGCCGCGGTCGACCTGCATTCCCTCCACCACCTCGAGGACGGTCTCCATGGACTTCGCTTCCTCGACGGTGATGACGCCTTCCTTGCCGACCTTCTCCATCGCCTGCGAGATGATCTTGCCGATCGTCTCGTCGCCGTTCGCGGAGATGGTTCCCACCTGCGCGATCTCGCTCGAGTCGCGAGTCGGCTTCGACATCTTCTTGAGCTCGTCGACGAGCGCGGTGACGGCCTTGTCGATCCCGCGCTTGAGCTCCATGGGGTTCATCCCCGCCACCACCATCTTGCTTCCCTCGCGGAAGATCGCCTGGGCGAGCACGGTGGCGGTGGTGGTTCCGTCGCCCGCGACGTCCGAGGTCTTGCTCGCGACCTCGCGGACCATCTGGGCACCCATGTTCTCGAACTTGTCCTCGAACTCGATCTCCTTGGCGACCGTGACGCCGTCCTTGGTCACCGTCGGAGAGCCGAAGCTCTTCTCGATCACGACGTTTCGACCCTTCGGGCCGAGCGTCACGCGGACCGCGTTCGCGAGCTGGTTCACGCCGGAGAGCAGCTTCGCGCGCGCTTCCTGGTCGAACTTGATTTCCTTGGCCATGGTGGCTCTTCGCTCCCTTCGGGGTGGGGGTTCGCTACTCGAGGATCCCGAGGACGTCGTCCTCGCGGATGATCAGATGCTCCTCGCCCTCGATGTTGATCTCGGTGCCCGAGTACTTGCTGAAGAGCACGCGATCGCCCTTCTTGACCTCGGGGGTCTGAAGCTTGCCGTCTTCGGTGATCTTTCCCTTGCCGACGGCGATCACGCGGCCTTCCTGGGGCTTCTCCTTCGCGGTGTCGGGGATGATGATCCCCCCCTTGGTCTTCTCCTCCTCCTCGACGCGCTTCACGATGATGCGGTCCTGAAGCGGACGGATCTTCATTGGAATCCCTTCCTCCGTGGACGCATCCCCCGTGGGGATGCTCATTGCGTTGGACTCGCCGCTCTGGGCGGCGTGGCACTCTCAGGCCGAGAGTGCCAGAGCGGCCGCAATGTATGCACCGGCCGGGGGGGTGGCAAGGGCGCGCGGCGCCATTCGGCCCCTTGACCCGCGCGGCGCCCTCCCC
>CAJPFO010000288.1 GCA_905339255.1 Myxococcaceae bacterium
GTTCGTTTTCGCCTCCGGCGACATCTCGCTCGAAGCCGAGCTCCTGGAGCTGGGAGCCGACGGTGAGGTGTGGCTCGCCTTCGCGGGAGAAGTCTCCCCGTACGAAATCGGAGAGACGCCGCTTCCGCCCTACATCCGACGCGACGCTCCATTCGCTCTGGACGCCTCGCGCTACCAGACGGTCTACGCGCGCGAACCGGGCTCGGTCGCAGCGCCCACCGCGGGACTCCATCTCGGCGAGTCGCTCCTCGACGCACTCGCGGAGCGCGGCGTCGCTCGCGAGGAGATCGTCCTCCATGTCGGCCCGGGCACCTTCCGCCCGCTCCGGCACGAGGATCTCGAGGCCGGACGTCTTCACACAGAGCCCTTCTCGCTTTCCGAGCAGACCGCGCGTTCGGTCGCGACGGCGCGCGCGCGGGGGGGGCGAGTCGTCGCGGTCGGAACGACCACGGCGCGCGTGCTCGAGAGCTGTGCGGCGCCGGGCCGCCTGGTCTCGGCGCGAAGCGGCGTGACCGACCTCTTCCTCCGACCCGGGTGCGAGTTCCGCGTGGTCGACGCGCTCCTCACGAACTTCCACCTCCCGCGCTCGAGCCTGCTCCTGCTCGTGGCGGCCTTCGCCGGCCGCGAACGCGTACTGAGCGCCTATGCCGAGGCGCTTCGAAGCGGCTATCGCTTCTTCAGCTACGGCGATGCGATGCTCGTGCTGTGAAGCGAACCGGATTCGGATTCGAGATCGTCGCCCAGGAGGGCGGCGCTCGCGTGGCGAGACTCTCGACGCCGCATGGAGTCGTCGAGACGCCGGCCTTCATGCCGGTGGCGACGTTCGGGGCCGTTCGCGGGGTGTCGCCCGACGAACTCGCCGGCCTCGGCGCACAGATCCTCCTCGCGAATACCTACCACCTCCACGAGCGTCCCGGGGAAGAGGTGGTCGCCGGCCTCGGGGGACTCCACGGGTTCACGGGATGGCGCGGCCCCTGGCTCACGGACTCCGGAGGCTTCCAGATCACGTCACTCGGAGACCGTGTCACGGTGAGCGAGCAAGGGGTCTCGTTCTCGTCGCCGCTCGACGGAAAACGCCGCGATCTCAGTCCCGAGAAGGCGATCGCGGTGCAGGAGGCGCTCGGTCCCGACTTCGCCGTCGCGCTCGACGAATGCGGCCCTGCACGGCTCGTCGGCGAGGACGAGGACGGTGCGCGTCGACGGGCGAGCGCCGCGCTCGAGCGCACGCTGCGCTGGGCCGAGCGCTGTCGTCGCGCGCACCGGCGGGGGGACCAGGCGCTCTTCGGGATCCTCCAGGGCGGGATCGACGAATCGCTCCGGAGGCGGAGCGCGCGGGAGACGGCTGCGCTCGGCTTCGACGCGTACGCACACGGCGGGCTCGGGCTCGGAGAGGAGAGCGCGCTCCGCGAGGCGATGGTCGCCGCCGCGACACGGGAGCTTCCGGCCTCCGCCCCCCGCTACCTGATGGGGATCGGCCGTCCCGAGGATCTGCTCGCCGCGATCGCGATCGGGACCGACCTCTTCGATTGCGTGCTCCCGACGCGAAACGGGCGTCACGGCAATCTCTTCACGAGGCGCGGTGTGCTCCACGTCCGCAATGCGCGCTACCGGAGTGATCCGCGGCCGATCGAAGAGGGCTGTGATTGTCCGGCCTGTATCCGACACAGCCGTGCGTACATCCGGCACCTCCTGCACGGAGGCGAGTCGCTCGGCGCGAGGCTCGCATCGCTTCACAACCTGCGCTTCACGCTCCGGCTCCTCGAGGACGCGCGCCGGGCGATCGCCGAGAGGCGCTTCGCGTCTTTCTGCAGCGAGGTCCGTGCGGGGCTCGACGAGGGGCCGCGCTAGGAGGCTCCGCCTCCGTCGCCCACCAGGCCATGGAGCGCGACGCACACTCCGGCGAGGTCGGCCGTCTGCTCGCCGAGTGCGGCAGGGACGATCTCGAGGTCGCGCGCGAGCCGTTCCCATGCCCGTTGCCGCACCTTCTCGCGGAGCGGCGCGAAGCAGAGCCTCTCGCCGGCCGCCGACGCGATCGTTCCGAGGACGATCACCTCTGGCGCCAGCGTGAAGACGAGGCCGACGAGCGCTCGCGCGAGGTACTCGTTGAAGCGCTCGAGCTCTGCGCACGCGAAGGCGTCGCCCTCCTGCGCGGCGGCCACGACGTGCACGGGCGTGATCGCCTGCGAGCCCCCGGCGAGCGCCGCGACGCGCCCCGTCGCGGGCGCCGTCCGGCGCAGGCGCTTCGTCCATGCCGCTCCTCCGACGTAGGCCTCGAGGCATCCTCGCAAGCCGCAGGCGCACGGCTCGCCGGGATGCTCGACCGGGGCGTGTCCCACCTCCCCGGCCCCCCCCGCGCGACCCTGCACGAGGCGTCCTCCGGCGATGATCCCGGCGCCCACGCCCGTCGACATCGTGAGGTAGACGAGATCCGAGCGGCCGCGCCCGGCGCCGAAGCGCCACTCCGCGAGCGCGGCGGCATTGGCATCGTTCTCGAGGAAGACCGGCCGGCCGAACGCCGCCCCGAGTCGCGCACGGACCGCCACCTGAGCCCAGCCCGGGAGGTTCGGCGGGCCGAGCACGAGCCCCGCATCGGGATCCTGCGGGCTCGGCGCCGAGACGCCGATCGCGTCGATCGTGTCGGTCGCGACTCCTGCCCGCTCGAGCAGCCCCTCGACATCGGCGACGATCCGATCGAGATCCTGCTCCCCATCGCCGGACGGATCGAGAGGCCTTCGCCCGCGTGCTTCGACCGATCCGCTCCGGTCTGCGAGCGCCCAGGCGACCTTCGTGCCACCGATGTCGATGCCGAGCAGCCGCCCCACACGCCCTCCTCTCGCGAGAGGCAGGCTAACGCAGCGCCCGGGGGCGAGGTTCGGGCGCTCAGGCCCCGGGGGCGACCTGCCGATCGGAAAAGGCGTGACCCGGAGCGGAGCTCGGCCGGCGGCTGCCGGCGCTCCGCCGCGGGACGAAGGGGGGGACGATGCGAAGCGTTTCGATCCGGCTCGCGGCGGCATGGCTCGTGGTGCTGGCCAGCGGCTGCGCCTCGATGCCGAAGGTCGATTGGACGGGCTCCGAGCTCGCCTTCAAGGACGCGTACAAGACCTACACGCGCTCCCTCCGCTGGGGGGAGATCGAGCGCGCGAGCGCCGCCGTCGACCCCGAGCGGCGAGACGCCTTCCTCGCGGGAATGCGGGACCTCGGCGAGATGCACTTCACCGATTACGAGATCGACGAGACCGAGTTCGATTCGCTCGCGCAGACGGCGACGGTGCGCGTTCGCTACCGCGCGTTCCGTACGGATACGCTCGAGGACAACACGTACCTCGAGACGCAGCACTGGTCGCGTGACGCCGAGACCGGCGTCTGGAGAGTCGACCACGAAGGGCCGCCGCTCGTTCCGGCGCGAAGTGTCGGAGCTCGCTAGGAGATCGACCGGAGATGGGAGGCCGAGCTTCGGGCGCCGATGCGCGCCGCAGACGAGGCGCGCGACCCGACCCGTCTCGGGCCGGCCTCCCAGGTCGAGGGTGACGCGCCGTGGCGTCTAGAGCCGTCTTGCTCGTCGTCGACGAGCTTCCGATCTTTCGTGAGCTCGCGAGCATCGCGCTCGCGCCGCTCGGCCGTGTCGTTTGCGAGGCCGATGCGCAGCGCGCGGCCGATCGGCTTCGAAGGGACCCGCCCGCGCTGGTGCTCGCGCAATACCCACCTCCGCACCCGACGGATCCTTCACTCTGCGACGTCCTCAAGTCGGATCCGCTTCTCTCGCGTGTACCCATCGTGCTCGTGACCTCGGGCGACGATCCCGAGGCTCACGCACGGGCCGTACGTACCGGCGCAGATGACGTGCTGACGAAGCCTCTCGATCGCCCGACGCTTCTCGCCGCCGTCCGGCGTCTGCTCGACGCTCCCGTCGCAAAGGGGCTTCCGCGCGTCCCCGTCGAGACTCCCGTCCGACTCGCGCACGAGCTCGGCGAGAGCTGGGGGGTCGCGCGCAATCTTTCCCGCGGTGGGATCTTCGTCGAGACCGAGCACATCGCCGAGCCACGCACCGAGCTTCGCGTCGAGTTCCCGCTCCCGGGCCGGCGCAAGGTGCTCTCGCCCACCGCACGTGTCGTCTGGGTCCGCGTCGGGGGCGATCGCGAGCCCGGAGGGATCGGGCTGCGTTTCCTCGCGCTCGACGGCGAGAGCGCTCGCTCGCTCGAGGAGTTCGTCCACGAGCATCGCGGGGCGCCGAGAGCGGCCGCCTACGCAGAAGGAGCCTCTCGATGACGATGCGCTCGCTCGTCCGCGCTTGTTTCGTGCTCATGCTCGTGCTCGCCGCGGGAGCTCCCGACCTCGTGCGGGCCGATGCCGGCCCGGCAGCGATCTCTCCCAACGAGCGGGCCTCCTGGTCTGCGCGCGCCACGCGGCTCCGCGCCCGCGCCGCCGCGGCGGCCCTGCGCCAGGAGGCCGCAACGGCGGCCTACTCGCGCATGCTCACCCGCCGCTATCCGGCCGGAGATGCGAAGCTCGCCATCGTCGAGGAGCGAGAGCGCGCCGCCGAGGACTACGCCGACGCTCTCGCCGAGGTCCGCGAGTTCAAGGAGCAGGCGCGCCGGGCCGGCGTTCCGGATTCGTGGATCGATCCCGAGGGCGATCTGCCACCCTGGTGGGTCGACCCGCAATAGCCGACGCGGGGGTGCAGCCCGACTCCCGCCGGGCCGCACGCGCGGCCGCTTCAGTCGGGAAGCACCGACTCGCTCGGGATCGTCGAGATATCGTCCTGGTTCGGAAGCGGCTTGGTGATCGCGATGATCTTGTCCCCTTGCCGCACGATCGTATCCCGGCGCGTCACGTCGAGTCCCGGTACGTAGAAGCGCTTCTGCTCGATCACGAAGGGGGCGTCCGAGAACTCGGGGCTCTGGATCTCGACCTGCGTCTGGCCGGCGCTCCCCACACGGAGCACGGCCTCCTCGCCTGCAGCAGTGCCGGGCGCGACGACGCCGCTGCGCACGCGGCCGGAAAGGCGCTCGTTCAGCTTCCCGAGCGCGCGGGCGCTCTCCCGCATCTGCTCGAGGTGTGCCCGGGTTCCGGATCGCTGCGCCGGCGTGAAGTTCCGATAGCTTCGCAGCGGGCGCAGCGTCGAGGCCCTCGCGTCGGCGCGGTACTTCTCGGGAATTCGCTTGGGATCGTCCGTGAAGGCGACCACGCCGTCATCGGTCTTCCAGCGGTAGACGACCTTGGCATCCGCAGACCCGGCGAGCGCGAGGACCAGACCGGCAGCGACGGTGCAGCAGAGCAGACGGGGCAGCATGAGCTTCGGCATCGGGGGTTCTCCTCGATCTTGAGTGGAACGGCGGAGCAGAAAGTGTCAGCGTTGCAGGGAGTTGCCTGCGCATCTCGCACGCAGGGCCTGAGCGTTGACGCTGGCCCGGCCAGAAGACTATGCTCGCCCTTCGATTGCTGCGGGGTAGAGCAGCCTGGTAGCTCGTCGGGCTCATAACCCGGAGGTCGGGGGTTCAAATCCCCCCCCCGCTACCACCTCGATGCGAAGGGCCGCTGGCTTTGGCCAGCGGCCCTTCCTCTTGGCGGCCTTCGGGCGGCTCCGCGGGCGCGATCGGAGCCGGCACGCAATCCCCGGTTCCCCTTCGCTCCGAGGCCGAGGACTTCTGGTTCTCGCAGCGATTGCCGCGGGCGGGCTCGCCTGCGCGGGCTCCGTGGCCGGCATTCCCTCCGGGACCACCCTCGACGACGAGGTCGCGGATCTGTGCAGGCTCCACGTCGATCGGGACGAGGTCGAGGAGCGCGCCCTCGAGCGACGCGTCGATGCCGAGTCCTGGCGGATCGCGAACCTGCCCCCGGGCTCGGATCCGATGCTCTACGCGGAGGTCGGACGAGTCCACGCCGAGGCGCACGGACGCTGCCTCGATCGGCTCGTTTCCGCGCTCGAAGGCCCGGGAGGCGCCGAGGCGCTACGCATCCTTCGCGACGCGAGGCTCGCTTGCGAGTCCTCTCCGGCATCGCGCTCGCGAGCGAGCGTCGTCGAGTGCATCCACCGCCGCAAGCTCGAGATCTTCTTCGAGCCAGCGGAACGGGGCCCCGAAGCCGCCTCGCGCGAGACGCTCGATCGGCTGCTTCGCGTGGGCGACGGCCGCCCGCTTTCCGATCGGGAGATCGAACAGTACTGCCGCAGCCGCGAGCTCTACGGCACGGCGCATCCCTTCTGCCGCTAGGAGATCGACCCGACCCGTCTCGGGTCGGTCTCCTATTCCGATCGCGGCGCGTCCTTCGTGGCGGCCTCGGCGCCCGCACGGCGCTGCTCGGCGATCGCCCGCCAGGAGAGGACGGCGAGCGTCACGGCGGTGAGTGGAAGCGCGATGCTCACGACGAAGGAGCTGAACGCGGGAAGCGCATCGTGCAGGGTGGCGTGGAGCGCGATCCACGTCGTGTAGATGACGTAGTACGCGAGAAAGAGGCCTCCCTCCCAGCGGTTGATGCGATGGCTCGAGAAGAAGATCGGAAGGCAGGCGACCGCCACGGCCACCATCACCGGAAGGTCCACCCGCAAGACGGCCGGTGCCACCGCAACGCCGCCCGGAGTCACGAGCGCGGTGAGCGCCAGGATACCGAGGACGTTGAAGAGATTGCTCCCGACGACGTTTCCCACCGCGATGTCGCGCTCCCCACGGAGCGTCGCGATGATCGAGGTCGCCACCTCGGGTAGCGAGGTCCCCGCCGCAACGAGCGTGAGGCCGATCACGAGCTCGGAGAGCCCGAAGCTCCTCGCGATCTCGACCGACGAGTCGACGAGCATGCGCGCTCCGAGGACCAGCACGGCGAGCCCAGCGAGGACGAGGACGACGTCGGCGACGAGCCGGCCGGGCCGGGGCGGATCGCTCGAGCGGGGACCGAACTCGCGTTCGTACTCGGCCGCGACGGCCCGGCTCTCGCGGCGACTCTGACGGACCACGAAGACGATGTATCCGCAGAAGGCCGCGAGCAGCACGAAACCCTCGACGCGGCCGAGCGTCCCGTTCCAGGCGAGTGCGAGCAACGCCACCGAGACGGCCACCATGAGCGGCACGTCCCGCCGCACGAGCTTCTGCTCGACCACGAGCGGGCTCAGAAGCGCGCAGGCGCCGAGGATGAAGAGGACGTTGAAGATGTTGCTTCCGACGACGTTTCCGACCGCGATGTCGGCCTGACCCGAGAGCGAAGCGCCGAGGCTCACGGCGAGCTCGGGAGCGCTCGTTCCGGCTGCGACGATCGTGAGGCCGACCACGAGCGGAGAGATCCCCGCGGCCCTGGCAATGCGGACGGCTCCCCGGATGAGGAGCTCGGCGCCGGCCGTGAGCATCACGAGCCCAAGCGCGAATATCCCGAACGTCTCGATGCCCAGGCGAGCCTCGATCGGCGGGTCGGTGGCCGCCACACCGCGATCGAGCCTAGGAGAACGAAGAAGAGAACGCACAGCGACCGGAGCGACGCGCGGCGGTGCCCTGGCCCGAGCCGGGCGATCCGGCATCACGCGCGCGAGAGGCGACTACGGCCGATCGCTCAGTGCGCGGGGCCCTTGCTCGCGACGACGGTCCCGCGCCGATTGATGCACCCCGACTTGAGCATGTACGAATTCGAGCCTCCGAGCCGACACAGCACCATCGGATCGTTCGGGTCGGGGGGGCGTCGGCCGGGCTTCGCCGGCTCTCCCATCCCGAGGAGCCCCTGCACCCGGTCGACGATCCCGGGCGCTTCGGGCTCGGGTTCGGGAACCGCGGCGGCCGCCGCCGGACGGTTTCCCGAAGGCTTGCTGGCCAGATCGTTCGCCTTGTCGACCTCGCCGAAGATCTCGCCGCACGCGGATGCGGCGATCCCGATGAAGGCCAGGACCGCGTATCGAAACGGGTGATCGCGCATGCTCTTCGCATCGGCCGGACGTCGACCGCCCCGAAGCGCAGCCGTGGCGGCTTCCGGCGCCGGCAGGTGTCTGGCAACTTCCCGGGATGCATGACGACCGTCGCACGCTCTACCCGGAGATCGATCCCCATCGGACGTTCCGGCTGCGAGTCGACCCGCTCCACGAGCTCTACGTCGAGGAATCCGGCAATCCGGACGGCAAACCCGTGCTCTTCGTGCACGGGGGGCCCGGCGGAGGAACTGAGCCCAAGCAGCGTCGCTATTTCGATCCGAAGCGTTACCGGATCGTTCTCTTCGACCAGCGTGGTTGTGGAAGGAGCACGCCCCACGCGAGCCTCGAGCGGAACACGACGTGGCACCTCGTCGCGGACATGGAACTGCTGCGCAGTCATTTGCGGATCGATCGCTGGATGCTCTTCGGGGGTTCCTGGGGGAGCACGCTTTCGCTTTCGTACGCGATCCGGCATCCCGAACGCGTGAGCGAGCTCGTGCTGCGCGGGATCTTCTTGCTGCGCCGCCGCGAGCTCGAGTGGTTCTACCAGGAGGGGGCGAGCCGGATCTTTCCCGACGCCTTCGCGCCGTATCGCGATCTCGTTCCCGCGGCGGAACGGAGCGATCTCATGG
>CAJPFO010000289.1 GCA_905339255.1 Myxococcaceae bacterium
CGAGAGGCGCACGCCGTGCGCGCCGATCTGCCGATCCTCATGGTATCCGGCGCCGCCGATCTCGAAGACCCGAGCGCCGCGCCGCCGCACGGGGTGAGGCGCGTGCTCGCAAAGCCCTTCACCTCACACGAACTCCTCGGAGCCGTCGTCGCGGTGCTCGGGCGCTCCTAGGGAATCGACCCGAACCGTCTTCGTCCCATCCCCTGGGCGCCGCTCCTAGAGCGAGACCATTTCATCGGTGAGCGGCGACTCTCCGGCGGCGTTGTAGGTGCTCGCTCGGAAGACTCCGGGCTCCGAGGTTCGAGCGAAGATGAGGCTGAGCGTGATGCGATCGGTGTCCTCGCCGTCGTGAACGATTCCCGTCGAGAGCGGCACCGAGGTCGCGCCGTCCGAGCTGGTCGCGATGTAGTCGAGAAGATCGCCTTCCGGACCGTCTTGTACCGCCTGGAAGACGAACTGCGCGTCACGAACGAAGAGGCCGGTCGCGGGCGATTGCCGCCAGAGCCAGACCCCGGACACTTCCTTCGAGATGAAGTCGGGAATCGAGATCGTGAAGTAGGTGAGCTGGCAGCCCCCGGAGAGGAGCGAGCAGACCGTGGTGATGCCGACGAGCAGTGCACGGAACCGACGGACCATGACAGGTCCCTCCTTCGTGGGATCTGTCGCGTTCGATCGGTTTCGCGGCGCGGGCGCTTCGTGAGGAGCACCACTCCGAAAGTGGACGGCAACTGGCGAAATCCTGACGGCGGCGCGTGGCGGGGAGATCGACCCGAGGCGGGTCGGGAGGGTCGCCTACGAGCGCGGAGCGTCCTCTCGCGTGTACCACCAGGCCCAGACGATGAGCAGCGCCTGGAGCGGCAGACGGGCGAGATTCACGATCGGATTGCCCGTCCCCGGCTCGAGGTTTGGAAGCCCGAGGTTCGCCGTCACGACGTGGAGATTCGCGGGGAAGACGGCGACGAGGAGCGCGATCACCCCCCAGGCTGCGAAGACCCGCGTGCGTGGTTCGAGGAGGAAGACGCCGAGGACGATCTCGGCGAGACCCGAAATCACGTTCAGCCATTCCGGATTCGGAAGGCCGGGCGGGATGATCGCCACGTAGAAGGCGGGGTTCATGAGATGATTGAACCCGGCTCCGATGTAGGCGAGTGCCATGAGCCAGAGGAGCGCGCACTTGGTTCGCGTCACGGCGGCAGGATGGGGGTGGGAGGCTGCGAGCGCCAGCGGTTTTTCGATCCGAAGGCTCGGGCGTCGGGCGTGGCGGTCTGGCCCCGCACGCACCGCTCTGCGAGTCTCTCGGATCGGGCCGCAGCGGCGGGCCCCGTCCGGCTCTCGAGCGAGCCGGGCTCGGGCCACGAAAAAGAGCCCTGCAGGAGAAGGAAGCGACGATGGCACAGGCGAGCCTCGAACCGGTTCTCTACGAAGCAAAAGACGGTGTGGCGCTTCTCACGCTCCACCGTCCCGAACGGCTCAACGCGTGGACGCGTGCGCTCTCGAAGCGCTACTTCGACCTTCTCGAGCAGGCCGACTCGGACCCCGACGTGCGTGCGATCGTCGTCACCGGAGCCGGACGCGGATTCACGGCGGGCGCCGACATGGACGTCTTGCAAGGAAGCGCCGAGGCCGTCGCGATCGATCCGCGTCCGCAGACCTTCCCGCTCACGATCCGCAAGCCCGTCATCGCGGCGATCAACGGTGCGTGCGCCGGGATCGGATTCGTTCTCGCGCTCACCTGCGACGTGCGTTTCGCCGCCGCGGGCGCCAAGTTCACGACGGCCTTCGTGCGCCGTGGGCTCGTGGCGGAACACGGTTGCGCGTGGCTCTTGCCGCGACTCGTCGGCCACGGAATAGCGCTCGATCTCCTGCTCTCGGGGAGGGTCTTTCTCGCCGAGGAGGCGCTCGGAATGGGGCTCGTGAGCCGCGTCCATGCTCCCGAGGCGCTGCTCCCCGAGACGCTCGCCTACGCGCGCGAGCTCGCGACGCACTGCTCGCCGGCGGCGATGGCCGAGGTGAAGGCGCAGGTCTACGCCGCCTACGCCGAGGGCCTCGACGATTCCGTGAGCGACGCCAATCGCAGGATGCTCGCGTCGTTCTCGAGACCGGATTTCCGGGAGGGCGTCCAGAGCTTCCTCGCGAAGCGACCGCCGCGCTTCGAGCCCCTCGAAGCGAAGCCCGGGAGATCGGGCGCATGATCTCCGCGCGCCACCGCGAACGCACGCCGCGCGCCGGCCTCGCGATCGGCCTCCTTGCCGCGGTTCTGGGTTCGGCCGGGTGCGTTCCTCCCTGGCAGGAGAGGCCGCTCGCCTTTCTCGTCGGCGAGGTCGCTCCCGGATCGACCCTCGCGGGCTGCGACCTCGCCGCGCAAACACTCGTCGCGACCTCGAGCCTCCATCTCGATCCGGCATGCCTCTACGGCGGAGGCGTCGAGATCCGCGCTTCCGACGTCGTGCTCGACTGCCGGGGAGCGCGGATCGAAGACGTCTCCGGAACCCGGTCGCGGGGAATCCTCGTCGCATCGCCGAGCGACGTTCCGCTCTCGAACGTGACGATCCGCAACTGCGTGGTCGCCGGCTTTCTCAACAACGTCCGGGTGACGCGCGACGGCTTCAAGACGCTACCGGCAGGCGGCGAGTACGACGCGGCGTTCTCGGACGTCGTCGTCGAGAACTCCCATCTCTACCGGTCGCGAGGGAGCGGCGTCTTCGTCGATGGATACGTGACGGATGTGACCCTTCGCGGGCTCGAGATCGCCGGATCGGGAAGCGTCGGGGTCTACCTCGAGGCCGGCTCTCGCGACGGCCGGGTCGAAGCCTCGTGGATCCACCACAACGGCTACGGCGACGTCGTCCCCGAGGGCATCCCGTTCTCGTTCGGAGGAGGCGAACTCCGCTACGAGAGCACGGGGCGCGAGGGGATCGCGATCGACGGATCGCGCGGAAACCGGATCTCGGGAAACCGCATCCACGACAACTCCGCCGGCGGGATCTTCCTCTACAAGAACTGCGGCGAGTACGCGACCGAGCGGCCCTCGCAGTGGTGGGTGCGCCGTTACGGAGCGGACGACAACGTGATCTCGGGCAACCGCATCGAGCGCGAGAAGACGGGCGTCTGGATCGGATCGCGGATGGCCGAGAACCAATATTTCATGGATTGCAGCGATCCGACCTACCTATCCGGTGCATTCCGCAGGATCCATCGCGACTACGCGGCACGCAATGCGGTCGAGGAGAACGTCTTTCTCGCCGTCCACTTCGGCGTGCGGATCGAGGACGATTCGAGCCGCGTGAGCGACAACTGGTTCCTCGCCGACGAGCCCGGGGCGCAGGCCGTGATCCTCGGAACGAAGCATCGGAGCGAGGTCCTCTCCGAGCCGGTGCGCGACACGGTGATCTCGCGGAACCACGCGCTCGTCGTCGGAAACGACGGGCCGTATCGGTGGATCCACGGCCACGTGGCGACGACCTTCGACGACAACCGGAGCCACTTGGCCGACGTCGAGCAGGGCCTCGCGGTCGACCTCGCGCCGGGCGACCCGCCGCCGATCAATCCCTTCCTCTTCGTGATCCGGTTCTGGGCGCCGTAGACCGCGTCGCGGTTCGCGGGCGTCGGTCGGGATCCGCGCCGGAGCCCTACGCGCCGGCGCGTCCGCGCGTACGGCGCTTCGAACCCCGGCTGCGGCGCGAAGCGATCCCGTCGAGCAGCGCCTCGATTCCGTAGGCGTAGTGCTGATCCCACGAGCGGCTCCGCCAGGCGGCGAGCACGCTCGCGAACAGCGGTGAGGGGGCGGCGAGGGGGCTGCCACCCCTGCCGGCCCAGAGCGCGCTTGCGAACGAACCGATGTCCGCGTTCCCCTCCTGGCGTGCCGCGGAGGTCACGACGTAGGTGGTCACGATCGAGTAGGCGAGCGCCGCGGAATCGACGTCGAAGCCCGAGTCGAGCAGTCGCTCGACGACCGTTTCGACGATCCTCCGTGTTCCCGGGGTTGCGGGACCGAGCGTCGCCAGCACCTCGGCCGAGCCCGGCACGGCGAGTACGCTCGCGCGAAGGCGGTCTGCGAACGAGCGCAGGAATCGCCTCCAGTCTGCGGCCGCACGCGGGAGCTCGAAGCGTTCCGCGAGGGCATCGACCATCGCAGCGAGCAGGGCGTCGCGCCCCGGAAAGTGGTGGTACAGGGCCGCATCGGTCACGCCGAGCTTGGATGCGACGTCTCGCATCGTGGCGCGAGCGATCCCGATCTCGAGCCCCGCCGCGATGATCGCATCGCGATCGATCCGAGGCGGGCGTCCTCGGCGGGGCGCCGCCGTGGGGCGCGCCTTCGCCGGGTGGCGGCGATGCGACGCAGGCGGGCGAGGCGGGGCCTTCATATCTTGTGCTATTTAGTTAATTGGTTAGAAATTAGCAACGGGGACTCGCCGTTTCGCCCGACGAAGGAGGTCTCGACCCGATGCCGATGAAGCGACCCATCCGCCGCGTGCTCCTGCTCCCGGTCCTGGCCGTGCTCGCCGTCGCCGGGGTCGGTTACGTCCTCCGCGCGCCGGCGTGCGATCCCCGCGAGACGCGCTTCGGTCACTACTGTAGAGCGAGCCCCGACCGTTTCGAGGGCCACGAACGACGCAGCGCAACGCTTCGCCTCGCCGACGGACGCCGCCTCGCGTACGACCTCTTCTTGCCGACCCGCGCGGGAGCGGTCGTGACCGACGAACGGCTTCCGACCCTCTTCTCGTACACGCCGTACCTTCGAGCGCTGCGCGTGGTCCGCGACGGGCAGGTCGCCGATGCGGAGATGCTGCGCGCGAGGCTCGGACCGCTCTCGCGCCTCGTGCTTCGCCTGCGTGCGAGCTTCGTTCGCGACGGCGATCTCCTCGACCAGCCCACCCTCGTCCCGTGGCTCGGCGCGATGCTTCGCCAGGGCTACGCAGTGATCGCCGTCGAGATGCCGGGGACCGGAGCCTCCGAAGGCTCTCCCGCGATCGACTTCGAACGCGCGTCCCGGGAAGCGGCAGAGATCCTCGACTGGATCGCGGAGCGGCCGTGGTCGAACGGTTCGATCGGAATGTACGGTCAGTCCTTCACCGCGATGACCGCGGTCGCGGCCGCTTCGAGCGGCAACCCGCACCTGCGAGCGGTCTTCGCGATGTCGGTGGGCTTCGATCCGTTCGAGTCCGTCGCGTATCCCGGCGGCGTCTTCAACAAGGGCTTCAACGACATGTACGTGCGGATCACCGCGGACCTCGACGGTCTCGCCGTGCCCGTCGAGCGCGGCGAAGCGGGCGAGGCGGAACTCGATCGGATCCTCCTGAAGCGCGGCGATGCCACGTTCTCCGAGGCGGCGCGAGCGGGCTTTCGATCGACGCCGTGGCGAGACGGGCGTGCGGTGGACGCAGTCGCCGTCTGGGAGCAGGGGCTCGCGCTCCATCGCATGGTCGACGCCGTGAGCCGCTCGGGGGTGGCGGTCTACCTCGGGACGGGGTGGCGCGACATCTTCACCCGCGACGCGTTTCTCTACTTCGCGAACCTCCGCGGACCGCGCCGGCTCGTCGTCCGTCCGGTCCATCATGGCCCGATCGGGCGTGACGGGCGCGATCTCGCCATCGGCGACGAGGCCCGCCGCTTTTTCGACCACTGGCTGCGCGGGATCGACGCCGGCCTCGAGGCGGAGCCGCCGATCCACTATTTCGTCACCGATCGCGGGGAGGGGCAGGGCTGGAGATCGGCTTCGAGCTGGCCTCCAGACGGGGGCGCGCTCACCTTTCATCTCGGCGTCGATTCCGCAGGCGCGGGAACCCTCGCGCTCGATCCGCCCCCGGAAGCGTCCGGCCTCGGGCGGGCGACCGATCCGACGGTCTCGACCGGGACGGATACGCGCTGGAACGGCGTCCTCGGCGATGCAGCGTACGGTCCGATGAACGCGGCCGACGAGAAGTCGCTCGTTTTCTCGACGGCGCCGCTCCCGCAGGATGCGGAGATCGTCGGACACCCCGTCGTCGCGCTTCGCCTGGTCGCAAGAGCGGAGGACTTCGACGTCTTCGTTCGTCTCGAAGAGGTCGACTCCGAAGGGCGCTCCCACTATCTGAGCGAAGGGCAACTGCGGGCCTCGCGGCGGGCGCGAAGCGCTGCGCCGTACTCGAACTTCGGCCTCCCGTACCACTCGCATCGCGTCACCGACGCGGCGTTGCTCGAGAAAGGAGCGCGAGCGCTTCTCGAGCTCGATCTCCTCCCGGTCGCGCATCGCATCATTGCGGGAAACCGCATCCGGTTGGCCATCGCGGGCGCCGATGCCGACAACTTCGTCTCGCTCACGGCGCCCGGAACCCCGCTCGAGATCCGGACCGGCGGCGACGCCGGGTCGACGCTCGAGCTTCCTCTTCGATGGGAGGTCGAACGATGAACGCCCGCTTCGAGGCCGATCCGATCCCGCCCCGGCACGGACCCGGGCTCGTTTGTGCGACCGAAGCGCCGCTTCTCGGCCGGTGCCACGAGTCACGACGATGAGCCGGATCGAAGGTCTTCGCGGAGTCCCCGAGACGCTCCTGATCCCGCTCGCCGCACGCGCACTCGCGCATCGGCGGCATCCACGGATGCGCTTTCGCGACCGCGAGGCGGAGCGGATCGCCGAAGAGGTTCAAGTCGACTTCGATCGCTATGCGGCGGACGGACGAAGCGTGAGGGGAGTCATTGCGCGCAGCCGCTGGTTCGATCGCGTCTGCCTCGAGTTCCTCGCGCGCCACCCCGAGCCGACCTTCGTGAGCCTCGGTTCGGGCCTCAACACGATGTACGAGCGGCTGCGCTCGGCGGCCGAGGGGCGTCGCTTCCGCTGGATCGATTCGGACCTCCCCGAGGTCGTCTCGCTTCGTCGCACGATCTTTCCGGACGATTCGCTCCGGACGACGATCGAACTCGATCTCGCGGATCCCAACGTCTTCGACCGCGTCGACGTCGCCGAGAGCCGTGCGCTCATGCTCGTGGCGGAAGGACTCGTCATGTACCTGAGTCCCGAGGCCGCGGTCGCGGTCTTCCGGGACGCCGCCCGGTGCTTCGCTGCGGCGAGAGCGCTTTGCTTCGCCTTCGACTACGCGAGCCCATCGATGGTCGCGCGGAGCCGCCAACACGCGGCGCTTCGGAAGATCAAGGACGATTCCGTGGCGTTCCAATGGGGCCTTCCCCGCGCGAAGGATCTCGCAGCGATCGACCTACGCTGGACGGTGCTCGAGGAATCGAGCGCGCCGATGACCTGCGCGGGGCCGCTCCCCGCAGCGATCGAAGCCGTCCACCGCATCCTCACGGGGAGACGCTTCTACGCGTGTGCGCTGCTCGAGCGAGTGGCCGCGTCGCGTGATTCGCAGGGCGAGACTCCAGGCTCTCCGTGAGCGGTTCGTCGCGGGGGAGGGAGCTTTGAACCCGATCCCTGCACGATTCAGCTTGACCCGCAGAACGCAGATTTGAGAGGGTCTTCGCACAGGAGTGCGTCGCATCAGCTTCGCGTCGGACGGTCCGCAATGAGATTCCGGTCCGCAGGCGTGCGACGGCGCCATCCGCTTCGGTGAATCGGCAGAGAGTCGGAGATTCGCACATGATTCGAGAGTCATTGGGCTGGCTCGCGGTGCGGATCGCACCTGCGTTTCTCGGGGTGATCGCCGCCGGGTGTGGCGTCGATCCAGGTACTCTCGTCCTCGCCCCGTCGATCTTCCCGAACGAGGGGAGGCTCGGTGATCGCGCCTGCGCGCCTGGCTGCAAGGGCGTCACGGTGGGCATCTCGGTCGATTCGAACTTCATCCCGTTCGGCGACGCGAGCGAAGACTACGGCCTCACGACGGACGACGTCGCCGTACGTCTGTCCGACCCGAATGCGAGCTGGCACGTCGACGTACCCGCGCGGGCCGTTTTCACGAGTCCCGCATACGCGGGTAGCGCCTTTGCTGCGGCCAGGAGCGGCGCGTGGGTCGCGGTGGCGCTCTTCGATCTCCCGAACGCATCCGATCTGCCCGCTCTCGTCTACCCGAAGCTGCTGTGGGTCCAGGTTCTGAAGCGGGGCGTTCCGAGCACGGTCGACATCGCGAGCTTCACGGTGACGGGGGAGGGAGGCAAGGCGACGACGTCGATCACTCCCGATCCCGCGCTCGACCTGCGCAGCCGACCGGCAATCCGGCTACGCCCCGTGGCCGGCAGCGGTGCGTTCCCGACGGGTCCGAGCTCGCCGCTGCTGGGAAGCCTCGAGTTCGAGATCGAGTATCCGGCAGCCGTCGCAGCCCCGATCGTGTACCCGGGCACCGAGGCGGCGCTCGCGACTGCGATCACCGGGCCGGGGAGCGAGACGGGGCGAACGCGCGTCGTCGTGGTGGACCCAAAGGGGTTCCGGTTGTCGGCGCCGCAGGGGGGGATCGCGACCTCCGCCGGCGAGGGGCCGCTGCTCGACGTCGTGTTCGCGACCAAGACCGGGCCATTCCAGGCGAGCGAGATCCGTATCTGGAAGCTCATGGTCACGGACGTCGACGGAAACACCGTGATCGATCGCCGGTCGACCCCTCCCGGGGGAGAGAGCACGAGCCTCTTCACGCTGGTCCCCGTGGCGAACCAATGACTCTTCGTGGCCTCGGTGTCGCCGCTGCCGTGGCGCTGGCGTCCATGCTCGCCGGACGGGCACTGGCAGGCGACGCTTCGGGTGGGCCGGAGGCGCCCGAGGGGATCTCGTCGCTGTCTCCGCGCCAGCGCGACGCCGTCCGCAGCGTCTACCGCGCCCGCCCGAAGCTCACCCCTGATGAGGTGCGTGCGATCACGGAGGTGCGGGCCGAGCTCGAACAGGCGCGCCGAGGGCTGCGCGCCACGCTCCGCAGCGCGAGCCAGCTCACGGGCGGAGACGCCAGCTCCGTGGTGGAGGCGCAGCACGCCGCGCTGCTTGCAATGCGACGACGGCTGCGTGAACGAGCGGCCGAGAATCCGCAGCTCGGGCGTGCCCTCGGCGACGCCGAGGCGGCGCTGCGGCGCGTGCTCGGCGAGGTCTCCGCCCTGCGCGAGGCGCCAACTGGCAAGGCGCGGCGAACGCGCGCCGACCAGCTTCTGGCACGGCTCGAGCGCGACCGCGGCACGTATTCGCGCGCCGAAAACCAGTGGATGACCTCGAGCCTCGAGCCGGTGCAGCGCCCGGGCGCGCCTCCCCGTGGCGCGCGATGATCTGCCGGCGCGCTGCCCTGTGGTCGCTCCTGGCGCTGATTGGCCTTGCCTCACCGCTCACGGCCGGAGCGGTCTGCACGCCGGGTGATCCGCTCCTCCAGGCCGACGCACCCGACGTCGTGCTCTCGCCCGAGATTCGCGAAGAGGCGGAGGCGCTCGGATTCGAGCCGGCACGAATCTACGAGTGGGTTCGGAACGAGTTTCGCTACGAGGCCTACTACGGCCTCATGAAGGGGCCCGAGGGGACACTCGCCGCGCGCGCCGGGAACGACTACGACCTCGCTGCCCTCCTCGTATCGCTGCTGCGCGTGTCCGAGGACGTGGACGGGGACTGCGTGCTCGGTCCCGACGAGGACCTCGATCAAGACGGTCGCCTCGACGGGGCGACGCGCGCTCGCTTCGTGCGCGGGCGCATCCGCGTTCCCGTGGCAGATGCTCGCGCCTGGACGGGCGCCGATGACGGTGGCGGAACCGCCGCGGTGTGCGCTGGCAACGGGGCCTGCTCACTCTGGTACTGGGCGGAGCCCGATGGCTGGCGCGCCCAGCCGGGGCTCGGCGTCGAGGCGCTGCCGTCGGCTGCACCGACGCACGTCGAGAAGCTCCACGTGTGGGTCGAAGCGGATGTCTCGCTCGCGCACTACCGCGGCGCAGGCCTCGACCCGCGCGCTCCGAGCGGGGCGCCCGGAAGCGCGAGCCTCACGAGCTGGGTGCCGCTCGACCCGAGCTTCAAGCGGCAGGAGATCGGCATGGGCCTCGCGCTCTCGATCGGAAGGGGAGCCGGCCAGATCCACTTCGATCCGCGCAACTACTACGCCGAGATCCAGCAGCAGCTTCCACTCGAGGTCTTCAAGAGCCAGATCCGCTCGTACTTGGCATCGAGCACCGTCCCTGAGGAGCAGGGCAAGACGCTGCGCGACGTGCCGTACCGCGGCCCCATCGAGCGGGTCGAGGTCGGTGTCCTGCCGAACGCGCTGCCGTACGCGCTGTCCGCGGCGCTCGTCCCCGCGCGCGATGCCAACCTCGCGCCGCTGCACGGCGAGAACTCCCCGGGTACGAACGGGACGAGCGGCCCCGGAGGCTATCGCTACAAACTGCTCGTGAAGACCTGCGCGAGCGTGAGCGCGGGCATCTGCACGGGCACGGGGATCGACTGGTCCGCGTGGGGTGCCGAGCTCGTGGGGCGGCGCCTCACTCTCTCGTATCCGTCGTCGGTGCCCGCGAGCGCCGTGTGTACCCCTGCGGCGGATGCAACGCCGACTCTCTGGCTCGATGGAGCGAGCGTGGCGACGGCAACGCCGCTTCCGCGCTGCCAGGCGCAGGTGCTGCTCCTCACCGTCGAACCGCCCCTCGTGGCCCGCAAGGCGCAGGCGGACTACCCCGTGGCGGTCGGCAGCACGCTCGGCATCGGCATCGACATGGGGTGGGCCTCGGCCTCTCTCGTACAGAGGGCGGCGGACGCGCTCGTCCAGGCAGTGGAGGTCGACTACCCGCTCGGTGAGGACGCGAACGGCAACGGCATCATCCGCACCACGGGGCAGCTCCTCTCGAGTGACTACACCGCTCAGGAGCGCGTGACGGGCGGTCTCCTGCACCTCGCTGCAGAGCGCTACTTTGCGGAGCTGCGTCGCGACTACCGCGAGATCGCAGACCTGCATCACCAGATCGTCCAGCCCGTGCCCTGGTTCGGGGTCGTGCAGTCGGGCCTCGAGATCGACGCCACGCTCGAGCAGCCGTTCCTGGTCCGCCCCGCTCGGTTCCTCCTCGACATGAAGGGCCTCTTCTACAAGAACTTCGACCGGTACGGCCTCTGGTTCACGTATTTCGACCACGCCGTCGATCTGCTCACGTTTCAAGGATCGGCGCGCGAGCACGAAACCTGGGAGTCTCTGCTCGACGTCGAGGCGATCTCCACCGTGAAGGGCTTGCAGGTACAGGACGCGATTGGAAACCCGGCGCTCGTGATCGAGAGCGCTGCCGACGCAGCGGCCGCTACGGCGAGCTGCAACACGTCGAACGTGATCGACTGGGGAAATTGGATCAACGCCGGCACGTTCGCGCAAGCGACCTATGCGTCCGGCCTGTTCTGCAGCGGGATCGACGCGTGGACCTACTGCACCATCAGGGATCGCTTCGCTCCGCAGGCCGAGCTCAAGACGACTGTCAGATGGACGCTGGTGAACGTTCCGCCGGGATACGGCTTCCCGAGCCCGACCGCCCCCGTCGACTTCGAAGCCACGGATCAGTTCTTCCTCTACAGCCCACATGCGGAGTTCTACCACTGGAAGGCCCTGTTCTGGGACGCATACGTCTGCCGGAACGGCAAGGCCGAGATGGATGCGCTCCGCGGAGCGCGTGTGCCCGTCTCGTATCACGTGCCATCGAAGGGAGTGTTCAATTACTTCGACTTCACGGGTGGGGTCTGGGTCGACAAGCGCTACGACCTAGTCGATGGCCAGTACTTCGCCCGCACGAGCATGGCCATCGAGACCACCACGGGGGTGCTCGAGGGCGCATACGACCTCGGCCTGGCCCTCGATTGGGGCAATCTCAGGCTCGACGACTATCGGACCGGAACGAGCATCGACCTCGACGACCTGTTCACGAATGGCTACCCCGGCTACGCGCGGTGGTTCGACATCGACGCCGAGACGATCGGCGTTCGCAACCACGCCTGGGCGGTGACGGACCCCTTCTCCGCCGTCTTTGGCGGCGACCCGGTGAGCGTCGCGACGGGAAACCTCAACCACACGGAAACCGATCTCGAGATCCCGGGGCGCGGGGGACTCGGGCTGCGCCTCCTGCGCTCGTACAACTCGCGGCTCGAGTACGACGGGCCGCTCGGCCACGGCTGGACGCACAGCTACGATCAGAACCTTCGCGTCGACGCGAGCGACCCGGCCGCTCGCAAGATGATCTTCCTCGACGAGCGCGGCGGCGAGACCGTCTTTGGCGATACGGCGAGCGGCCTCGTCGCCCCCGCGTGGAGCCACCTGGCCCTGGTCCGCGAGACGGAGAGCGGCGTCACGACCGGCTACCGGATGACGTGGAAGGACGGAACGGTCTACCGGTTCCTTCCCGAGGACGTGCACGGCAAGGCGAAGCTTCGCTCGATCACGGACCGGAACGGCAATGCGGTGACGCTCACGTACGACGGCGCGGGATGGCTCACGGCCGTCACCGACACGGCCGGCCGCCAGCTCGTGTTCGAGAACGATGCCGCCGGGCATCTCGAGGAGATCCGCGACTGGGCGTCCCCGCAGCGCCGCTGGCGCTACGCCGTCGATGCGGCGGGTGACCTCGTCTCCTACATGAACCCGCGCGAGGTGGCCCGAGGCGCGAACGGCCGGGCCACGGTCTACGATTACTACGAGGCGATCCCCAACGGCCCGCGTCTGGCGCACAACCTCGAGCGCGTGATTCAGCCCGCGAGCCGGGACGCCGACGCCGCGGGCGACGTCTGGACGCAGTTCTACTACTACGCGAACGACGCGGTGTACAAGCACACCACGTCGCAGGGCGAGACCACCCGGTTCGATTACGACTTTTTTCGCCGGCGCACGACGGTGACGCAGCCGGACGGAGCACGAGAGGTGTTCGTCTTCGACCGGAACCTCGAGGTGGTTCGCTACGAGAGCGCCCGTGGCGTGGTGCACGAGTACGAGTACGCCCCCGGGGCCCGCGACCGGCTGGTCGAGCGGGATGGCTTCGGGCGCGAGACGAGGGCCACTTACGATGGCGTCGGCAACCTGACGTCTCGCACCGACCGCACCGGCAAGACCGAGCGCTTCACGTACAACGGCTTCAGCCAGCCCAGGACCCATACGGACCGCCGGGGAAGCGTCCGGCGCTGGGAGTACGACGCCAAAGGCAACCTGCTGCGCTCGTTCGTCACGATTGGCGGCGCAGAGCAGGTCGTGGAGGAGGCGCTCCACGACGCGTACGGAAACCCCATCGAGCGCGTGGCTCACGCGGGGACGCCCGGCGCGGCCCCGGCGCGCACGCGTCTCGAGATGGCCCCGAACGGCGTGGACGTCGCACGGGTGATCGATGCGGTCGGGCACAGCGCGCGCTTTACGCGCGATCTGCTCGGGCGCCCGACGAGGGTGGAGCGGGAGCGGACGGTTGCGAGCCCGAGCCGCACCTTCACCGAGACGGTGGCCGTGTCGACCGAGTGGGACGAGCTCGATCGCGCGGTGGCGGAGACCGATCCCGCGGGCACCGTGCGCAAGACGATCTACGACGAGAACGGAAACGTGATCCGCCGCGAGACGCTCGTCCCGGGGATGCCGCCGCGCACGGACGTAACCCGGGTCTTCGACGACGCCGACCGGCTCGCGTCGGTCTCTGACGCGCTCTCCAACACCACGCGGTTCGAGTACGACGCCCGCGGCAGGCTCGTGCGGACGATCTCGGCGCTCGGGAACGTCTCGACGATCGAGTACGACCCGGACGGAAACGTGGTGAAGGAGATCGATCCCACCGGCGCGATCACGACCCACGCCTACGACGTCGAGAGCCGGCGCACGCTGAGCACCGACCCGGTCGGCCGCAGGATCCGCACCGAGTACGATGCCGAGGGGCGCGTGAAGCGGCGCTACGAGTCGGCAGACCCGCTCGTCTACCCGGCGGGGGAGCGCCTGGTCTACGAGGCTCTGGAGCTGGACGAAGAGGGCAACGCCACCCGCGTGCGCGACGCGAAGGGCCGCGAGACCGAGATCAGCTACGACGAGCTCGGTCGCAAGACGCTCGTGCGCGGCCCGCTCTTCCCGGTGCCGCAGAACCCGTCGCCCGACGAGACCACGACGCGCTTCGAGTACGACCTCGCGGGTCGCTTGCTCGCGCGGACGGAGGCCGTGGGGCAGCCCGAGGAGCGCACGACGCGGGTTCGCTACGACGCGCTGGGCAGGCCGATCGAGGCGCTCGATCCGCTGGGCCGGAGCCGGACGTACGGCTACGACGAGCTCGGGAACACGACCGTGGTGCATCTGCCGACGGGCGAGGAGGTTCGC
>CAJPFO010000290.1 GCA_905339255.1 Myxococcaceae bacterium
GGCGCCCCACGCGCGGCGCCCCACGCGCGGCGTCCCACGCGCGGCGTCCCGCGCGCGGCGTCCCACGCGCGGCGTCCCACGCGCGGCGTCCCGCGCTTCCGCGACATCGAACCGACGACCTACTGCCGCCCTCCCGGAAGCGGCTGGACGAGGGCGAGAATCGGGCACTGCCCCTCGCCCGAAAGCAGCACCAGAGGCTGCGGCCCGCTCTGGTAGTACTGCATCGACGCCACGCCCTCCTCGATCGGCTTCCGACACACGGCGGTGTTTGGGACCACCGCGATCGCATCGTCGAGACCGGTGAAACCGAGGAGCGATCCGAGCGGAAACCGACCTCGCAGGAAAACCTGTTGCTCGTCGCTCCAGAAGATCCGGTAGTCCGCCTGCGCACGTGGAATCATCACGACCGTCGTCTGGTTGGGACGCCGGTCGCGCCATTCGCGGAGCGAGCCGAGGCCGACCGCCCTGCACGACTCGCCGCCGGCCGAGAGCGTGCCGTAGGGCCCCCTCGCCTCGTACTCGACCGCCGCGCCGGGCCGCAGCATCGCGCGGCAGACCTCGTCGTCGGGCGTGAACGTATCGAGCGTCCAGCCCTTGCCCTCGAGCGTCGCCTCGAGATAGCCGGCCGCCTCGTGGACACCCGCCACCACGAGACTCGTCGAGGTACCCGGTAGACCGGTGGCCCAGACGGCCTTCTGTGCGTTGCAGCCGTTCGTCGCGAACGAAACTCCGGTCGCGAGCGCCACGGCGGCCCATGCTGAAGACCTTCGCACCCCTGCCTCCTCTCCCCGAGCCACTCCATCGCCATGACGCGGCGCGCGATCGAGCCGCCCCGCGCCAGCGGCTACGGCGCCCCCACGAGCGGAATCCTCTCGACGCCAGAAACATGCCCCCCCGCGTAGACCAGGCGGTAGAGCCCCGGCGCGAGCGGAAAACCCGGCGCGCCATCGGACGGCGCCGCGGCGAGCGCCCCGCCGACGCTCGCGAGGCTCGCGATCGACTCGATCGTCTTCGCGATCTGCGGGTCTGCCGAGGCGCCGAGCTCGGTCAGGTTCCACCCGTCGGCGAGCGACGCCTTCATCTCGACGTTGCCGAGCCGGACGTGCGGCTCGATGGCGTACTCTTGCGAAAGATCCGGAAGCACCACGACCTGGACCTTCACCCCCTCGTTCTTCTCCGGGGTGACGAGGAGATAGGGCCAGGGGCGGTAGAAGCGGAGGCCGCCGTGATACGGACGCTCGGCGGTGATCTCGCGCACGGAGACGTGGGAGCACGCGAGCGCGAGCCCGACCGGGAGCAGGAGAAGGAGGCCTCGGATCGGCACCATGACCGCAGGCTACCAGCGAGCGCCGTCCGTGTGGCGGGAAAAGCAAGCCCCCACCGGTCGCGAGCGCGCGCTCCGGGGCGGCAGCCCCCGCAGCGCCGACCCTTTCGCCTCGCGTAGACTCCTCGCGCCCGCGATCCGGCCGCGGAAAGGAGAGAGGACGTGAGCGAAGCCCCGCGCTGGTTCGTCGAAGCCGTATCGGCTCCCCACCGGAGCGCGTTCGTCGACGTCGAGGGGTGCAGGATCCACTACCTGAGCTTCGGAGACGGCGGGAAGCCGGGGCTCGTCCTCGTGCATGGCGGCGCTGCGCACGCGCATTGGTGGAGCTTCCTCGCGCCGCTTCTCGCATCCGACTACCGGGTCCTGGCGCTCGACCTCTCGGGGCACGGCGACAGCGGGCGCCGCGAGGCCTACCCCCGGGAGACGTGGGCGAAGGAGGTGATGGCCGTCGCCGCGCACGCGGGGCTCGAGCGCCCGCCGATCCTGGTCGGACATAGCATGGGGGGCTTCGTGTGCATCGCGGCCGCCTCCCTGTTCGGAGAGCGGCTCGCCGGGGCGATCATCCTCGACTCGCCGGTCCGGCGTCCCGACCCCGAGGCCGAAGAAGGGGCCCGCGGCCGGGCGTTTCGCAACCCGAAGACCTACGCGACGGCCGAAGAGGCGCTCGCGCACTATCGGCTCGTGCCGGAACAGCCCTGCGAGAACCGCTACCTCGTCGATCACGTGGCACGCCACTCGCTGCGCCATTCGCAGGAGGGCTTCAGCTGGAAGTTCGACCCCGAGATCTTCAGGCGCTTCATGCCGCGAGCGATCCACGAAATCCTGCCGACGGTTCGCTGCCGCGTGGCGCTCTTCCGTGCGCAGCACGGGCTCGTGACCCCGGACATCGGCGCCTACATGTACGAGCTGCTCGACCGCAATGCGCCGGTGGTGGAGATCCCCGAAGCACACCACCACCTGATGCTCGACCAGCCCCTCGCGGTGGTCGCAGCCCTGCGCGCGATCCTCGCCGATTGGGAGCACTCGGTGCCGCTCCGGCCGGCGCTCGAGGCGACCGGCCCGACCCGTCTCGGGTCGATCTCCTAGCCCTTCGGGCTCGGCATGGCCCGCCCGCTCGGCGGGAGTTCGGGCTTCGCGATGTAGGCGGGATCGGCCTTGCCCGAGAGGCTCCCGAGGAAGGCCACGATCGACGCCACCTGCGCATCGTCGAGCTTCTTTCCGAGCTGATGCCAGGCCATGAGCCGAACCGCCTCCTCGATCGAGACGACCTTCCCGTCGTGGAAGTACGGGCCGGTTGCGAGCACGTTGCGAAGCGACGGCACCTTGAACACCGAGGCATCCGCCGGATCGTTCGTGACCTTCGCGCGCCCCTGGTCTCCGGTCGGGTACGGATGCACGAGCCCGATCTTCTGGAACATGCCGCCGCCGACTCCCACGCCGTTGTGACAGGTGATGCAACCGACGTTCATGAAGGTCTCGAGCCCGCCGAGCTGCTCGGCGCTGAGCGCCGAGGGATCGCCCGCGAGAAAGGCGTCGAAGGGGGCGGGCGTCACGAGGCCGCGCTCGAAGGCTCCGATCGCGCTCGCAAAGTTGTCGTAGGTGATCGGATCCTTCTCGCCCGGGAAGGCCTTCTCGAAAAGCGGCCGGTAGCCGGGGATCGCGCGGATCACTTCGATCACGTAGTCGGCGTTCGGCATCCCCATCTCGACGGGGTTCAACACCGGACCCTTCGCCTGTTCCTCGACGTCGGCCGCACGTCCGTCCCAGAACTGCGCAACGTGGAGCGCCGCGTTGTAGACCGTGGGCGAGTTGCGATCTCCACGCACTCCGGCGTGTCCGGGAGACGTCGGCTCGCCATCGACCCCCGCGTTGTCGAGGCGATGGCAGGTGTTGCACGAGATCTTGCCGTTGATCGAGAAGCGCGGATCGAAGTAGAGGATCCGGCCGAGGTCGACCTTCTCGGGGCTTCGCGGATGGTTCGGGCTCTCCACGACCTCCGGAAGCGGCCTCCAGATGCCGGCGGCCTTCTTCTGCAGCTCCGCTGCCGGAGGAACGCTCGCCGCAACGAGAAGCGCGCAGACACCGGCGATCCCGGTCACGACGACGGCACGACCCTTCTTCACGACGGACCTCCTCTCGATCTCGCGAACGAAACTAGCACCCGACCCGTGCGCGTCGCGCCGTCACGCGTCGTCTTCGATCCTGGAGGCGAGGATCCGCGCGAGCCGGCCCTCGTCGCGGCGAAGCGGGAGTGTTCGTCCGCGCCGTACGCGCACGAGACCGGGCTTCGCCCCGCGCGGCTTGCGGACGTCGAGGATCCGAGCCACGTGGACGGTCGCACGCGTACCGTGGCGCTGCTTCGAGAAGTGGACGGCCAGCTCCGCGGCATCGAGCAGCGACTCCTGCGGAGGATCGCGGCGGCCCGCGGTGCGCAGCACGACGTGGCTTCCCGGGCTCGCCTCGACGTGGAAGAACAGATCGTTGCCCCGCGCGAGCCGCGTCGTCAGGTGGTCGTTCCCCGCGGCATTGCGCCCCACCCAGACCTCGAGGCCGTCGCGGGTCCGATAGCGGGTCGGCCGGAGCGGCCTCGGCGTCTCGCCCTTGCGCGGCCGGGCTCGGGGCGTGCCGCCGGCCTCGGCGCTCCGCGTCCGAGCGCGCCTTCGCCGGCCGAGCACCCCGGCGAGTCGCGGCTGCAAGGCGAGCCGTTCGAGCGCTTCGAGATCGGGGCTCTCGCACCCCGAAGCGATCGCATCGAACGACGCTCGGAGCGCCTCCAGATCGGCGCGCTCGGCTTCGAGATCGACGAGCTGGCGGGCGGCGGCGCTCTCGCGACGCTTCGCCCTCCGGTAGAGCGCGAAGACGCGCTCCAGGTTCGCCGACGCAGAGCGCTCGGGATCGAGGAGGATCTCGAGCGTCCGGCCATCGACCGGATCGCGAACCGACACGCATTCCGCCGCTCGGGGAATCTCGTGGAGCGCACCCTTCAAGAGCTCGCCCTCTCTCGCGAGTTCCGTCGCGGGTCTTCCCTTGGCCAGATCCGAACGG
>CAJPFO010000291.1 GCA_905339255.1 Myxococcaceae bacterium
GCTCGCTCGCATCCATTTCCGCGACTCGGCCGAGTTCACGGAGATCGAGAAGCGGGCCGTCGACGTGATCCGGAGATTCCTGCTCGAGGCAAGACCGGAGCGTCCAGGGCGTTGCGGGTTCGAGGCGCGCTTCGTCGCTACCGTCCTCGGGAGCGTCTCTGAATCGATCACCCGGCGCGGTGTGAGAGGCCGCGAGCTCGAGCGCTGGGCGGACCAATGCAGCAGGATGCTCTGCGATTTCCTCGGTCTCTAGGAGACCGCTGCACGGCACCGCGGCCGAGAGCTGCTAACGGGCGAGACCGCGGAGGATTAGCTCGGAGATTGCGTCGGCGGTTTCCTTCGCAGGCCGGGCGATGAGCGATGCGAGCTCGGGTCGTGAGAACTCGCGGCCGAGGCTTCCGAGCACGTGCGCGACGGCGGCGGTATCGACCGGTGCGATCACGTCCTCGCGCACCGCTCGATCGAGCAGGCTCTTCGCGACGGCGATCACGTAGCGCTCGTGCCCCTCGAAGATGCGGCGCGCGCCAGGGACGCTCGCGAAATCGCGGATGCATTCGGCCGTTACGGGTTGGACCGCCTCGCTCACGGCGGAGAGGTAGCGCCGCAGCGACTCGAGCGGAGGCAGATGAGGATCGAGCGCCTCGATCGCCGATCGTCCAATGCGATGGAGTCGACGATCGACGACGGCAAGGACGAGTTCGTCCTTGCTCGGCGCGATTCCGTAGAGCGTCCGCAGCGAACAGTTCACGCGCGCGGCGATCTCGGCCATCGTGCGATCGGCAAGACCTCCGCGGACGACGAGCGCCTCGAGCGAATCGAGGATCTCTCGCTGACGCTCGGTCAGGCGTTGCTCGGCGGCGGGCGCGAGGAGCGGCTTCGGAGGCCGCACTCCGGGCAGCCGGAGCCGCTCCGACACCGCCGTGCTCAAGAGAGGAGTGCCTCCGGGATCTCGACGCGGCGCGCCCGGAGCCATTCGCCGAGGCTCTTCGCCTGCGGATCCTGCCGCGTCGATGCCGCCACGCCTTCCTCGAGAAGTCCGTGGATCACGAAGTTGATCGCGCGAAGCGCAGGAAGCCGATGCCGATCGACTCGCAGTGAGGCGATCTCGGGGAGGAGCTCGCGGAGCCGCGGCACGTCGAGGAAGGAATCGAGCCAGGCGAATGCCGCATCGCTCCTCGTGAAGACGCCGAGGTTCGCGTTTCCGCCCTTGTCGCCCGATCTCGCGCCGACGATCGTTCCGAGCGGGACGAAGCGAGTGCCTCCCCCCGGCGCCTTTACGGTCGGCCCCGCAGCGGGCTCGACCGCGACACTCGCCATCGGTGCGACCGACGAAACGCGGTGCGCTTCGCCGCCGAGCAGCACGACTTCTTGCGGCACTTCGGTCGCCGGCACGAGGGCCGGCTCGTAGACTCCGAAGGGGCGTCCGTCGGAAGGGCCTCCGCCGACTCCGAAGAAGCCGGGAATCGTCGAGAGGCCGAGTTCGATCACCGCGTTCGCGAAGGCGCGGCCGACTTTCTTCTCGTCCGGGTCCTTCACGCTGATCTTCCAGATCGCCACGGCCTGCTCGTTCGTCTCGGGGTCCGGTTTCTCCGTCCGGATGAGTCGCGTCGTCACCTGGGCGAGATCCTCGCGGCGGATCGGACACGCCTTCCAGAACGCCTCCTCGACGAGCTTCGCCTTGGCCTCGATGTCGAGGCCCGTGAGGCAGATGCTCATGTCGTTGCGGAAGCCCCCGCTGCGGTTCATGCAGACCTTGAGGGTCTGCGGCGGCGGCTCGCCCCGGATTCCGAACATCCGAACCCGATCGCGCCCGATCGTTTCGAGCCGGATCGTGTCGAAGCGCGCCGTCACGTCGGGGCCGAGGTACTCGGGGCCGCCGATCTCGTAGAGAAGCTGCGAGGTGACGGTTCCGATCGAGACTTCCCCCCCGGTGCCGTCGTGCTTTCCGATGACCGACGAGCCGTCCTCGGCCACCTCCGCAAACGGAAATCCCACGCGACTCATCCCGGGGACCTCGGTGAAGAACGAGTAGTTTCCTCCGGTGGCCTGCGTGCTGCACTCGATCACATGGCCCGCCACGACGGCGCCGGCGAGCGCATCCCAATCCGTCCGCTTCCAGCCGTGGTGCCAAGCCGCGGGTCCGCAGACGACGGCTGCGTCGGTGACCCGGCCCGTCACGACGATGTCGGCGCCGCGCGAGAGCGCGTCGACGATTCCAAAACAGCCGAGGTAGGCGTTCGCAGTCAGGAACTTCGACGCGTCCTTGATCGGCTCGTGCGTCTCGAAGTGCATCAGTTGGTTCGCCGCCACGAGCTCGCCCAGCCGTGCCATCAGATCGTCGCCCCGAACGAACGCGATCTTCGGATGGAGGCCGAGCTTCTGCGCCGCCTGCGCGACCGCGTTCGCGCAGCCTTCGGGGTCGAGACCACCGGCGTTCGAGACGACCTTGATGCCGCGCTCGAGGCAGGCGCCCATCACCTGCTCCATCTGGGTGACGAATGTCCGCGCGTAGCCGCCGCCGGGATGCTTGAGCCTCGTCCGCGCCAGGATCAACATGGTGAGCTCGGCGAGCCAGTCGCCCGTGAGGACGTCGATCGGTCCGCCCTCGACCATCTCGCGCGCGGCCGAGAGGCGGTCGCCGAAGAACCCCGAGCAGTTCGCGATGCGGATCGGAGCGGGCATCACGCGCCTCCCTTCTCGTCGTTCGCGGCCGGCTCGACGACGAGCAGGAGCTCTCCCGTCTTCACCTGCTCGCCCACCGCTACGCGAAGCTCCTGGACGACGCCGTCCTCCGGCGCGGTCATCGGATGCTCCATCTTCATGGCCTCGAGGACCACGAGGGTCTGTCCGGCGCGGACCGCCTCGCCGACTTCGACCCGGACGTCGATCACCTTTCCCGGCATCGGCGCCACGAGGCTTCCGGTGACGAGCACGCTCCCCGGAAGCTCGAAACGGGGCCGGATGTCGAACTCGATGTCGCCGCGCGGCCCCTTTGCGGAGAGTCGATCGCCGGAACGGGTGATGCGGACACGCAGGCGTCGGCCGTCGATCTCGACGTCGATCCCGTCCTCGTTCGCGTCGAGGATGCGTGCCGTGGCCTCGCCGTCGATGCGGAATCGACCGTCGCGAAGCGAGTGGTAACGGACGGCGATCTCGTCGCTCCCGTGGAGCAGCACGACGTGCTGATCGGGAAGCCGCGCGTTTCGCCAGCCGCTCGGAATCCCACCGAGGACCGAAGCCTCCGTGCGATGGCGTGATTGGATCCAGAGCGCTGCGGCGCGAGCCAATCGCCGGCGCTCCTCGTCGGAGAGGACGAGGCTTCGTGCGGGTGAGACCCGCTCGATGAAGTCGGTCGTCGTGTCTCCGGCGAGAAACTCGGGCGTCCGAAGCGTCGCCACGAGGAAGTCGCGGTTGGTGACCACGCCTCCGAGGTGCAGGCGCTCGAGCGCGAGGGCGAGACGCTCGGCGGCCTCGCGGCGCGTCGGCGCGTGCGCAATCACCTTGGCGAGCATCGGATCGAAATCGACTCCGATCACCGATCCCCGCACGACTCCGGAATCGAAGCGAACGGCGGGCTCGGCGGCGGGCTCGAACGCGTAGAGGGTTCCGGTCGCGGGCAAGAAGCCCGCTGCAGGGTCTTCGGCGTAGAGGCGTGCCTCGATGGCAGCGCCACGGAATCGCACGTCGGCCTGCCCGAAGCCGAGTGGTTCTCCGCGTGCGATCCTGAGCTGCTCGCGGACGAGATCGATCCCGGTCACGGCCTCCGTCACCGGATGCTCGACCTGGAGGCGGGTGTTCACCTCGAGAAAGAAGAACTCGCCCGTTTCATCGTCGAGCAGGAACTCGACGGTTCCCGCCGACTGGTAGCCGAGCGCGCGCGCCAGTCGGAGCGCAGCCTCTCCCATGGCCTCGCGAAGCGCGCCATCGACCCGGGGAGACGGAGACTCTTCGAGCACCTTCTGGTGGCGGCGTTGGATCGAGCATTCGCGTTCGCCGAGATGGACGATCGTTCCCTCGAGATCTCCGAGGATCTGGATCTCGACGTGTCGGCAGCGGGGCACGTAGCGTTCGAGAAAGACCCGGTCGTCGCCGAAGCCTCCCGCCGCCTCGCGGCGAGCGGCGGCCACGGACTCGGCGAGGTCTTCGGGCCGCGCGACGATCCGCATCCCCTTTCCGCCGCCGCCGGCCGCCGCCTTGACGAGCAGCGGGTAGCCGACCTGCGACGCCGCGGCGGGATCCTCGGCGCTCGGAAGCGTCGGAACGCCGACCTCGCGCGCGAGCGCCTTGGCGGCGAGCTTGTCTCCCATCCGCTCGATCGCCTCGGGAGACGGCCCGACGAAGGCGATACCCGCCTCCTTCACGCGAGCTGCGAAGCCGGCGTTTTCGGAAAGGAAGCCGTAGCCTGGATGGATCGCATCGACGCCCGTGAGGCGCGCCGCCTCGAGGAGCGCTCCGGCGTCGAGATACGAGCCCGCAAGCCGAATGGCCTCGTCGGCGTCGGTCACGAAGGGCGCGCGGGCATCGGCGTCGACGTACACCGCGACGCAGCGGATCCCCATCGCGCGGGCGCTCCGAATGATGCGGCGGGCGATCTCTCCCCGGTTGGCAATGAGCAGCGTCTCGATTCTCACAGGCGGAACACCCCGTAGCCGCGCGCCCCTTCAATGGGGCGGTTTCGAACGATCGAAAGACAGATACCGAGAACGGTCCGTGTGTCGCGCGGATCGATGATCCCGTCGTCGCTGATCGCTCCCGTCGCCTCGAGCGCGAGTGAGCCCTTCTCCTGGATCGCTTCGACGGCTGCGACGATCTTCGAGTCGAGCTCCTCGTCGAAGGGCTCCCCCTTCCGCGCCGCTTGCGCGCGGCGGACGATCGACATGACGCCCGCAATCTGTTTCGGACCCATGACCGCGATCTTCGCCGTCGGCCAAACGAAGGTGAAGCGGTTGTCGAAGGCGCGCCCGGACATGGCGTACGTTCCGGCACCGTACGAGGCGCCGAAGATCACGGTGAGGTGTGGCACCGTCGAGTTCGTGACGGCGTTCAGCATCTGCGAGCCCTTCTTGATGATGCCCGCCTGCTCGAAGTCGCGGCCAACCACGAACCCCGTGAGATTCTGGAGGAAGAGCAGGGGGACGTCGATCTGGTTGCAGAGCTGGATGAAGTGCGCGGCCTTCTCGGCCGATTGCGGGTTGAGCACCCCGTTGTTGCCGAGGACACCGAGCGGGTAACCATGGATCGACGACCAGCCGCACACGAGCGTCGTGCCGTAGCGCGGCTTGAACTCCTCGAACCGCGAGCCGTCGACGATCCGTCCAATCACCTCTCGCACGTCGACCGGCCGACGGAGGTCGGGGCTCACGAGGCCGAGGAGTTCTTCGGGGTCGAGCAGCGGCTCGGCGGGGCGCAGGCTCGGCGGCGGCCCCGCCTTGCGCCAGTTCAGGTGCGAGATCACCTCGCGGCAGAGGCGACACGCGTCCTTCTCGTCCTCGGCGAGGTACTCGCCGAGGCCCGACACCTCGGCGTGCATCTGTGCGCCGCCGAGCGTCTCGTCGTCGGATTCCTCGCCGGTCGCCATCTTCACGAGCGGCGGTCCCGCGAGAAAGATCTTCGATTGGTTGCGGATCACGATGTTGTAGTCGCTCATCCCGGGCTGATAGGCGCCTCCAGCCGTCGACGACCCGAACACCACGCAGACGACCGGGATGCGGAGCTTCGAAAGCTCGATCATCTCGTAGAAGAAACGGCCGGTCTCGGCGAAGTGGTCGATTCGTGCCCGGCGGCGGCGCTTCGCACCGTCCGCGTCTTCGGTCTGGACACGGAGATCGGCACCGGCGGATTCGACGAAGCTCACGTAGGGGATGCGGTTGTCGCGAGCGATCTGGAGCGCCCGCATCCACTTCTTCGCCGCATAGGGGGTGAGTGCGCCTCCGAGCACCGTCGGATCGTTCGCAAAGATCACGCATTCGACGCCCGCGATCACACCGATTCCGACGACGGCTCCGCCTCCGATCGTGTAGTCCGACTCGTACGCGGCGAGCGGGCTCACCTCGAGAAAGGGGCTGTCGGGATCGAGGACGTTCGCGATGCGCTCCCGAACGGGGAGCTTTCCGCGCTTGGCGAGCCGCTCGTGATGGTGCGCGCCGCCGCCGGCCTCGGCCGCATCGAGCAGGCGGTCGATCTCGGCGAGCTTCTCGAGCATGGCCGCCCGGTTCTCGGCGAAGGCTTCCGAACGCGGATCGAGATTCGAACGGATCGCAGGGGCGAGAAGAGGTTGCATCGTGCTTCCCGTATCCGGCCGGGAGCGGAAGGCCCGCGGCTTGACGCGGAGACTACCCGAGAGGTAATGTGAGTCAATAACCATTACCGATCGGCTCGGCGGGGCCCGTCGCGAGGCTGCCGCCCCGGGGGAGGCGCGATGAGCGTGGTGAAGGTGGAGACGCGCCGCGGCGTCATGACGGCGACTCTCGCGGACGTCGAGAACCGCAACGCCCTCGGAGGGGCGCTCGTTTCCGGGCTCCGCGAGGCGATCGCCGCGGCGAACGCCGATGCCGCCGTGCGTGCGCTCGTGGTGACGAACGAGGGCTCGACCTTCTGTGCGGGAGCGAACCTGAAGGAGCGGAGCTCGGCCGGGCGGATCTCTGGCTCGGGAGGTCTCGCCGAGCTCTTCGACGAGATCCAGGCCTCGCCGACGCCGATCATCGGCCGGATCGCCGGGCACGTGATGGGAGGAGGCAATGGGCTCGCCGCCGCGCTCGACATCGCGATCGCGGCCGACGACGTGAAGTTCGGCTTCACGGAGGTCCGTCTCGGCCTCGCGCCTGCGATCATCTCGGTGATCTGCCTTCCGAAGATGCGGCCCGGCGAGGCGATGGAGGCGTTTCTCCGGGGGCACCGCTTCACGGCGACCCGAGCCGCCGAGCTCGGCCTGATCCTCCGGGCGGTCCCGGCCGCGGATCTCGACGCGGCCGTCGAGGAGGTCCTCGACGATCTCCGGAAGGCGGGGCCCCGGGCGCTCGGGGTCTCGAAGCGGCTCGTCTACGACGTCCCGCGAATGCCTCGCGACGAAGCCTTCGCGTGGACGGCGCGTGCTTCGGCCGAACTTTTCGCGAGCGAGGAAGGCGCGGAAGGAATGCGAGCCTTCATCGAGAAGCGCGAACCGCGTTGGGTGATTCGAGACGAGGAGAAGTCATGACGACCGATCTCTACGGCACTCCCGAGCACGGGCTCTTCCGCGATACGGTGCGGAAGTTCGTCGAAGAAGAGCTTCGTCCGCGGGCGCGCGAGTTCGACTCGATGGGCCGGATCGACAAGGCGCTCTTTCGGCGGATGGGCGACCTCGGAATGCTCGGCCTCCGCTACGACCCGGAGTACGGAGGCGCCGGGCTCGACTGGTCCTTCACCGCCGTCCTCTACGAGGAGCTCGGACGCGCCGACAATGCCGGTGTCACGATGGGGATCTGCGTCCATACGGACATGGCGACGCCCTCGCTCGCAGAGTACGGAAGCGCCGAGCTCAAGCGCACGTACCTCGCCCCCGCGATCGCCGGCGAGATGGTCTCGGCGATCGCCGTGACCGAGCCCGACGCCGGCTCGGACGTGGCCGCCATCAAGACGCGCGCCGTTCGCGACGGCAACGAGTGGGTGATCAACGGCTCGAAGATCTACATCACGAATGCCGCGACCGCGGACTGGCTCTGCCTGCTCGCGGTCACCGATCCGAAGGCCGGTTACGGCGGGTTCTCGCAGATCATCGTCCCCACCGACTCTCGCGGCTTCCGCTACTCGCTCCTCGACAAGATCGGAAACTGGGGTTCCGATACGGGGCAACTCTTCTTCGAGGACGTTCGCGTTCCGGTCTCGAACACGATCGGCGAGATCGGCCGCGGCTTCCAGCAGCAGATGAGGCAGTTCCAGGACGAGCGGCTCGTCGGCTGCGTGAGCTCGATTGCCGGGTCGGAGCATCTCTGGGAGGAGACGAGCCGCTGGACCCACGAGCGGATGCTCTTCGGGAAGGCGCTCGCGAAGATGCAGAACACGCAGTTCCGGATGGCCGAGCTCTACACCGAGCTCGAGGCGGCGAAGGCGCTCACGCGCGCTTGCGTCGCGGCACGGGTCCGTGGGGAGGACGCCACGCGTCTCATCACGGCGGCGAAGCTCTTCTGCGGTCGCGTCTCGAGGCACGTGGCGGACGAGTGCATCCAGCTCCACGGTGGCTACGGCTACATGAAGGAGAGTCTGGCTGGCCGCGCCTTCGTCGATTCGCGGCTGATCAGCATCGGCGGCGGCTCCGACGAGACGATGATGTACTACCTCGCGAAGCAGCTCGGTTTCTAGGAGGCCGAGACGAAATCGGAGCGCAGGGGAAGGGCGACCCACCGGGTCGCCCCTACACGGAGATGTGCGGCGTCGCTGGTGGTGCGGCGCGGAGCGGGCCGGTCGTCTCGAGGACCTTCATGCGGCTTGCGCCGCGTTGCGGCTCCGCGCGGCGAGCGCAGTGACTCCGAGCGCGACGAGCCAGAGCGTTCCGGGCTCGGGAATCGCTCTCGAGTAGTCGGCACCGGAAGCGGAGGTCACGCCGTAGTCGGGAAGCGAAGTGCTCGAGCCGAGGAGTTTCACCTCGGCGATACCCTGCCAGCTGGCGGTGTGGAGGAAGTCCACGAACGCCGAACCGGATCCCACACTCGATCCGGCGCTCGAACCGACGCCGAGCAGCACGTCGACCGAGAACGCCTCGCCGAAACGGAATCCGTAGTTGCCGGAGGCGTAGATCCCACCGAAGGGATCGCCGCTCACGCCGGCGCCGCCCGCATCGTGGAAGACCTCTCCTTCGGCGAGCAGCTTCGCTGCGAAGCTTCCCACCTGGATCGCGAGCATCCAATCCGCTCTTCCATGGCTCGCGTCCATGCTCCCGTCGGCGAGAATCGAGAAGGCGAACGTCCCCGGCGTCCCGGTCGCGACGCCGGGCGCGGTGATCGTGAGGAAGTCGTGGAAGCGCGCGCTCGCCCCGGAAGTGGCCACGCTCAGCGAAGCGGACGCCGACGACGCGGCACGAAGCACGCCGAACGAAGCGTTCGACGATGCGTCCGCGCCGCGGAAGCTGCCGAAACCCGAGTAGCTTCCGGATCGGCTGTTCGAGACGTACTGGTCGTAGCCGACCTCGGTGCCGGACGCTCCACCGTCCGACGCCGACGCGTAGGCCTCGAGGTAGGCAACCGGGACCGCCTGTGCGGCTCTCGTCGACCCGAGTGCAGCCGCGAGCGCGAGCAGCAGAGCTCCCGTGCGTGCGGCGTCTCTCGTACGAAACGTGTGCATGGGTCCACCTCTGCGGTTCCCGCTCCCCACTTGGTAGTGGCGGAATCGAGGCGGTTCGTGGCGCAGATACACCAGCGCTCTCGGGTCCGAGGCCGGGTCCGGGGCCAAGAGCCGCGGCGGAGCTGCGCTTCGTCCCACTCGCGCCACCCAGCAACGAGCGGTATAAGAGTCCTCCGTCGGCAGCCCCGGCGCGCAACGGAGGGGCGGTGAGACTCGATTCCTTCGCGGTGCTCGTGCTTCGCTCGCTCGCGGTCTCGTTCGCGGCGGTGGGTCTGGTCTTCCTGCTCGCGCCCGATGCGACCCTCTCGTTTCTCGACTCGGCCGGCGCACTCTTCGGACGCTTCGATCCCACACCGACGACGGGAGCACGGCTGTGGCTCGCGCTCGCCGTTGCCTACATGTTGCTCGTCACGCTTCTCGCCTGGCTCGCGCAGCGCGATCTCTCGAAGGCACGGCCGTATCTCGGCCTGCTCTTCGCGGGAAAGGCCGCGTCGTCGCTGCTCGCGCTGGCGGCCTACGCGAGTGTCTCGGCGTCGCTTCCGTATCTCGCGAACTTCATCGTCGACGGAGCGATCGCGCTCGTCGTGGCGTGGCTCTTCGTGTCCGCACCGGGCCTTGCCGCCTCTCGGGTCTCGGCTGCGGGTCGCGTGCGGCGTGCGCGAGAGCGAGCGCTCTCGATGCGGGAAGCGTCGCGGCTCGACTCCGTTCTCGAGGCACTCGCTCCTGCGGGCGAAGCGCTCGATCCGAAGACGGCGGGCCCTTCGGTCGCGCCTGCCGTCATCGGCTACACGAGGGCTGCGGGCGGACTGGGTGCGCTCAGGGCCCTTCTCCTCGCGCTCGAGCTTTCCCCCTTCGTCCTGCCCCCGGTCTGGTTCCGTCGCTTCTCGAAGCTTCCCCTCGAGGATCGCGTGCGCGTGATCGAGGCGTGGGAGAGCTCCCGCTTCTGGCCGCGACGGCAGGCGATGGCGGCGCTCAAGCTCGCAGTGCTCCCGCACGTCTTCGGCCAACCCGAGGTCTTGCGCGCGCTCCACTACCCGGATCCACTCGAGCGGGTTCCGCTCGCGACGACGAGCGAGGGCCGCTCGTGAGCGTTCGTGGCGCCGCTCACGTCGCGTCGATCGGTGCCGCCTTCGCGGCCGGTGCGGACCCCGACCGGGGCGACCGCGAGGAGCGCGCCGAGATCGTCGTCGTCGGGAGTGGTGCCGGTGGCGCCGTGGTTGCGGCGGAGCTCGCCGAGGCCGGGCGCGACGTACTCCTTCTCGAGGAGGGAGACCACGCGACTCGCGTGGCGCCGGAGACCCCGCCGCTCGCGAGGATCGGCGCACTCTACCGGGACGGCGGCCTCTCGGGAGTGGTCGGCAACACGTTCATCGCGGTGCCGATCGGAAGGACCGTCGGAGGCACCACGACGATCAACTCCGGCACCTGCTGGAGAGCGCCGGACGACGTGCTTGCGGGCTGGGAGCGCGACTCCGGGATCGGTGGCCTCTCGGGCGGCGGGCTCGAGGCCGAGTACGCGCGAGTCGAGCGTGCGCTCGGCGTGGCGAAGGTCCCCGAAGAGCTCCTCGGTCCCGGGGCCAGGCTGGTCCGGCGAGGCGCCGAAGCGCTCGGCTTCCATTCGACACCGCTCTCGCGAAATGCAATCGGTTGCAGGGGGACGGGCGTCTGCGCCTTCGGCTGTCCGCGACACGCAAAGCAATCGACCGACGTCTCGTTCGTTCCGCGAGCGATCGCGGCCGGCGCACGACTGCTCGTGCGAACGCGAGCGAACCGGATCGTTCTCGAGGGGAGTCGTGCGACCGGTCTCGAGGCGACCCGGCTCGACGGATCGGACCGTCCGATCGGGACGCTTCGCGTCCGCGCCGATCGCGTCGTCGTGGCCGCCGGCGCGCTCCTCACGCCCGGGCTTCTCGCAGCGAGTGGGCTCGCTCCGCGAGGCTCCGAGGTCGGAAGGCATCTTCGCATCCATCCGGCGTCGCGAGTGGCCGCTCTTTTCGACGAGCCCGTGCGCTCGTGGGAGGGAGTTCCGCAGAGCCTCCAGGTCCGGGACTTCGAGCCCGAGGGAATCATCCTGCAGGGGATCTGGGTCCCTCCGCCGCTTCTCGCACCGACACTCCCCGGTGCAGGACACGCGCACGAACGGCGGATGGCCGCGGTCGAACGGATGGCCTCCTTCGGCGCTCTCATCAGCGATTCGAGCGAGGGTCGCATCCTGCGGATCGGCGGTCGATCGCTCCCCTGGTATCGGATGAACCCGACGGACGTGCGGCGGATGCAGCGCGCGATCTCGCTGCTCGCTCGCATCTACTTCGCTGCCGGGGCGCGAGAGGTCTACCCCGGCCTCCGCCAGATGCCGATCCTGCGCTCCCGGGAGGAGGCCGAGCGGCTCGAGCACGCGAAAGTCCGCGCGTCGGACTTCGAGCTCATGGCCTTCCATCCGCTCGGCACGACGCGAATGGGGGTCGACCCCCGCCGAAGCGTCGTCGACGCGTCTGGACGCGTTCACGGCACGGAGGGGCTCTACATCGCCGATACCGGGATCTTCCCTGGATCGACGCGGCTCAATCCCCAGCTCACGCTCATGGCACTCGCGACGCGAATCGCGCGCGGCCTGATCGACCGCGGAGCAAAGCCGCAGGGTTAGGAACCCGAGCAGCGGGCCGCTGCGACGGCCGTGTGCGGTGGCCGCGGCGGGTCTCCTCTGCGAGTCTCCGGACGTGTTCGACCCCGACGAGACGCACGTGGCGTTCGAGAGCGCGGTTCGCGCCTGGTGCGAGCGCGCGCTCGCCGGCGAGGTTCCCGCGCTCGAGCGTGGAGAGAAGCTCCCGTATCCCTTGCTGCGCGCGCTCGGTCGAGAGCTCGGCCTCGCCGAAGTACTCGGCGCGACGGCGGAGCGGAAGCTCGCGAAGCTTCGCGGCGGCGCCGAGACGCGCTCGCTTCGGGAGGGTGGCGGCGACCTCGCGGGAGACCCGCTTCTCACGAGCATCCTCTTCAAGGAGATCGGTCGCGTCTCACCGGGATTCGCGATGGTGCTCATGGCCACTCTCGGCTGCGGGATGACGATCCTCGCGCGTGGCTCGGCAGAGCTCGTCGAACGCTTCGCGATCCCGATCCTGCGCTTCGAGAAGATCGGTGCCTGGGCGCTCACCGAGCCCGAGGCCGGCAGCGACGCCTTTGGCGGCATGCGAACGACCGCCGTGCGCGAGGCCGACGGGTGGCGGCTCCGAGGTCAGAAGACCTTCATCTCGAACGCGCCCTACGCCGACGTGATCGCGGTCTTTGCGAGAGTCGCCCGGGAGAGCGGAGAACCGCTCGCGCGGCCGATCGTGGTCGAGCGCGGGACGGCGGGCCTCGAGGTCGGACCCCCGCTCCGGAAGATGGGCATGCACGACTCTCCGACCGGCGACGTCTTTCTCGACGATTGTCGGGTCCCGCTCGGCCACCTCGTCGGTGCGCTCGAGTCGGAGTCGCGAGCGCGCGGTGCCGCCGCGCTCGACACGCTCAACATGGAGCGTGCCGTCATGCCGAGCATCTGCCTCGGGATCCTCGAACGCTGCGTCGAGGAGTCGGTTCGCCACGCGCGGACGAGGCGCCAGTTCGGGCGAACGATCGGCGAATTCCAGGCCGTGGCGTTCACGATCGCCCGCATGGAGGTCGCGCTCGAGAACGCCCGGAACCTGGTGACGAAGCTCGCCCACGCGCAGAAGCAGGGTCGTCTCGACGCGCGCCTCGCCTCGATCGCCAAGCTCTACTGCGCCGAGGAGGCGACGCGAGCGGCGCTCGCTGCGGTGCAGGTCCATGGCGGCTCGGGCTACATGGCCGACCTTCCGCTCGAGAAGCTGGCCCGCGACGCAAAGATGTTCGAGATCGGCGGCGGGACCAACGAGATCCAGCTCCAGACGATCGCGCGCGCGCTTCTCGCGTAGGCGAAAGAGCGGGTCGGCCTCGGGCTTCTCCCCGAGGGCCCACGTTGGATGCGCCGATGGGGCGCCGTCGCGCCGCCGGGACGGGGCCTCCACGGGGCGCGCGGGCAGCGCGGGCCCGTGGCAGCCCGGAGCGGCTCGCGGGGCTTCCGAGCGGACACGGACCGGCAATTCTCCGAGTGAGACTCCGGTTCAAGAGGGGGCTTCTGCGTCCCGATACACGAGCGGAGATCGAAGGGCCGATGGCCCGTGCGTGGAGGAGCGAAGCCGTTGCGTGGTCTTCTGGCGCTCGCGGCGATCCTCGCGACCTTCCTGGTCGCACTCTCGGGCCTTGCGGTCGTCGCGGTGCTCGGAGCCGAGCCGCCGATCCGGATCGGGATCATTTCGCGTCCGGGCCACGAGCTCCTGAGCCTCGCGGAGGAGAAGGCGTACTTCGCGAAGGAAGGCGCCCCGGTCCGGATCGTCGAGTTCCCGTCGCTCCTCGATGCGCGGCGCGCCTACGAACGCAACCAGATCGACGGTCTCGCCGCCACGCTCGTCGAGCTCGCGCAGCTCCGCGGATCGAGGAGCCGGCGTCCGGTGGCGATCTCCGTTCTCGATGTCTCGGAGGGAGGCGACGCACTCTTCGTTCGGCAGGAGATTTCCGATATCACGTCGCTGCGCGGACGGCGGGTCGGCCTCGAGCTCGAGACGAGCGCCGAGCTGGTTCTCGCGCGCGCACTCGCCACGGCCGGACTCGAGCTCGACGACGTGTCGCTCGTCCCCCTCCACGCGGACGAAGCTCCTCGCGCACTCGCGGACGGGGAGGTCGATGCGATCGTCGCGGCACCTCCGATGGCGGTCGCAGTCGAACGAATCGGTGGCGCCCGCGCGCTCTACTCGAGCGCCTCGATGCCGCTCGAGGTCGCCGACCTCCTGATGCTCGACGAACGCGTTCTCGAGTCGCGGCCGTCGCATGCAGACGCGATCCTCCGCGCTCTCGGGCGCTCCGTGGAGCTCACCGAACGTGCCCCGACGATCGCCCATCGCCTGATGGGCCGTCCCGAGAAGCTCTCGGCGCAGGAGATGCGCGAGGCCCTCGAGCGGGGCTACCGGCTTCCCGGGCCCGCCGAGCAGGCGAGGCTCCTCGCACCCGGAGGGCCGCTCGACCACGAGCTGCGGCGGATCGCTCCCCGGCTACGCAGGAGCGAGGAAGGTGTCCGAGAAGGGGCTCTCGACGGGAGCCTCACCCCGGATGTCGTGGGTCGTGCCGCGCGTGGCTGATCCGTCGACCAGGATCACACCGCCGCGCGAGTCGCTCCGCGCGCGCCTCGTTCTCCCGCTTCTCGGCGCGGGGCTCGCCGTCACGATCGTGGGAGTCGCCGGAAGCCTGATCGGCTTCACGGAGTACTTCGAGCATCAGGCCGAGGTGCGCGCGAAGCGGGTCTCGTATCACGTGAGCCTCGCGGCCGAGGCCGTCGACGAAGCCAACGAGCTCGACCATCTGGTTGCGTCGCTCGCGGCGGACCGGGACATCGAGCGCGTGATCGTCGCCGAGGGAAACCCGCCGCGCGTGCTCGCTGCGAGTCGGCGGATCTGGGTCGGGATGACGGTCGACGCGCTTCCCGACTCCCGTGCCCGGGCGCTGCTGCGGCGAGCGATCGAATCGGACGACGTCGTCGGCGGTCGGGGCAGGGGATTCTCGTACGCGGTCGCTCGGCCGCTCTACCTCGGCCACGCTGCGCACCTCGGGACGACGAGGTCCCGCGGTGCCGTCTTCGTCCAACTCGTCGAGGATGCCGGCCAGGCGAACGTGATGCGCGTCGCGTTCACCGGAACCGGGGTCTGCATGGGCCTCGTTCTCGCCTTCACGTTGCTCTCGCAAGCGGAGCTCCGACGTCGTGTCCTCGACCCGCTCGCCGCAATCGGCGACGCGCTCGCACGCCGCGCCGGAGGCGACCCGGCGGCCCGCGCTCCCGTACTCCACGATGACGAGATCGGGGCGCTCGCTCGAACGCTCAACGAAGTGAGCGATCGCCTAGAGCGGACCGAGAGCCAGCTCCAGCGTGTCGCCGAGACGATCGACGAATGCATCTGGATCGCGTCGGCGGATCCGGAGGGGACGATCTCGTACCTGAGCCCGGCTTACGAGCGCATCTTCGGACGAACGCTCGACGAAAAGCCCGGCTCGATCGCCGAGTGGATCGACTCGGTTCACCCCGAGGATCGCACGGCAGTGGCCAACGAGTGGACGCTCGCTCGGAGAGAAGCGATCCGGATTCCGTTTCGCATCGTCCGCCCCGACGGTGAGATCCGTCATGTCGAGACGCAAACCCATCCGATCCGCAGCTCGGACGGGGAGATCGTCCGCGTCGCCGGTCTGATCCGGGACGTGACGGAAGCCCGGGAGGCCGAAGAGGCGCTTCGCATCGCGCATGCCGCGGCCGAGTCGGCGAGCCGCGCCAAGAGCGAGTTTCTCGCGACGATGAGCCACGAGCTACGAACACCGATGAACGCCGTGATCGGAATGACGGGACTCCTTCTCGATACCGACCTCGACTCCGAGCAGCACGAGTACGCCGATACGATCCGGGTCTCCGGGGAGGCGCTCCTTTCGATCATCCACGACATCCTCGACTTCTCGAAGATCGAGGCCGGAAGGATCGGTCTCGAGGTGAGCGAGCTCGACGTGCCGCAGCTCGTCGACGAGGCGCTCGCGCTGGTTCGTGCGCAGGCCGACCGCCAGGCCGACGTCCTCTCGCATCGAATCGACGCAGGGGTTCCGCGGCGCGTGGTGGGCGATGCAGGGAGACTCCGCCAGGTGCTCCTCAACCTCCTCTCGAACGCGATCAAGTTCACGCGGGATGGAAGCGTTTCGCTCCGGGTTTCGGCGGCGGAGTGCGATCGCGGAATCACCGAGCTCCGCTTCGAAGTTCAGGATTCGGGGCCGGGAATCGCAGACGAGGATCAGGGCCGGCTCTTCCAGGCGTTCAGCCAGCTCGATGCCTCGATGAGCCGCCGCTTCGGCGGAACGGGACTCGGCCTCGCGATCTCGAAGCGTCTCGTCGAGCTCATGGGCGGCGAGATCGGGGTCCAGAGTCGCCGCGGCGAAGGGAGCACGTTCTACTTCGAGGTGCCGCTGCGAATCGTCGAGAAGAGCCTCGAGGCGGCCTCCGAGCGGCGTCCGGCGGCGGTCGAGCCTCGCGCGCCCCTCGAGCTTCGGGTTCTCGTCGCCGAAGACAATGCCGTGAATCAGCGTCTGCTGCTCCGCCTTCTCGAGAAGCTCGGCTGTCGAGCCGACGCCGTCGCGAACGGTCGCGAGGCGGTCGAGGCCGTCGGCAGCGTTCCCTACGATCTCGTGCTCATGGACTGCCAGATGCCCGAACTCGACGGACTCGATGCGACCCGCTGCATCCGCGCGTCGGGAGCCGACGGCGAGCGTCTTCCGATCATTGCCGTCACTGCGAATTCGCTCCCCGGTGACCGCGAGCGTTGCTTCGAGGCGGGGATGCAGGGCTACGTTTCGAAGCCCGTGAGCCTCGATCGGCTCTACGACGCAATTGCCTCCGTGCGGTGTTCCTCGAAGAGATGATCGGTCCTCCTCCAGGAATGTCGTGAGTGCGGCAGAAGGAGTTGGAGCCCGCCGCGGGACTCACCAGCGTTGATCGGCGTGGCGCCGAGCGGTCGAGGCCCCTCACGTCCTTGCGATGCCCTGCCGCGGGGGGCGGGGCCGGCAAGCGACCGTCACGACGAGCGCGAGCAGCGAGACGATCGCAAGTCCGTGGAGGACGAAGCCCGGCCCGAAGCGCGCTTCGAGCCCCGGCAAGAGCAGCGCGCCGAGCGTCGCACCGAGCTTCGCGAAGGCCGACGCGAAGCCGGCCCCCGTCGCACGAAGGCGCGTCGGATAGAGGAGAGCGGGCAATGCGAAGGTCGTCGCGTTCGGGCCGGCATTCTGCGCGAGATTGAAGAGCGCGAAACCCGCGAGAAGCGGAGCACTGGCGCGAGCGCTGTCGTGCGGAGCTGCGGCGAGCACTGCGAGGCCCGCAGCCATCCCGAGAAAGCCGACGACCTGTACGCGGAGCGGTCCGAAGCGATGGACGACCCAGATGCTCGCGATCGAGCCCACCACGAGAAAGGCGTCGACCACGCCGCTCGCACGCGCAATGGCCGCCTCGCGAGCGAGAAGGCTCGTCGGTGTGCTCGGCGCGAGCGCTGCGAGGATCGATGGAGTGAACATGCCGACGCCGTAGGTGGCGACGTCCATGAGCGACCAGGCTCCGGCCGTGAGCAGGGTCACGCGGAGGACGGGGCCGCGGAAGAGCTCGAGATAACCTGCGCGCGCGGGGTCCCCGACCGGGGCGAGGCGAAGCTCGGCCGGGAGCTCGGCTCGTGGCGAAAGACGGGCCACGACGGCGCGCACGTCCTCGAAGTGGCCGGCGAGTGCGGACCAATGCGGGCTCTCGGGGAGCCCGAGCCGGGCCACGAGGAAGACGAGCGCGATCCCAGCGCTCGAGCCGAGCACGACGCGCCAGTTCTCCGGATGCGGATCCATGGACGCCGCGAGCGTCGTCGCGCCGGCTCCAAGGACGAGCCCGACCGCCTGGAACGCGATCGTCGCCACCACCAGCGCGTGTCGCTTCCGCGAGGGCATCGTTTCGGCGACGTACGCCGCCGCGACGGGGAAGTCCATCCCGATCCCGAAGCCGAGGACGAGCTGCGCGGCAATGAGCCAACCGAGATCGGGCGCCATGGCGAGCACGAGCGAGGCGCAGGCCATGACGAGGACGTCCACCAAGAAGACGCGCCGGCGGCCGATCCGGTCCGAGAGGCGTCCGCCGACGAGCGAGCCCGGGACGGCGCCGAGGACGAGCGCCGAGCCGAAGAGCCCGATTCCCTCCGCCCCGGTTCCGAGTTCCGAGGAGATGAGCGGTGCGACGGCCCCCGTCACGAAGACGGTGTAGCCGTTCAGAAGAGTCCCGCCGATGCAGGCCAGGAAGATCCGGATGTGCGCCGCTCCGAGCGCGGCGTCGTCGACCGCCGCCTCGATCGGGTCACGGAGGGGGGGCGTGGGCGCGGGCGCTCGCCGTCCGGAGTGGTTCCCGGGGTCCTCTGCTGCGGGCACCCGATCAGGCTGCGCGATCGCGTCGCGGCCCGCCAGCCGCCCACCCGGCAGGAGTCGCCCCGAGGCTCGCCGCCCGTCGCTCCGAGCGAAGGCGCGTCGTCCGGTAGTAGACGAGCTTCACGGCGTCGGTCGCGAGGGTCCAGACGAGGACGTACGCCCACACGACTCCGATCAGTGGCCACGGCAGCTTCGGAACCAGGACTCCGTACGCGCAGAGCGCCACCGCTGCGATCTGGGTCGCGACGATCGCGGCGAAGAGAACCGGCGAGGGAAGCGGCGGCGAGAACAGCGCACGCCGGCTCCGCACCACGAAGAGCAGCATGTGCCCCCCGGCCGCGAGCTGGAGGAAGAGCATGGTCTGCACGTGCGCCGCGTCGATCGGGAGCCGGCTCTGGAGCGCGGGATCGTTCATCCAGCCCATCCCGAGCAGGACGATCCCGAAGCTCTGGAGCGTCGCCAGCACGCCCACGAGCCCCGAGAAGACGAGGATGTGATGCATGTCCCAACGAACGGGGCGTGGGTCCGGTCTCACGTTGTCGTAGGCGATCGTCATGATCGGAACGTCGTCGAGCAGAGCGAGGACCACGATCATGATCGCGGAGAGGGGCTGGATCCCGAAGATCACGCTCGTCAATACGACGACGAACATGATCGCGATCGTCATCGCGATCCGGTAGTGCACGTAGCTCGTGATCCGGGAGAAGATGCGACGAGATTCGACGATGGCGTTCTCGATCGTCGAGAGACCGGGGGCCGTGAGCACGAGCGCCGCCGCGCTTCGAGCCGCGTCGGTTGCGCCGCTCACCGCGATTCCACAATCCGCCTGCTTGAGGGCGGGGGCGTCGTTCACGCCGTCGCCGGTCATCGCGACGACGTGGCCGAGGTCCTGGAGCGTGCGCACGATCTGGTATTTGTGCTCGGGGAAGACGCGGCCGAAGCCGTCGGCGCGCTCGACCGCGTGCGCCGCATCGATCGAGATCCGGTTCGAATCGGAGCCGGCTGGGAAGACATCGCTTGCGACGAGCAGATGGCGGCCGAGGCCGAGCTTCGCGGCGATTTCGCTTCCGATGGCGACGTCGTCTCCCGTCACCATCTTCACGTCGATTCCGAGCTCGTGGATGCGGGCGAGTGTCTGCGCGGCGTCGGGACGGGGAGGATCGAGGAGCGGGAGGAGACCGAGGAGCTCGTAGCTCGCGCCATCGTCCTCGGATCGAGCGACGCCGAGCGCACGATAGCCGTGCCCGGCGAGCTCGCGGACCTTCGCGTCGTAGCGGGCCGCCGTTTCGGAGTCGGGCCGGCACAGGGCAGCGATCGCCTGCGGCGCGCCCTTCGCGGCGCGCAGCCGCCTTCCGTCGGGATCGACGAGGCTCGCGATCGTCCGCTTCGTCACGGGATCGAAGGGTTCGAAGCCGGTGCGGTGGAACCGCGCGAGATCGCTCCGCTCCCGGATCGCGCCGAGCACGGCGCGGTCGATCGCATCCTCGCTGCTCTCCTCGGTGGCGAGTGCGGCGGTCTGGATGAGGTCTTCGGGTCGCGCGTTTGCGAACGGCACCGGTGCGTCGAGCGTGAGCTGGTTCATCGTGAGCGTTCCCGTCTTGTCGCTGCACAGGATGTCCACGCCGGCCAGCTCATCGATCGCCGAGAGTCGGGAGACGATCGCCTTCTGGCGCGAAAGGGTGAGCGCGCCGAGGGCGAGCGTCACCGACATGACGGCCGGGAGCGCGACGGGTACCGATGCCACCAGGAGGACGAGGATGAACTGGAGGATCGAGCCGGCGACGGGCCAGGTGAAGTCCGCCGGGACGACCATTTCGCGGTAGACCTCGACGCCGACGAGGACCGCCGCGAGCGCGGCGGCGAGAACGATCAGGAAGTCGCCGATCTGGAGGACGGCGCGCTCGGAGTGCGAGACCGCGCCGGCCGATGCCACGAGCCTGGCCGTTCGGCCGAAGAAGGTCGCGCTTCCGGTGGCGGTGACGACACCCTTCATGTCGCCCCGCCGCGCGATGCTCCCGGAATACGCCGAGTCTCCCACCCGCTTCGAGACCGGAAGCGACTCTCCGGTGAGCGCGGCCTCGTCGACACTCAGGGTTGCTCCGTCGACGAGCAGGAGGTCGGCGGGGAGGATCTCCCCCGCACCGACATCGACGAGATCGCCCACGACGAGCGACGCCGCGTCGAGGCTCTGCCAGGCGCCGTCGCGGAGCACGCGTGCGCGATGCGCGAGGCTCTGCTTCAAGGCGGCGAGCGCGTTCGCAGCCTTTGCGTCCTGCCAGAAGCCGACTGCGGCGTTGTAGAAAAGGAGGCCCCCGACGACGGCGAAGTCGGCCCAGTCCCGACGCAGCAGCGAGATGAGCGCCGCGGCCTCGATCATCCACGGGATCGGTCCCCAGAAATAGCCGGCGAGCTTCCACCAGAGCGACCTCTCGCGCGTCTCGATCGTGTTCGGGCCGTGCGCGGCGAGCCTGCGCGCGGCTTCGTCGCTTCGAAGCCCTTCGCGAGACGCGCCGAGCGCGGCCAGCCGCGACGAGATCGCGGCGGCGTCGAGTGCGGGGGCCTTCGACGTTCCCTGGCTGCTCTCGGGCGGGCTCGTTTCCGTGCGACCACCGTCGTCCATTGCCGGTCTCCTCGTCTGCCGGCGGCCGGAAGCGGATGCGCCGGGCTCGAGACCCCGTTTCGTCCGACCGAGTGCGCGACGCGACCCCGGCTCCGGGCGGTGACCGGCCCGCCCGGCTTCGGGCACCCCGGATCCGCACGAGCCCGGACCTCCGATACGGGCTTTCCGGCGCCCGGGTCGGGCGTTCCACGCGCCGTCGAAGGCGAGGGGACCGCGGCGTGCAAGGGGCGCCGCGCACCCGTATCTTGACGACCCGCTGCCCACCGAGAGGATGCCATGTCGCCCGCCGAACCGACGCTGAACCCCCTGGCTCGCGAGCTCAACCAGAAACTCGAGAGCGATGCTCCCGAGGTTCTAGCGATGCTCTCGCCGCTCGGGAGGAGGCTCTACTTCCCGAAGGGGATCCTTTCGCAGAGCGCCGAGGCGAAGGAGCGGGGCAAGCGCTTCAACGCGACGATCGGGATCGCCACCGAGGGGGGATCACCGATGTACCTGCCCTCGATGCTCCGCAGCCTCGAGGGAATCTCGGCTTCCGACGCCTTCAACTATGCGCCGCCGGCGGGGCGCCCGGATCTCCGCGAGCGCTGGGCCGAGAAGCTCGTCGAAGAGAACCCCGCGCTTCGCGGCAAGAAGTTCGGGACGCCGATCGTCACGAACGCGATCACGCACGGCCTTGCCGTCGTCGGCGACCTCTTCGTCGGAGAGGGCGACCGCATCCTGCTCCCCGACAAGCTCTGGGGAAACTACCGCCTCACCTACGAGGTGAGGCTCGGTGCGAAGATCGCCACCTACCCCTTCTACGCCGGGGGCGGTTTCCACGTCGAAGCCTTTTCGAACGCGCTCCGCGAGCAGGCGGCGGGTCGCGAGAAGCTCCTCGTGCTGCTCAACTTCCCGAACAATCCGACGGGCTACATGCCGACGCCCTCCGAGGGCGAGGCCATCACGAGGGCGCTTCTCGCGCAGGCCGAGAAGGGAACGAAGCTCGTCGTGCTGCTCGACGATGCGTACTTCGGTCTCTTCTACCACCTCGGCGGAAAGTCGATGACGGAGTCGCTCTTCGGCCTGCTCGCGAACCGTCACCCGAACCTTCTTGCGATCAAGCTCGACGGTGCAACGAAGGAGCTCTTCGTCTGGGGGCTTCGCTGCGGCTTCGTGACGTTCGGGCCGGGCCGCGCCGAGAGCGCCTCGGCCGCCTGCGCGGTGCTCGATGCGAAGGCGCGTGGCGCCATCCGCGGTGCGATCTCGAACTCGCCACAGCTCTCGCAGACGCTCGTTTCACGCGCACTCGCGTCGTCCTCGATCGACGCCGAGCGCAAGGCCAAGTGCGAGATCCTCCGCGCGCGTGCCGAGAAGGTCTTCGAGGTGGCGAACGCGCCGCGCTTCGGCGAGAGCTTCGAGGTCTATCCCTTCAACAGCGGCTACTTCATGTGCGTCCGCGTGAAGGGGGTCGATGCCGAGAAGCTGCGCGTCCATCTCCTCGATGCGCACGAGACGGGCCTCATCTCGACGAGCGCGACCGACATCCGGATCGCCTTCTCGTGCCTCGAGGTCGAGCAGATCGAGCCGCTCTTCGAGACCCTCCACCGCGGGATCCAGGAGCTTCAGGGCCGGTAACGGGCGCGGGCGAGGCTTTCCAGACCCGGCGCGGGCCGATACCCTCGGATTGGCCCGCTCGGCGGAATCGAAGCGTCGGGTCGCCGCCTCGAGAACGCTTCTGCGTCCGGCCAGCGAGAGAGATCGATGCCCGCCGCTCCCGTCGCATTTCCCCCCGCAGCGTCGCTCCCGACCCCGCTTCTTCGAGCGGAGTCGTTGCCCG
>CAJPFO010000292.1 GCA_905339255.1 Myxococcaceae bacterium
TCCGGAACGCGCTGGAGCATCCGGACGACGGGCCCGACGAGCGGCGAGCCGCCGATCTCGAGGTAGACCTTGCTCTCCCCGTAGACGGCCTTCGCAGCGCGTCGGTCTCCGGCCATGACGATCGCGGGAAACACTGCCTAGCCCGAGCGTTCCTCGAGGACGAAGATGATCCGGAGCGTCACGAGGAACTCCGTGATCCGCCCGTCCTCGACGCGGGCCTTCTCCTCGACGACCTGGATGCCGGTGATGTTGCGAAGCGTCTTCTTGGCGCGTTCGAAGCCGCGCTCGATGGCGTCCTGCCAGCCGACGGGAGAGGCCGACGTGATCGTGGAGACGCTCGCGATGGCCATCGTCGGCTCCTCACCAATGCAGATCGGTTTCGGGCGCCATGTCGAAGACGAGGCGCAGGCGGACGCGATACTCGACGATGCGATCGCCTTCGACCTTGGCGCGCTTCTCGATCACCTCGATCCCCGTGATCCCGCGAAGCGTCCGGTTCGCCCGCTCGACCACACTCCGCGCGGCCTCTTCGAAGCCACGCGGGGACGATCCGATCAGCTCGTTGATCTTGGCGACGCCCATTCGGGGGGAAGGTACCCGGCCGCGCGCCGGATTCCGCGCCCCCCTCCAGCGCCCAGGGTCGGCAGGGGGAGCCGCGCCTCGACGGGGGCCGCGGCAGGCCGGCCCCCGTCTCGAGGCTGGTGGAGCCGATCGGGATCGAACCGACAACCTCCGCATTGCGAACGCGGCGCTCTCCCAGTTGAGCTACGGCCCCGGCGACGGCGGACGGTAGGCGCGCCGGAACCCGGCGTCAACCTCGCGACCCGAAACACTTTTCCTGATTTCCTCGGGGGCGTGGGCGCGTGCTACCGGTGCCGCATGGGGTCGCCTCCGGGGCGTTCGGGCCCAAAGCTCAACGATCCGCTGCGCCTGCGTCATCGAATCTTCACCGTCGTGACGCCGGGAAGACGAGGATTCCGGCGCGCGTGATGGTTGAATCCCGCGCCGAGGGGAGGAACGAAGTGGACGACCTGGCAACGAAGCTCGGAATCCGGATCCTGCGGGGCGCGAGCCTCGCCCTGGCACTGCTGCTCGCCACCGCGCCGGCCTTTGCGGACGAGCGCCCGACGGTGGCCGAGCGCCTGCTCGACATCCTGAGGGAGAAGGAGCTCATCGACGACGCGCAGTACGACGAGCTCCTCGCGCAGGCGAAGGCCGAACGGGACGAGCGCGCCACGCCGGCTCCTGCGAAGCCCGATCCGGAGTGGAAGGTCGGCTGGAGCAACGGCTTCTACTTCAACCGCAGCGACGACAGCATGCGCTTGAAGATCGGCGGCCTCGTCCAGAACGACGGCGCCGTGATCAACGAAAGCCGGCGATTCGACGAGGAGATCGGAGGCGTCGGCACGGGGACCGAGTTCCGCCGCGCGCGGATCTGGTTCGAGGGCGGTCTCTACGAGCATCTGATCTTCCGCACCGAGTACGACTTCGCCGAGGGCGACCCCTCGTTCAAGGACGTCTGGGTCGGCTTCCAGGCACTTCCCGTGATCGGCCGCGTCCGGGTCGGGCACATGAAGGAGCCGTTTTCCCTCGAGCAGGTCACGAGCGATCGTTTCACGACGTTCATGGAGCGCGCACTCCCGGACGCATTCGCACCGGGGCGCAACACCGGAATCCTCGCCGAGCGGAATTTCTTCGGCGAGCGCATGTACGTCGGAGCGGGAGGCTTCGCGAACACGGATGACAAGGGCTTCGAATTCTCGAACGGCGCCAACTACAATGCGACCGTCCGTGTCGCGGGACTTCCGATCTTCTCGGAGGACGGGGATCGGGTCCTTCACCTCGGTCTCAACTACAGCCACCAGTTTCGCGACGCTGCGAGCCTCCGCTACCGGCAGCGGCCCGAAGCCCATCTCGCGCCCTACGTCGTCGATACCGGAGCGATTCCCGGAGTCTCGGGAGCCGATCTGGTGGGCGGGGAGATCGCCGCCGTCTTCGGGCCGATGAGCCTCCAATCCGAGGTGATGGCCTCCTTTCTCGACCGCCAGCCGGGGCTCGAGAACCCGTCGTTCTGGGGCACCTACGTGCAGGGGAGCTACTTCCTCACGGGCGAGACACGCGACTACAACGCCGAATCCGCCGCGTTCAGCCGGACGGCGCCGAAACATCCGTTCAGCATCTCGAAGGGTACATGGGGCGCCTTCGAGGTCGCGCTCCGCTACTCGCACCTCGACCTGGACGGCGAGGACGTACGCGGCGGAATCGCGAATGACGTGACGGGCGCCCTCAACTGGTACCCGTACGCAAACATGCGGGTCGTACTGAACTACGTGTACTCGCATCTCGACGGGGTCGGCGACGCGAACATCGTGCAGAGCCGCGTGCAGGTCGACTTCTGATGGGATTCGACGGAAGGTCCGTCGACCCCGGACACGCCCGGCGTCCGATCAGCTTCCACCGGGGAGCGTGGCGCCGACGTACACGTCCTTGATCCCGCCGAGCTTCACCTCATCCATCACGGCAGCAAGAATGCCTGCGGGAGCCGCTTTGTCGCCGACCACGACCACCGTGTCCTCGGGGCGTTCGACGTGGAATCGCTCGATGATCGGGCGGACCTCGCGCAGATCGACCTGCTTGCGGTCCATCCAGACGTCGCCGTTCGAACGGATCGCAATCAGGATGTTCCCGGTCTCCTTGTGCTCGGCAGTGAGCGCTTCTGCTCGATCGACCTGGATCCCCGGCTCCTTCACGAACGAAGTCGTGATGATGAAGAAGATCAAGAGGTTCATGACGAAATCGAGCATCGGTGCGAGGTCGATCTCGACCGGCTCGTCGTGCCCGCCGTCCGCCACGTCAGACCCTCCGCGTCATCGGGTCACCCCGAACGAAACGTTCTGCACGCCACCCTGACGCACCTGATCGACGACCTGGACGACGATCCCGGTTCCGGCACGAGGGTCGGCGACGACCATCACGCCGTTCTGCGGCTTCTCTGCGAGCATCCGCTCGACGTTCGCACGGATCGAGCGGACGTCGACCGCGCGTTCGTCGACGAGAATCTCGCCACCGGAATCGATCGTGATCAACATGCTGCCGGCCTCCTTCTGGGCGATCCCGATCCCGGGCGCCGCCGGGCGACTCACGGGCATCGCGACCTCCTTCGTGAAGACCGCGGTGATGATGAAGAAGATCAGCAGGTTCATGACGAAATCGAGCATCGGCGCGAGGTCGATCCCGGACGACTCCGGGCGATGCGCCTTGATCCGACCACCGAGACGTCGGTTCACCATCTCAGAACTCGAACGCGTCTGCGAGCAACTCGGTCTGGCGACGAGCTCGCGATTCGAAGTAGTAGACGGGATACATGCCGCTGATGCTCACGGCGAGCCCGGAAAGCGTACAGATCATCGCCTCTGAAACCCCGCTCGCCATGGTTCTCGCGTCGGCCGACCCTCGCAGCGCCATCGAGTCGAAGACGTCGAGCATGCCGCTCACGGTTCCGATCAAACCGAGCAGCGGCGCCAACGGCACGAGAACCTTCATGAGCTTGTAGTTGGACGTCATGCCGACATGGAGCTTCGAGATCATCGCCTGCCGGATCTGCCTCGCGCACCAGGATTGGCGGTCGCTCCGCGCCCTCCAGCGCTCGAGAAGCGTCGCAGATTCGCGCGGGAGCACTCTCGAGAAGTAGATCCAGCGCTCGATCACGAGTGCCCAGAGAAGAAGGCAGCACAGGAAGATCCAGAGGACGAAGGGGCCCCCGAGGCCGACCATCTCGACGACGGCCTCGTACGGCACGCTCAGGAGTTCGAGCGTTCGCCCCGGCATGCGATCAGACCTCCGCCGTGGCGGGATCGAGCCCCCGCGTGCCCGTCTGCGCGCGTTGACGCTCGATGTGCTCGGCAAGGATCCCGGTGCTCTGCTCGTTCAGCACCTGAAGGACCCCGTCGGACATCGAGGCGAGGCCGGCGTTGACGAAGAGCAACGGCACGGCGATTCCGAGGCCGAGCACGGTCGCGATCATCGCCTGCCCGATTCCGGTGGCCATGAGCTTCGGATCGCTCGACCCCGTCTCGGTAATGCTCTGGAAGGTCACGATCATTCCGACCACCGTTCCGATCAGCCCGAGCAAGGGGCCTGCGGCGACGGCGAGCCTCAGGAAGGACTGGAACCGCTCGAGAGAGGGCTGCTCGCGCAGCACGGCCTCCGAGATCCGGAGCTCGACGACGTCGGCGTCCTCCTCGATCTGCGCGGGATCGCCCCTGAACGTCGCGAGCACCCGGCCGAGCGGGTTGTCCGCTCGAGGCTGGTCGAGCTGCCGGAGCTGCCTCGAGACCGCGAGGCGAACCCGGAGCAGATAAAGGAACTGGTAGATGGCGCAAAGTGCGCCGATGGCTCCCACGGCGATGATCACGTAGCCGACGGCCTCGCCCTTCTCGATTCGCTCCCAGAGCCCGGGGCGCTCGGTGTAGAGCGCCGTCAGGACTCCGCGAGACGGATCGACGACCGATCGGACGTACCCTTCTTGCGACTCTTGGAGGTCTCTCGCCATCGCGATCATCTCGGCGCCGGGCTGGCGCGGCAGCACGGAGAGCGTGTCGGGCCCCGGGCTGAACCGCAGGTAGCGACCCTTCGAAAGGGCGGTGAAGCCACCGATCCGGATCACCTCGGCGTCTTCTTTCTCGCCATCGGGCGTCACGATCTGCGTCTCGAAGCGCGCAACGCGCCCGGTCTCCGTCATCTCCCGGAGGAGCTCGAACCACAGGCGCTCGAGCTGATCGATCGACGGCAGCGACTTGGCAGTCGCCATCTTCGAGAAGAACTCCTCGCGACCCGGGAACTGAGAGCTCACGAGCGACGTCGAGATCACGCTGGTGAGGTCTCCCGCCACCTGTCGCGTCACACCAAAGAGCTCGCCCAGATTTCCTTCGCGCGACTTCAAGAGCGTTTCGAGTTCGTTCAGCTTGAGCTCGTTGGCGTCGAACTGGGCCGAAAGCTGGTTGCTGCGAGCCTGCGCCGCATCGAACTCGGTCTTTGCCGCCGCGAGCATCTCCTTCTGGCGCTCGCGATTCGCGAGGAACTCCGCCTCGCGTGCCTCGAGCGCCTTCGCCTCGAGCGCCCGGGCGTTTCGGGTCTGTTCGAGAAGCTCGTCGAGCGTATTCGCGCCAGAAGCGGGCATCGCCAGGATCCCGAACGTCGGGATCCATGCGAGCCGGGTCACGACTCGACGGAAACGGGACTTCGACATCACGATCGATCTCCTTGCGGCGCCACCATCGGGGACGGAACGGGGACGGTGAGGAGGTCGGGCGCGCCCTTCTTGTCCGCCACGTCGAATCCCGCCATCACCGCCTCTCGGTAGCCGTCGTCGACGACCCAACTCTTCCGGTTCGCATCCCAGTAGCCGGTCTCCTTGCCGTCGATCGTCTGATACAGGAGCGCGACCCGGCCGAGTCGCAGGAAGCGTACGGTTCGCGCCTCGTCACCCTCGCCGATCCGCCCTTCGTACGCCTCGAGCGTACGGCCGTACTCGGTCTCGATCTGGTACGCCTCGAGCACGCGGCGGTACTTTTCGGAGATGCTCACGTCGGCTCTTCCCATCATCTGGCGAAGTGACTCGACGCGCTTTCGGCGCTCGTCGGGCTGGAACGGAACGTCGAGCTCCACGAAGCGTTCGAGCGTCTCGAGCATCCGGAGCATGAGCGGAGTGACTTCACGCGAGGTGACTTCGATCTCCTCGAGCTGCTGCTCGATGAACCCGATCTCTTCCTTTTGTGACTCGACCTGCGCGGTGAGCTGTTTCGCGTAGTCGCCGAGGTTCTTCGTCTCCGAGACGTACTGGCGGTACTGGAGCAGCATCTCACGGGTCTCGTCATTGAGCTTGTTGAGCCGCTGCTGTGCGGCAGCAGCATCCCGATCGGCGCCGAGTTGCTCCTGCACCACGGGGGCCAGGCTCGTCTTCGGCTTCTCGGCACCCGCCCCGGGCGCCGAGGCCGCAATCGCCGCGCATGCGACGTACGCGAGACGAACCAGAGATCTCATCTTTCGTTCCTCCGAGGGTCCCGGCTTCGCCCGATCCGGCGGCGGCCTAGCCCGTGACGGCCGCCTGCGTCCGGCGGTTCTCGATCTCGCGTTCGACGTGCTCGAGCCAGGTCCGAGCCTGTTGTCGCGTCGAATTGGACTTCTGCGCACGAGCGAACCAAATCTTCGCCTCTGGAAGCTGCTTCTCGTTGTAGTAGCTGATCCCGAGCAGGAGCTCGGCGTTGGCGGGATCCGCGAGACCCCCCTTCCCGAGTGCGCTCTGCAGTGCCTCGGCGGCCTTGGTCCATTGCTCTTGCATCATGTGCACCTGGGCGAGCCGGACGAAGAGATCACCCTTCGGTGCGAGCTCGGCCGCTCGCGCCAGCGGCACCTCGGCCTTCGAAATCTCCCGTGCCAGGATCCAGCTGCCCGCCAGGAGCTCGTACGATTCCGAGTTCTCCTCGATACGCTTCGCCGCAATCTCCCTCTCGAGCACCGCGGCCGCGCGAAGCGGAATCCCCTGGAGCAGATTCAACTGGACCAGGCGGATCAGGTCGCGATCGTCCGTCAGAAGCCCTTTTCGATAGGCGAGCTCCATCACGGCGAGGGCCTTCGCGTTGTCTCCCGTCGTCCCGTAGAGCGCCGAGAGTTGCAGCCAGTAGCCCTTCCCGATCTCGGGGTAGTGGCCCACCAGCTTTTCGACCACCGGGATCGCCCCCGCGTAATCCTTCCGGGTGAGCTGGATCGCCAGCAGGAGCTGAAGCCACGCTTGCTGCGGCGTCTCGGCGATCTCGACGGCCTGGCGCGCCGGCGTGACGGCACCCTCGAAATCCTCGAGCTGGTAGTGCGCGAGCGCCAACAGGTAGTACCCGACCGAGTTGGGCTTCTCGACGGTGCGGAACCACTCGCCGAGCGTCGTGATCGTATCCTTCCAGCGCTTCTCGGTTCCCTGGATCTGGGCGAGCTGGAAGAGGACGTCGGCCTGATCGGCCGGCGAAAGCGCCTGCAATGCGAGTGCCTTCGACATCGCGTCGATCGCGCCTGCGCTGTCGTTCCGACCGTAGGCGATGTAACCCTCGAGCCGGTGGACCTGGGCCTTCTCGAAGGGCGTGAGCTTTGCGCGAGCGAGTTTCGCGAGCGAGGCCTTCGCACGCGCGTACTGGTCGGCCTGAAGAAGTTCGCGCGCCTCGGCGAGGATTTCCGCCGTTCGCGGCTGGAGCGCGTACTTCTTTCGCTCCTCTTCGGCACGCTCTCGCTCTTCTCGTTCCGCGCGCTTCGAAGTCGGCGGCTTCGCGGTCTTCGCCTGCGAGCCTGCGGGGTCCGCCGCTTTCAAACCGTGGCCCGATTGCGGCGACCGTGAATCGGCCGCCGCCGAGAGGGGAACCCCGAAGGCCATCACCGCTCCGAGCACGAGCGGAGCCCCGAGGCGCATTGCCAATCGCGTCGTCACTCTCTAGGACTCCAGGTCGAAGCGGATCCGCACGCGCAGACCGGCGCGCTCCACGGGCTTTCCGTCCTTGATCTTGGGGCTGTATTTCCAGCCACGAACCGCCTGCAGGGCGGCGCTGTCGAAGATCGATTTGGGTTCCGAGGCGACCACGACCGGGTTCCGAACGCTTCCGTTCGGGCTGACGGAGAACTGCACGTCGACCCAGCCTTCGATCCCCTTCTGGCGCGCAGAAATCGGATAGTCCGGCTGGATCCGGACCTGCGGAACCGCGTCGCGGTCGACGCCGCCTCCCGTTGCGAGTTCCACCGCGAGACCGCCACCACGACCGATTCCGCCTCCTCCCACCGCCGAGAAGTCGACGGACGGCGCGAGGGATGCGATGTCGGTTCCAGCCACCACGCTCGTTTTCTGCGCCGTCGCCACCTCGGGCGCCGACGGAGGCGGCGCCGTGGGCTTTTCGAAGACGGGTTTCACCCGCTTCTTCTCCTCGACGATCGAATCGCGCCGCAGCCGAACGAACTCGATCTTCGCGGCGGGCTGGATCGCTTCGAAGGCGCCCGTCACGTGGATCATCGCGTGCAACCCCCAGAACATCGCGATCGAGAGCCCGCATCCGGCGACGAGCGCGAACGGAAAGCGAAGCGGAAGCAAGGTGGCTCAGCCCGACACGGCGAGGCATCGGCGCCCTCGCACGGGCGCCCCCCTGCGCGGACACGACGCTCGGTCGGAGCGATCTCGCCGGACGCCGAGCGCCAGCGGTTGCGCGGGGGGGACGGACATTCTGGATCTCCGGGGCGGCGGGGACGCAAGCATCGCGTCGGTTGGACGCCTGCGACGTCGCGGCTCGCAGCCCGAGCAAGCGGCAACGTTATAGCAAGAGCCCGCTCGCACCCCGAGGCGAGTTGATGGCTCGATTGCGTCGAAACGATGGCGATTCGATGAACCTCGACGACCCTGAGCCCACCGGACGACGAGGTCGTGAAGATGCGTCGACACTCCCGGAAATCACCAACTCGCGTGCGCGGCACGGGCGTCGCTGGTCTAGGCTCTTCGATCGTCGAAGCGCTCCGCACGGGGCGCGCTGGAGAACCCCCGCATGAAACGGAGCGCTTGGATTGCGCTCTTCGCCGCAGCAACGAGCCTCGCCGGGCTGCGCTTCCTGGCAGGCTCGACGAGCGAGGAGGCCGGTGTCGATCGATTCGCTTCCCCGGCGCCCGGCGCGAAGCCCGCCCCGGCGCCGGACGCGAGCGAGACGCCGCCTCCGACCGAGGACCCCGCCGCGCTCGAGGCGTGGTTCGAACGGCGGATGCTCGCGGCGCTCGAGGCCGAGTCTGGAGGGGATCCGGAGCGGCCCGACGGCGATTCGACACTCGCTGCCTCGCCCAGCCAGGCGGCCGCCGGCAGGCACGGCGAGGCACCGGGCGCCTCGACCCGACGAGTCTCGAGCGGCAGTGAGCCGGTTCCGCCCGAACTCGTCGGACTGGTGCAGCGCTTCGCCGACCGAGACGTCGACTGGGACTACGTGGCCGACGTGTTCGAGGGCCGGATCTCCGGGATTCCGAGCGAACGGCGGGCCGGACTCACGCTGAAGGAGATGGACGAGCTCGGCAGCATCCCGGTCGTCGAGGAGCTTCGTGCCGAGAAGCGCTACGACGAGCTCCGCGACCTCGGCTTCGATCGCGAGACGGTCCCCTGGCCCGCCTGCACCCGGACGGGAAACTGCCGGCGCGACCGGGTAAGCTCGCCTCCCGGAGGCTGAGCGGCCGGGATCGGACGGACGCGACGGCGTGGCGGTTTCGACCGCTGCATGCGAGGGCTGATCGCAAGCGTCCCCGGCACGACGCCGTCGAGGTCCGAAGCATGCCGTACCGTGTCCACGGGACCGTCGTCGAAGCCGAGACTGGACACCCCGTCGAGGGCCTTCGGGTCCGCGCATACGACGGCGACTTCGTGTTCGATGATCTGCTCGGCGAGGCGCGCACCGACGCCGAAGGTCGCTTCGAGGTGATCTTCACCGAAGTCGACTTCCAGGACTTCCTCGAAACGCGTCCCGACGTCTTCATCCGGGTGCTCGATCCCGATGGCAAGCAGGTGCTGCTCGACCTGCGACGCGAGCGGCGCCAGAACGCGCGCTCCGATGAACGCTTCGACGTGCGGCTACCTGCGAGCCTGCTGCCGGGCTCCGCGAGCTAGCCCGCAAACGGATCGCGCATCGAGGCCGAGCTGCGATCGAGGGCAGCCCGCCGAGATGCCTCGAAGCGCAGCTTCTCGATCCGGCCATGGGCCCCTTCGGCCACGATCGACGAGCATGGGCGCCGCTCGCACGACGCGCCTCGTCAGGGGCTCGGCCGAAGCTCCGAGAGTGCGACGTCCTGCGATCGCTGCGACGACCGTTCGACGGTGACCGAACTCCGGAGATGCCACGGAAGCGACTGCGCGGTCGTTCGCGAGATTCCGTTGAGGCGGAACGCGAGGTGTGTCTTCGTCAGGACCGGCCCTTCCCGAGGCTCGGCGGCGAGACGGACGCGCCCCTCGAGAGTGGCCTCGGAGTTCGAAGCCATCGCATTCGACGGCATCTTCGCCAGCTCGAAGCGGGAGATCGGGATCTCGTAGTCGATGACGAGCGCTCCCTCGTTCTCGGCGTCTCGAACGAGCCGGGCCGAGGCGCCTTCGGCGAAGTCGACGACGCGAATGCCGCGGCTCGCGAGGAAGCGCTTCGCGAGGTGCTCGTCCGGCAACCAGGATTCACCGACCTCGACGGACCTGCCGGGGTCCAGGAAGGCGGGCTCGAGCGTGTGCTCGAACTGCTTCTCGAGGACATCACTCACGAGGCGTTCGATCCGGGCTTCCACGCGTCGCCCCCCCAGTCGGACCTCGAGCCCTTCCTTCCTCTCGACCTCGAGGGTGACGCTCTCCTTGAAGAGCGAGCCCGATTCGCCGGGGCGCTCGAACGTGAGGCTTGCACGATCATGGCGCTCGCGAAGCGGCCGCCCCGAGTCGTCCACCTCGAGCACCGTGACCGCTGCGGCATAGACGATTCGCACGGTCTCCTCGTAGCGCTCTCCGGCGACTCCCTTCGAGAAGGCTTCCGTCTCGGTGAGCACGCTCAAAGAGAGCGCGTACGCATCCCCGGTCTCGAGCCGTGGGCGAAGCCCGAGCGTCTCGGCCGCCGAAGCGGCATCGGCCGCAAGAAGCATCGAGACAAGGATTCGAGCCCAAAGCCCGCTTCGCATCGATGAGTCCCGCCTCCATCGGCTTCGTTCCGATGGATCCCCTACGTATCGGGCGGTCCCCGTCCGGCTTTAGTCCCAGCTCGTGGACGACGGCACGCCTTCCGCCACCGCTCGCGCCACACTTCGAACCCGTCGGCGACGAGGGCCGGCCGTCCCCGCAGCGGCTACGGCTTCGTATCCCGCCTCAGAAGGAAGAAGAAGGTCTCCTCCTGTTGCTCGGGCTGCTCGAGGTCGTTCTCCATCGAGTACACGGAGCCGAGCACGGGGAGCTTGAGAACGTGCGTCTGCTCGGGGCTCTCCGATTCGCGCCCGCCTCGAAAGACCGCGAACGAGAGGGCTTCGAAGTCCAGAACGTGCGTTTCGCTCGTGTTGGCCTCGCGGCGTGCCGTGAAAGGGCTGAACAGGTCGGGCATCTCGAGAACGCTCACGGCCTGGTAATCCTCGCCCTGTCCGAACTCGAAGAGCTTGAAGATCTTGAAGTCGAGCAAGCGGAAGGTCGTACCGCGCGGCTCACGATCGACCGCGAAGAGATCGAAAGCCCAGAAGCCGATCCGGAAGCTCCTCGGCTCGGCCTCGGGAAGGCTCTCCACCACCTCGGCTGCCGCGGGAGGGGCCGCGGACACGTCGACGGCGGCGACCTCCGTCGCCACCGCGCCGCTTGCGGGGGCACCCTCCGAGGCGACGACTTCGCTCGGAGCAATGGCCTCGCCGGCGATGGGAACGTCGATGGCCTCCGGTTCAGCCGCCTGCGAAGCCGCAGGAACGGATCCGAGCGCCGCCGAAGCCAGAATGCAGAGCGCCGCGAAGCAGTTCGTTCGGATCATACGGGCATCCCTCGCACCAACGTGGCTGAGCGACGGAGTATGCCTCGAAGTGATCCGTCGATTGCGACGATCGCATGTCGCTCCCGTGAAGAAGCAGCTCTGCTCGCCACGCACTCATGGGGTCGCTCCCGTCGTGCGACTCGGGTCTGCCCGACGGCGCGAGACAGCGGGAATGGACCGCATCGCCTCTTCGTGGAGGCTTCACCACATGGTCACAATCTCTCATCCGGCGCGGGCCTAGCATGCGCCCCTGCCGTTTGGGGGGAGGGGCGTCCGGTTCGCGAAGGGGAAAGCCATGCATCCGACCATACGCCGGCTCCGCGAGGGGGATTTCCCGATTCGGCTCGAGCCCCTCTCGTTGATCCATGTCACCGCCGGGGATTTCACGCTGCGCCGCCCCGGCGAGGACCACCGGCTCGTTCCGGGAGAGCTCCTCGCCGTGCGCGGGGGCTCGGCGGTCCGGATCGAGCGGCAGCGGGGAAGTGCCGAGGTACTCGCGCTCCAGGCGGATCCCGCATGGGTCGAGCGTGCCCGCTTGCTCTTCGGAGGTGCAGGGCAATGCGGCGCAGCCGCTGACATGGCCCGCGAGGCTGCAGGGACGGAAGTGGCCAGGCGGACCGCACGGCTCCTCCTGACGGCCCATCTCGACGACGGAGCCGAACGGGCGGCTCCGCGGGAAGGCGACGAAGGCCTGTTCGGCGCCGGCCACGCCGCACGACTTCTCGAACTCGTCGGCATCGCCCTCTCGATGAGCGGGCCGCTCGAGGCGGCACGCGCTACGTCCGGATCACGGACGCGGTCACGACGCGCCGAACTCGCTCGTGCGCTCGAGGAACTCGAAAGCGCGGCTTTCGAGAATCTCTCCTTGCGGGTACTGGCCGAGCGACTGGGCGTATGCGAACGGCAGGCGTCGCGGCTGCTCCGTGATGAGCTCGGCGCGTCGTTTCCCGCCTACCTCTCCTCGCTTCGGATCGAGCGCGCCAAGAAGCTCCTCATCACGACGAACACGTCCGTCACGGGCGTCGCGCTCGAGACCGGCTGGCAATCGATCAGCCACTTCAACGCGGTCTTCCGTCGCAAGGTAGGAACCACGCCGAGTGCGTTTCGTGCGCAGTATGGTGGTCTTGCAGCGAGCATCGCCCGACCCTGATCGAGCCGGGTCACATTCGCACGAAGAATGCCCGAACGAGCGCGAAGGCCATGGCACCCGAGGCGTCGCCGACTCGAACGAGGTGTCAGGAGCCTCGCGACGAGCGCGCCTCGCTCGAACCGGCGCGGACGGCGCGTGGCGATGAGCGCGACGGACGATTCGCGCGACGACGAACGATGGCGAACGCCCGCGCGAAGAGTCCGGGCTCATCGACCCCGAACGAGTCGATGAGTTCGAGGAACGTGTCTTCGATCCAGCGCTCGGCTTGCTCGCGCGAGCCTGCATGCCCGTGCGCGTAGGCTGCGATCGGCGTGAAGAGGCGATCGAAGAGCGCATCGAATGAGTCTCGATCGCCTTCGAGAGCACGCTCGGCGAGCTCCGAGACATCCGGCATGGGGGGCCTTTTCTCCGGCGGAACGATGACGGTTCCGCGTCGGGAGGGAGGATGGACCTCTCGCCGGCGACCGCCTCTACGGCACTGCGGGGATTTCATGACGATCCGATGAGCCGGCTTCATGGAATCTTCGCATTCCCGACGCGCCAAACCCAGCATTTCGTCGTCTCCAGGTGGTTCAATCGGGACTTTCCAATCCATCCCTCGGGGGACGAGCATTCCCGCGCTTCTCATCGTCGATCCGGACCCCGCTTCCCGCCTCTCGATCACGGAGTGTCTGGAGCGTGCCGGCCATTGTGTGCGCAGTGCCGGGAGTGGCGAGGAGGCGCTCGCGCTCGCTCGCACCGAGGCGCCCGAGCTCCTCGTGACCGAGCTCGCGCTCCCGGACGTCTCCGGCCTCGGGCTCTGCCGCACGCTTCGCGAGGAGGCGCCCTTCACGCGCCTTCCCATCCTCATGGTGTCGGCCTCGTCCGCCGAGATGGACCGCGTCGTCGCCTTCGAGGTTGGTGTCGACGATTTCTTGAGCAAGCCGTTCAATACGCGCGAGCTCGCGCTCCGCGTGGCCGCGATCCTGCGTCGGACCCGCAAGGCCTCGGCCCCCGCACAAGGCGAGGTGCTCCGCCACCGGAAGCTCGCCGTCGATCTGGCGCAGCATCAGGTGCGGGTCGACGATTCGCTCGTGACGCTCACGGCTCGCGAGTTCGACGTGCTCGCGCGAATGATGCGGAGCGCAGGCCGTGTGCTCTCGAGGAGGCAGCTTCTCGAAGAAGTCTGGGGAACACGATCCGGCAAGACGCCCCGGGTGGTCGATACCCACGTGAAGTGGATCCGTCGAAAGCTCGGTCCCGCCGGCGAGTACATCGAGACGCTCCGCGGCGTCGGCTACCGCTTCACCGACGACGACGGCTCTCCAACGTCCTCGCGTCCTGCGAAGCGCGAGCTCCTCCCCGTGGCGAGCGTCGATCGCGCGAGCTAGACCACCCGCTCGTCCCGAGAGAGAGACATGAAGTGCTACGAGGTCCTCTTTCTCTGCACGGGCAACTCGGCGAGGAGCATCCTCGCCGAGGCGATCCTCGGCCGCATCGGCGGCGACCGGTTTCGCGCCCACAGCGCGGGAAGCCATCCGAAGGGCGCCGTTCATCCCGCCGCGCTCGCGCTTCTCGAAGAGCTCGGACATCCGACGGCGGAGCTTCGCAGCAAGAGCTGGGACGAGTTCGCCGCGCCGGGCTCTGCTTCGCTCGACTTCATCTTCACCGTCTGCGATGCGGCCGCGGGGGAGAGCTGCCCGGTCTGGCCCGGGCAGCCGATGACGGCGCATTGGGGGCTTCCCGACCCTGCGGGCATCCCGGGACCCGGAACCGCACGGCGAGCGGCCTTCCGGGAGACCTACTTCGCGCTCGAGCGCCGGATCCGCCTGTTCCTCGACCTGCCCCTCGCGACCCTCGATCGGCTCACGCTCGAGCGTGAAGTCGATGCGATCGGCCGCGCTTAGCGCCGCTCCGGCCGCGGCCACGAGCCCTGCGCTCGGGGCGTTCGAGCGTTGGCTCTCGCTCTGGGTGGCGCTGTGCATGGCGATCGGAATCGCGATCGGTAGAGCCTTCCCGGGTCCGACGTCCACGCTTCGTGCGCTCGAGTTGGGACGCGATACCGAGATCAACGCGCCGATCGCCGTTCTCGTCTGGTTGATGATCTACCCGATGATGTTGAAGATCGACGTTGCGAGCGTTCTCGACGTCCGTCGACGGCCCCGCGGCGTCGTCGTCACGCTCTTCGTCAACTGGCTCGTGAAGCCGTTCTCGATGGCGCTCATCGGTTGGCTCTTCTTCAAGGTGCTCTTCGTCGGCTGGCTCGGTGAGTCGCTCGCCGATCAGTACCTCGCGGGAGTGATCCTCCTCGCGGCAGCGCCGTGTACGGCCATGGTCTTCGTCTGGTCACAGCTCACGGGAGGCGACCCCGCCTACACGCTCGTTCAGGTGTCGCTCAACGATCTCCTCATGCTCGTCCTCTTCGTTCCCCTGGTCGGCCTGCTAATCGGCGGCGCGAGCGGTCTCGAGGTGCCCTTCCACGTCCTCGTCGCGAGCGTCGTCGTCTTCGTCGTGATTCCGCTCGTGCTCGGGGCGGCCACGCGGTTCTTCCTGCACCGCACACACGGGAGGGCGTGGTTCGAAGCCCGCTTCCTGCCGCGTTTTCGTCCGGTCACCGTGCTCGCCCTGCTGGCGACGCTGGTGCTGATCTTCGCCTTCCAGTCCGACAACATCACGGGACGCTTCTCGCACGTGGTCTTGATTGCGATTCCGATCCTCGTGCAGGTCTACTCGAACTCGGGGCTCGCCTATTTCCTCATGCACCGAAGCGGCGTCGCTTACGAAGTGGCTGCACCGGGCGCTCTCATCGGTGCGAGCAACTTCTTCGAGCTGGCGGTGGCCACGGCGATCGCGCTCTTCGGGCCCGATTCCGGAGCAGCACTCGCCACGGTGGTGGGTGTGCTCGTCGAGGTGCCCGTGATGCTCTCGGTTTGCGGCTTCTGCAATCGGACCCGCGGCTGGTTCGACGGCATGACGGCGTAGCGCGGCCCACGCCGCGGATCCGCGCTATTCGCCGCGGAGCTTCTTGCCGAGGCTTCCGCCCGGATGTCGCGCCAGGTACTCGGCGCGCTCGAAGCCGCTCTCGCGCTCGAGCGTCGCGGCGAGCGCGCCGAGGAGCAGCGTCTGCGCAGCCACGCTCGCTCTCGGCGCGAGGCCCAGGCCTCCGCCCTCGCGTTCGACACTCGCGTCGATCACGATGTCCGCGTGGCGCGCGAGCCACGAGTCGAGCGCGCCGGTCACCGCCACGACGTGAGCGCCGAGCGCGCGGACGAGCGCGATCGTCGAGGTGAGCTCTTCGGTCTCGCCGCTGTTCGACACCGCGATCACGACGTCGCCCCGGATCACCTGCCCCGAGGCGCCGTGAACGGACTCGACCGGGTCGAGGAAGCTCGCCGGCGTTCCCGTCGACGAGAGCAGTGCCGCTCCGTAGCGGGCGGCGTGGCTCGCCTTGCCGACGCCGGTCACGTGGACGCGCCCGCCCCCGGCTTCCGAAGCGCGGATCAGCCTCACCGACTCCTCGAAACGCGACGGTCCCGTCCGCTTGCGAAGCGATTGGAGCTCCTCGATCACGACGTCGATCGTCGCCAGTGCCTCGTGCGGCTCCGCCGACCGGGCGCCGGCGGCACCGCTCCTGCCGATCGCCGTCGCGTCTCCGACTCCGCCGCTCTCGGCGCGCAACGGCGCGAGCGGAAGCGGCTTGCCGTAGAGCTCGAGCACCCGCTCGCGGGCCCAGAGGGGCTCTTCGGGGAAGGCGCCGAGTCGCTCGACGCAAGCGGCGCCACAGGCGTTCGCGAGCCGCCCTGCCGACTCGAGGCCGAGCCCGTGATGGAGGGCCACGAGGAGTCCCGCAACGAACGCGTCGCCCGCTCCCGTCGTATCGACGACCTTCACGGGGAGCGCCGGGATCCAGCCCTCGAACTCGTCGGCGGCGATCGCGCAGCCGCGCTCGCCGTCGGTCACCACCACGACCCTCGTTCCGAGCTTCGAGCGGATCCCGCGCGCGAGCGAGAGCGCATCGCCGTCCGCCTCGGGGACGAGTTCGACGGCCGCCGCCTTCGAGGGCTTCAAGAGGTCGGCGGCGCGAAGACACGAACGCAGCGTCGCTTCGCTCCCGAGAAGCGGAACCGCGTAGGACGGCGGGACGTCGACGTCGATCACCGTCGGAATCCCGGCCTCGCGCGCGATCGAGAGCACTTCGAGCGTCGCATCGAGCGGAAGCTGCGAGATCTCGGTCGAGACGCGAAGGCCGCGTCGGATGAAGTCTGCGTGATGACGGCGGACGTGCTCGGCACTCGTCTCGCCGGTGGCCGCACTCGACATGTAGATGGCGCGCTCGCCGGCCTCGTCGATGAAGATCTCGGAAAGCGAGCTTCCGCTCCCGTCGAGGACGAGATGCCGGTCGATTCCGAGCCGATCCATCGCCTCGCGCAAGAAGCGCCCGTTGTCGTCGTCGGCCTGCTTGCCGAAGATCCCCGTTCGCAGCCCGAGCGCCGCCGCCCAGCCGAGCTGATTGAGCACGACCCCGCCGACGAAACGCTGGACGGGCCCGCTCCCCGGAAACAACGACAAGGGGCCCTTCTCGTCGGGCCCGATGATTCGCGGCGTCCGGTGCATGCGATCGACCACCATCGATCCGATCCCGACCAGATCGAGATGCGTCTCCGACTTCATGAGATCTCCCGCAGCGGGGGCTCGTCGCAGGGGGCGCGCGTGAGCCAGGGCTCGTGGATTCGCTCGCGCGCGAGCTCGCGCACTCGAGCAAAGGTGGCATCGAAGCGCTCGGCGTCGGGGCGCGCGATCGCCGGCGTTCCCGGTGCGACGCAGGCGCTCGTCGTGACGCCGAGGTTCACGAGCGCGCGCTTGAGACATGCGATCATGCGGCGGCCCCCGGCCAGATGCGTTCCGACGAAGAAAGCATCGACGACCGCCTCGACCTCGTCCATCCGCTCGCGGTCCCCCGCGCGGCAGACGTGCCACGCGCGCGCCCACTCTCGCGGGAGGGCGTTCGCCGGGCCGGCGACGACGCCCGTCGGATGCGCTCCCGCCATCCTCCAGCGGTTCCAGCGATCGGCCACGAAACCCGCGAGCCCCCGCGGAGGCCGGAAGAGCTCGAAGATCATCATCGCGTCGCCCACGTAGAGACCGAACTCGCCGCGCTCGCGGAAGTGCGCGGCGGCCTTTGCGTAATGGCCGAGCACCTTCTTCGGCGCCGAGACCTTCACGCCGCGAACGAAATCGAGCCTCGCCATCGCCTTCACCTGCCGGGTGCGGAGGTGCGGGATGCGAGGGTCGACGGCGATGTCCGCATTGTCGTAGAGATACACGGGGATGCGTCGAGTCCGCGCGTCGAGCAGATCCGCGACGTCGCGAGCGACGAAGCGAACCGGGTCGGCGAGCCCGGGGATCGAGAGCGGAGCGAGCACGGCCGCCTCGACGCCCGGTGTGGCGAGCGCGAAGTCGAGATTCTCGAGCGTCTCTTCGGCGCTTCCCGCCGTGATTCCGGCCCAGACCTGGACGCCGCGGCCCGAAAGACCGGCGCTCGCCTTCGCGGCCTCCTCCGCGCAGACCTGGACCACGCGCTGGCGCACCGCGTTCGAGACGCGATCCCACTCGCCCGTGGTCCCGGCCGCGAAGATCACGTCGGCGCCGTAACCGTCCTGGATCACGAAGCGGACGACGGCGCGCTGTTCCGACTCGAGAAGCCCGCCGGCGTCGTCGAGTACGGTCACGACGGGAACCGAGAGCCCCGCGGGCGGTCGGATGTCCTCGACGGTGCGCAGCGACCCGGCCCCGCTAAGCCCGGCGCCCCGCGCCGGAGAGCGTGCTCCGCCCTGCATAACGCGCGCGCGGCCCGAGTTCCTCCTCGATCCGGAGGAGGCGGTTGTACTTGCAGATGCGGTCGGTGCGGCAGAGCGATCCGGTCTTGATCTGCCCCACGCCGGTGGCGACGGCGAGGTCCGCGATCGTCGTGTCTTCGGTTTCGCCGGAGCGGTGCGAAACCACCGCCGAATACCCCGCCGCCCGGGCCATGCGAATCGCTTCGAGCGTCTCGGTGAGGGTTCCGATCTGGTTCACCTTGATGAGAATCGAGTTTCCGACCTTCTTCTCGATTCCCTGCGCGAGGATCGCGGGATTCGTCACGAAGAGATCGTCACCGACGAGCTGGCAACGAGAGCCGAGCTTCGCCGTGAGCGACGCCCAGCCCTGCCAATCTCCCTCCGCGAGGCCGTCCTCGATCGAGACGATCGGATACGCCGAGACCCATTCGTTCCAGAAGCCGATCATTTCCTCGGAAGAGAGGCTTCTTCCTTCGCCCTCGAGGACGTACTTGCCTCCCTCGAAGAACTCGCTCGCAGCCGGATCGAGGGCGATCGCAATCTCCTCTCCGGGGCGGTAGCCCGCCTTCTCGATCGCCGAGAGAATGAGCTCGATCGCTTCGCGATTGGTGCGGAGATCCGGAGCGAATCCCCCCTCGTCGCCGACGGCCGTCGAGAGCTTCTTCGCGTGGAGGATCGACTTCAAGTGTTGGAAGACCTCGGCGCCGTATCGAAGCGCCTCGGAGAAACTCGGCGCGCCGAGTGGGAAGAGCATGAACTCCTGGAGGTCGACACTGTTGTCGGCGTGGGCACCGCCGTTCACCACGTTCATCATCGGCGCCGGAAGGAGCGCGGCCTGCGCGCCACCGAGGAATCGGTAGAGCGGTTCTCCCGCGACGGCGGCGCCCGCATGCGCCGCGGCGAGCGAGACGCCGAGGATCGCGTTCGCGCCGAGCCGCGACTTGGTCTCCGTCGCGTCGAGCGCGATCATCGCCCGGTCGAGCGCCTTCTGCTCGTCGAGGCTGCCGAGCGATCGCCCGATCGCGGCCTTCGCGAGCTCTCCGTTCACGTTCGCGACGGCCTTGCGAACGCCCTTGCCGCCGTATCGATTCGGATCGCCGTCGCGCATCTCGAGCGCTTCACGGGAGCCGGTCGACGCTCCCGACGGGACGGCCGCCCGCCCGACCTCACCGCCCGAAGTCACGACCTCGACCTCGAGGGTCGGATTGCCTCTCGAATCGAGGATCTCGCGCCCGTGGACGCGCGCGATCGAGCGCTCGCTCATGCCCCCCCCAATCTTTCTGCAGACCCTTCCAGGCTTCGCTTCCGCCAGCCACCGCCCCCGCAGCGCACCGAGCCCATCCGGGCCGCCAGGAGGCCCCGAAGGCCTCCGGCCGAGCGCGCCGGACGGGTCCGGACTGAGCCGCCCGGATCGTAGCGAAGCCCCCCTGCCGGCGGCGCTTCGGTAGGAGGAGTGACCTGCCGATCGGAGTTCGGGCGCCCGGCGCCCGTGGGGGGGGGATGCAGGTCGTCGCGCTGCTCCCGGGGCTTCTCGTGGCCGTGCTCGCCGCGACTCGCGGCGCGCGGGTCGCCTTTCTTGCCGGCTACCTCCCGGTCCTGTTCCTGTTCCCGGACTACTACCGTCTGGTCCTCGCCGGGCTCCCGGATCCGAGCTTCCACCACTTCGCCGGTCTGTCGGTGCTCGGGATCGGCCTTGCGCGTGGGGAGATCCGTTTCCGCCCGACCCTCGGCGACGCGCTCGTCTTGGCGTTCGTCGTCGTCGTGGCGATGTCGGAGTTCCTGGCGGCCGGCTACTCCGAGGCGCAGAACCTGACCTTCGATCTCGTGGCGGCGGCCCCCGTCCCCTATCTCCTCGCTCGCGGGCTCGTCGAGCCGCTCGGCCTTCGCGTCGATTTCGCGAAGCGGGTGGTACTGCTTCTCGCCGCGGTGGCGCTCGTCTCGCTCTACGAGTTCAAGATGGGGGCCTCGCCCTGGCCGCTCGTCCTCGACCCGTTCTTCCCGGGGCAGGCGCAGTGGGTGACCACGTTCCGCTGGGGGCTCGCGCGGGTCGCCGGCCCTTTCGGCCACGCGATCCTGGCCGGTGCGATCTTCGCCGTCGCCTACCGGGTACAGCGCTGGCTCGAATGGACGGGCGCGTGGCGCGGCGAGGAACGCGAGCGTGCAATGCCGGTCGGTCGCCTCCTCACGTTCGCGCTCGCGGCCGGCACGTTCATGAGCCTCACCCGTGGGCCATGGCTCGCGGCATTCGCGGGAGGCGCGGTGCTCGCCATCGCACGGTCCCGGCACCGGCGCGCCGCCTCCTGGGCGCTCGTCGCAGCAGTCCTCGTGATCGGGATCCCCGCGCTATCGGCCTTCGTCGACTACGCCTCGGTCGGACGTGCGGCGGCCAAGACCCTCGCGCAGGAGTCGGCGGCGTATCGCTACGAGATGATCGACCACTACGTCCACGAAATCGCGGAGGGAATCTGGCTCGGTTTCGGCCGCAACACCTGGCCGCAGGATCCGCGCTGGCCGTCGATCGACAACCACTACCTCTTCCTCGCGCTCACCCACGGGCTCCTTGCGGTGACGTTCTTCCTCGCGATCCAGGTGCGACTCACCGCAATGCTCCTTCGCTACGCGGCGTCGCGCGACCGTCGGGATCCCGAGGCGCTTCTCGCCTTCAGCTTCGTCGCGATCTTCGTCGTCTACCTGGGCGTCGCCGCGAGCGTCTTCGTCGGAGCGCAAGCGCTGCCGTTGCTCTTCCTCGTCGCGGGGTGGGCGGAGGGCTTCCTCGCGGCGCCCCTGCAGGCCGAGGCTCCAGAGAGGACGCCCGAGGTCGCGTTCACGAAGTCGGCGCTGCGCGTGGCGGGGGTCGCCGCGGGAATCCGGCGCGTCGCGCTCTAGCGAAGGTCTCCCGCTCCCGAGTCGTCTCGCGCGAGCCAGGTCCGCGCGCGGAAGAGTTCGCGCAGTCCCTTCGCGAGCCAGCCGAGATCTCGCGCGGCACTGCGCTTCGCGCCGTACTCGGCAGCCACGAGCAGGCGCTCGTCGGAAGCGGTGCCGGATCCGAGCCGGTGAACGGGCCCGTAGAGCCCCCGCGGTGCGCGCTCGGCGAGCGCCTCGAGCGCCGCTCCCGAATTGCCCGCGCTCGACGCCGGGGGGGCCGGCGGCACGCCCACGAAGGAGAGATCGCCGCTCGCAACCGCCACGAGATCCGGCAGATGCCGGAACGGCGGGATCGGCGTCGCGAAGACCAGCCGGGAGAAGACTCGCCTTCGCCGCCGCCCGTCGCGATCTCGCTCGAAGCGATTGCCTGCCACCCGCTCGAAAGAGGCCGGCTTGCGTGGATCGCGAACCATCGAGAGCGCGAACGCGAGCAGCCAGAGTGGTGCCGAAGCCACGAGCGCGAGAGCGCCGCCCACCCGCTCCACGATCGAGAGCGCACGTCGGCGAAGCGATGCAGGCGAGAGCCTCGAAAGGAGGAAGGTGTCTTGGACCACCACGGCCGCCGCGTGATCGACGTGGAAGAGCAGGTCGCCCGCGACGAGCGAGCGCTCGAGCAGGACTTCTTCTCCCACGTAGCTGTCGGGAAGCACCACGCATTGGCGCAGTGTCGCTCCGGCGTCGATCACCACGTCGCCCTCGAGGACCACGTCCCCTTCGAGTGCAGCGGTCGGATGGACCCGGCAGCGAGGTCCTGCGAGAAGCGGCGCTCTGCGCACTGCCGAGAGCGGCACCAGTCCGTGCGGACCGACGCGAACGAGGTCCGCGACCTCGCGGCCGGGGAGCCGGAGGCCCGCGAGCCTCCCGGCCGCCGCTTCGAGGCAGATCCGGTGGTACTCGGCGAGCGAATCGACCGGCGAGAACGCTGCGGATTCGAGCTCGATCAGCGTGCCTGCCGTCGGCCACGGCGCGCCGAGCGCGGGATCCCCGGGGAGCGCGTCGGCGCAATCGGCTCCGTTCGCGAGCCAGACGGCGCCTGCCGGTGCGTCGTTCACCGTCGCGTGAGCGACGGACGAAGCGCTCGACTTCGCCTGCTCGAGGAATCCGGCCAGGCTTCCGCACCGGAAGACGTCGCCGCGCAGCACGAGCGTCGGGCCCTCGAGCTGCGATCGGATCCTTTGCAGCACCTCGGCCGGCGGATCTCCAGGGCGCGACGGAAGAAACTCGATGCGGACGCCCTCGCGCGTCCCGTCGCCGAGACTCCTCTCGATCCGGTCGGCGTCCTCGGCGACGACGAGCCAGAGTTCGGAAAGGCCCGCGTCGACGAGCGACTCGAGCGTGTGTACGACGAGGGCTCTTCCGGCGACCGGAAGCAGGGCGACCGGGATCCGTTCCGAGAGTGGAGCGAGCGGAGCGCCGGCACGATCCGCGAAGACGACGACCCTCATCAGTACGCACCCCTTCCGAGCAGCACCGCCGGAATCGTCGCGATCAGGATCCGGAGATCGCCGAGGAACGATTGCGACTCGATGTAGGCCACGTCGAGCTTCACCTGCTGATCGAACGGAATGTCCGAGCGCCCCTGGATCTGCCAGAGGCAGGTGAGGCCCGGCTTCACCTCGAGGCGACGCCGCTCCTCGGGACCGTACTGCGCCACCTCGGACGGGACCGGAGGCCGGGGCCCGACGAGGGACATCTCGCCCCGCAGCACGTTCCAGAGCTGCGGAAGCTCGTCGAGCGAGAGCTTGCGGATCACGCGCCCGACCCGCGTGATCCGCGGATCGCGCTTCATCTTGAAGGTGACCCCTCCCTCCATCTCGTTGCTCGCGAGAAGTGCAGCCTTGCGCGCCTCGGCGTCGACGTACATCGAGCGGAACTTGAAGCAGTCGAAGACCCGACCTCGGCGACCGACGCGAACCTGGCGAAAGAGCGCCGGACCCGGCGAATCGATCCGGACCGCGATCGCGACGGCCACGAACACGGGGAGAAGCCCGACGAGGAGCGCCAGCGAACCCATGACGTCGAGCGCGCGCTTGAGTCCCTTCGCCCCTGCGGTGACGCTCCACCAGAGCAGGCGCTTTCGCACGACGCGGACGCGGCTGCGGAGACCGGCACGCGAGCCCCCGGAAAATCGCCGGAGGACGACGTCCGTGGAAGCCATGCTCGGGATCCCGGCTTCACCTCGTTCGACGCGCCGCAAGCCCTTCTCCTGGCGGCCCGACCCTTTGCGGGCCTCGTGCCTCGTATCGGTGATCCGGCGCCGCAGCCTGACGGAAGGAAACCCTCACGCGCGCCCGCCGGCTCTCGCGATCAAGCACCCGCCGAGAACGGCCGATCCCGCGCGGGTGCGTTTGGCCTGTGTCGGACACGGCGATCATCGTGCCGCTCTCCGCCGCTTCGCAGCAGGCGGGAGCGAAACGTACCAGGGGCAGCGTCACTCACTCGATGCTCTGGATGCGCTCGCCGCGGGCGGTCCGCTTCTCGTCGTGAGTCTCGACGCCCCGCGCTACGAGGAGGAGGAAGGCACGCTCCGCATGATCGGCATCGGCGAGGCTCCGCGTTGGATGGCGCGTCCGCGTCGTCTCGCAGAGTCCTGGCGAAGCCGAAGCGTGATCGCGGCGCTCGAGTCGTTCGCTCCGACGCACGTCCTGCTCCGCACCATGGACGTGGTGGGCTGCGGCGTTCTCGACTGGTCGACCCGGCGATGCGTGCCTTCCGCCGCGATCATTGCTGGCCGCTTCGAGCGTGCGCATCCTGCGAGCCTGCGTTTTGCGAAGCTCGCGAACCATCCGAGCGTGGCCTTCGTCGGCAACCACAATCGCGTCGCGACCGCTTCGATGCTCGATTGCGGGCTCGATCCCGCAAAGGCCATCGCCTGGGATTGGCCTCCGGCGGTCGTCCCGGACGGGAAGCCGCCGCGGACGCGAAACGGCTCGCTCCCGCTTCGTCTCGTGTACGCGGGATCGCTGCTGCGCACGAAGGGCGTTCTCGACCTCGCCGACGCGGCGCTCGCGCTCGAGCGCTCCGGAATCGCCGTGAGGCTCACGATGTTCGGCGATGGCCCCGAGGCAGACCGGCTCTCCCGGCATCCCGCGGCCAGGTCCGGGGCGCTGCTCCTGCCGGGCCGGACCGCTCACGAGAACGTTCTCGACGCGCTCTCGACGTGCGACCTCGCGGTCGTCCCGTCACACCCGGAGTTTCCCGAGGGCCTTCCCTTGTTTCTCTACGAGGCCCTCGCGCTTCGCGTCCCGGCCGTCCTCTCGGAGCATCCCGTGCTCCTCGCCTACTTCCGCGACGGAGAGGGGGTCGCGTTCGCTCCGCCTCGTGACGGCACGCGCCTCGCGAAGGTCATCGCTGCGCTCGCTCGCGATGCGTCGCGATACGAGCTTCTCTCGCAGGCCACGCTCCACGCCTGGCGGTCGATCCAATGCGAGGTCCGCTACGAGGACCTGCTCGATCGTCTCTCGGCCCGTTGGCGAGGAGACACTTGTACACGCTGACGCTTCCGATCCCGATCGCGATCCCGGGGGCCGGACGAGTGCTCCTTCCGCAGGGCCTCGCTCGCGATCTCCTCGCGCAGCTCGGGCACGAGCCGGCCGTCCGTCTGCTCGCGCCGGCGGCACCGAACGCCGCCGCCGTGACCGATCCCCTCGAGATCTCACTCGCCGAGCATCCGGGTCTCTCGGTCCGGACCCTCCCCTGGACGGGAGGCGCACGGAGCTGGTGGATCTCTGCAGCGCGGGTGGCTCGCGTGCTCGCCGAAGAAGCTCCGGGGGCATCCGTCTGGCACGCAGGCGTCGGCCTCGGACTCTTCGACCTGAACGCGCTCGCATTCCGGATCGGCCTACGCCACTCCTCGGGGCTCCGGGTTCTTTGCCTCGACAGCGATCCGGCGGCGATGCTCGAGCAGAGCGGTGGACTCGCGAGACTCCGAGCGCCCCTGGTTCGAAACTCGCTTCGACGCCGGACGCAGGCCGCGGATCTCGTCATCTTCGTCGGACGCGGTGCCGAGCAGAGTTTCGGGCGAGCCGCAAAGGCCTCGATTCGCACCCACGCCGTCTGGCTTTGCAACGACGACCTGGCCGACCCCGACGGGGTTTCGAGGAAGTTCGCGGCGCTCCGCGAGAACGACCCCGTCCCCGCGATCCTCGCGACGCGCCTCGCCGCGTGGAAGGGAGTCGACGATGCGATCGAGGCGCTCGCCCGCCGGCGCGAGGCACTGGCGCCGATCCGACTCGACGTGATCGGAGAGGGGAGCGAGCTCGCAAGGCTGCTCCGGCTCGTCGAGCGGCTCGGGCTCGGCGATCGCGTCCGGTTTCTCGATCCCGTCCCCTACGGCGCCCCGTTCTTCTCGCTTCTGCGCGGCTACGCGCTCGCCCTGGTTCCGACACGCGGCCTCGAGGAGGCCCGGATCCTCTACGATGCGGCGGCCTCGGGATGCGTCCTCGTCCACTCGAAGACCTCGACGCTCGAGGCCGCTCTCGATGGCCTCGAGCCGCGCTTTCGTCACGAGCCTGGAAACCCCGACGACCTCGCGCGAGCCCTCGAAGCCGCGCTTTCGGCGCGCGCAGCCTGGCCCGAGGCTGCGCGCGCCGGGCTCGCCCGCATGCGCGGGCGCACCATCGACGAGATGCATCGCGAGCGCGCGAAGGCGCTCGCGATGCTTCGAAGCGAGGCTCAGCGCGGCGGCAAGGCGAGCATCCACTCGCGAACGGGCACGTAGACCGAGAGGTCGTCCGAGAGGATCGACTTGTCGGCCGTCGGTCGCCGGTACCAATCGGCGTCCGTCTTGCCGCGGCTCGCCTTCCACGTCGCGAAGGCGGGATACGCCTTCTCGACGTGGGTGCGCTCGAGCGGGAACTTCCAGGTGGCCGGGACTTCGAGCAGGAACGGCATACCGTTCTCGTCGAGAAACGAATCCTCGCGATCTTCGTTCGGAAGCCAATGGGGCCGTTCGGCAAAGCCGGGCTTCCCGGGAAGATGGACGTCCCACTCCTGGTCGCGGGCGATCAGGATCGAGAAATAGAGATCGTAGGGGGGGCTTCCGAGCCGGTTCGCGTCGATTGCCTCGTCGAAGGCGATACGGATTCGCGCCGACGCAGCAGAGCGCTCCGGAACCGGCCGCCACGTGTTGGCGAGGCCGTCTCCCGTCGAGACATCGAGCGCAGCCCGCGTCGAAGGGAAGAGGTCCGGAATTCGCCGCAGGTCCCGCACGATCACTTCCTCGATGCTGCGCCTCTCTCCGATCTCGTGGACGAGATCGTCTCCGGAGAGGAAGCGTTCGACCTCGACCACGCCCTTCGCATCCTCGGGAAGCCCGGGCAGGTGGAGTCCCAGTCGATGGTCGAGCGACGCGCCGCGAGCCAGCAGATGGAAGGTTCCGAGAATGTCCTTCACGCGACCCTTGGAATCGCTCACGACCTGGAACTCGTAGGCCACGACGGCATCGTTGAAGTCGGCATCGCCCGCGTTCGGATAGAGGTCCTCGAAGGCCACCGCTCCGAAGCCGGCTGCGGGGAAGCGATTGATGAAGGCGCGCTCGGGATCGTTCGGAAACGCGTCGGCGAGTTCTTCGACCCCATCGCCGTCCGGGTCTCCCGGCCGGTAGACGGGGACCGGTGTGCTCGTGACGGCCTCGATCGGCGATGCCGTCACGATCACGACGACGTCATTGAAGTCGTTGTCGGCGCCAGTCGCACGGTTCAGATCCTCGATTCCGACCAAGAAGAAGTCCTCTCCGCCGAGAAAGCCGTCGATGCCCTCGAGTCGTAGCATCGCGACGTGACGAGTGAGATCGGCACGAGACTTGAGGAGCTCTGGATTCACGCGATCGATGGTCGTGTAGCTGCCGAGAGAGATGCCGGCGTTGTCGAGGGGCGTCTCTCCGGGGATTGGCGCCTCATCGAAGCGCCAG
>CAJPFO010000293.1 GCA_905339255.1 Myxococcaceae bacterium
GTCTGCGCGGCTCCGGCATCTCGCTGGAGCCCGGAATCTCGGCGACCTGCTGTTCCGGGCTCGCGCGTTGCGGCGCGCCTTCGAGCACGACGCGCGCCTCGTCGCGCGCGTTCGTGAGGAGCAACACGAGGCGCTGCGAGCGCGCGAGACGTCGATCGCTTCCGCGAGCGAGAGCGCGCGAGCGGCGCGCCGACTCGCGGCGCGAGTCGGAGAGCTCGAGGCCGAGCACGGTGCGCGGCGCGAGCTCCTCGAGCGGCTGCGGTCCGATGGCGATCGCGAGCGCAAGGCGATGGCCGAACTCGAGGCCGCGGCGAGTCGTCTCGAGGAGACGCTTCGCGGCCTCGGAGCCCGCATTCCCGACGCTCCCGCGGCGAACCCCGGGGAGCCCTTCGATGCCAGGCGTGGGCGGCTTCCGCCACCGGTCCTGGCGCGCGTGTCCCGCTCGTACGGCCGGGTCGTAGACGCGCAGTTCCGCACGGCGACCTTCCGGAAGGGAATCGACTTTGCCGCTGCTGCTGGGGAAACGGTGCGCGCGGTCGCGCCCGGTGAGGTCCGCTTCGCGGGCTGGTTCCGCGGCTACGGGAAGATGGTGATCGTCGACCACGGTGCGAGCTGGTTCACGATCTCGGCGCACCTCGACGAGATCGTCGTCGAGCCCGGCAAGCGCCTTTCGGCCGGAGATCCGCTCGGAACGGTCGGCGAGACCGGATCGCTCGACGGGCCGCTGCTCTACTTCGAGATCCGCCGGGGTAGCGAACCGGTCGACCCGTCGCGTTGGCTCGCGGGGGTCGCCGGGCTACGTTGAGCCCGGATCCGATCTCCTGGAGGCGCGAACGCGTGCGTCGGCCGAACGTCCGGCTCTTCTCCGTCTTCGTCGCCGGCGTCGCCGCCGGAGCGATCTTTCTCGGCGCCGGGACGGTACCGGTCTCGGGAGCCGCTCCGCGCTACGAGGATCTCAGTCTCTTCGCGAGCGTGCTCGACCTCGTGCGCAAGAACTACGTCGGCCAGGTCGACGAGGAGAAGCTCGTCCAGGGCGCGCTCCGCGGCATGCTGCAGGAGCTCGATCCGCACTCGTCCTACCTCGATCCCGACGCGCACAAGGAGATGCAGGTCGACACGCGCGGCGAGTTCTTCGGGCTCGGCATCGAGATCACCAAGCGTGAAGACGGGGTGATCGAGGTCGTCTCGCCGATCGACGGGACCCCGGCCGCGGCCGCGGGCGTTCGCGCGAAGGATCAGATCGTATCGATCTGCCCGCAGCCCCGGCCCGAGGGTTGGAACGAGGACTGCAAGCCGACCAAGACGATGACGCTCTTCGATGCCGTCAAGCTGATGCGGGGACCGCGCGGCTCGGAGATCACGATCCATCTCTTCAGGGATGGGTTCGCGCGCCCGAAGCCCTTCACGCTCGCGCGTGATTCGGTGAAGGTCGCCTCCGTCGATGGCCGCATGCTCGAGCCGGGGATGGCGTACGTTCGGGTCCGCTCGTTCCAGGAGAGGACGGATCAGGAGCTCGTCGCCCTGCTCGAGAAACTCCACGAGGAATCCGGCGAGCCGTTCCGCGGGCTCGTCCTCGACCTGCGCGACAACCCGGGCGGGCTGCTCGACCAGGCCGTCAAGGTCGCCGACACCTGGCTCGACGACGGGCTCATCGTCTACACGCAGGGCAAGGTGCAGTCGCAGCGCCAGGAGTTCCTCGCGCGCCAGGATGGGAAGGAGCCCGAGTATCCGATCGTCGTCCTGGTCAATGCCGGAAGCGCGAGCGCATCGGAGATCGTCGCCGGCGCGCTCCAGGACCAGCGACGCGCGCTCGTGCTCGGGCAGCACACGTTCGGCAAGGGATCCGTCCAGACCGTCTACCCGCTCGAGGACGGCTCGGGGCTCCGGCTCACGACGGCGCTCTACTACACGCCGGCCGGCCGCTCGATCCAGGAGGTCGGCATCTCGCCGGATCTCGACGTGAAGGGGCCCCGCGACGCGGCCGAGGACGCGGACGGCGCGCCGCGTCGGACGCGCGAGAAGGACCTCGAGCACCATTTCACGCATCGCGACGCGCAGCCGGGCGAAGAGCCCGCAGAGCCGTCGCCCGAGCCGGCCCTCGATACCCCGGCCGATCCCGGCCCGGACGCTCCGGACGCGGCCGAGGATGCGGCGGCCGCCGAAGGCGACCCCCAGCTCGATCGGGCCCTCGACGTGCTGCGGAACTGGAGCGAATACGAGCCGAGGCTCCGCAATGCGCCCGAGCCTTCCGGAAGCCCGACCACCTCCGCGAGCGTCGACGAGACTCGCGTTGACGCTGTCCGGGGTGGGGAGTAGCCTCGATCCGCCAGCCAGCGAGTCCTAGATCCGTTCCGACCGGGGCTCCAAAGGGGTGCCGAGCGCATGGACGTGCACGCGTTCCTTCGCGAGCGTGGGGAGCTGGTCGACGGCTTCCTCGAGAAGGTCCTTCCGACGTCGCCCGGCGCGCCCGAAGCGCTCTGCGGCGCGATGCGGCATCTGGTCTTCCCGGGCGGGAAACGCCTGCGCCCGGCGCTCTGCTTCGCCGCGGCCGAGGCGGTCGGCGCGGCCCCCGAGCGCGCGCTGCCGATGGCGGCGGCGGTCGAGCTCCTCCACACCTATTCCCTCGTTCATGACGATCTTCCGTGCATGGACGACGACTCCGAACGTCGCGGCCGCCCGACCGTCCACGTGGTCTATGGCGAGGCCGTCGCGGTGCTCGCGGGCGACGCCCTCCAGGCGCTCGCGTTCGAGGTGCTCGCGCAGCGCGGCGCACGAGCCGGACCGACGGAGCGGGTGCTCGGCGCGATGCGCGACCTCGCGGTGGCCGCCGGCGCGGGCGCGTTGGTCGGTGGACAGGTCGACGACCTCGCATTCCCGGCCGAAGGTTCGGACCCGGCCGCGGTCGAATCGGTGCACCTTCGCAAGTCGGCCGCGCTCATCGCGGCGTCGGTCGTCGGAGGCGCGCGACTCGGCGGTGCCGACGCCGCGACCGTCGCACGGATGCGGAGCTTCGGGGAGAACGTGGGCCTCGCATTCCAGATCGCCGACGACGTGCTCGACCGCGACGAGGACGGTGCCTGTTCGCTCGTGAGGCTCCTCGGCGTCGACGGTGCGAGGCGCCGCGCGGAGACGTTGCTGGCCGACGCACTCGGCGAGCTCGACGAGCTCGGCGAGCGGGCGGAGCCGCTTCGCGAGCTCGCGCGCTTCGCGGTGCGGAGAGAGATTTGAGCGCGAGGCCGCTCCTCGACCAGATCGAATGCCCCGCCGACCTGCGAAGCCTGCCCCGCGAGAAGGTCGAGGAGGTCGCCTCCGAGATCCGCGCCGAGATCGTCGAGAAGGTGTCACGGACCGGCGGACACCTGGCGTCGAGCCTCGGGGCCGTCGAGCTCATCACGGCGATCCACTACGTCTTCGACACGCCGACCGATCGCATCGTTCTCGACGTCGGTCATCAGGGCTACGCGCACAAGATGCTCACGGGGCGACGGCGTGGCTTCGATCGGATCGGCCAAGAAGACGGCATCGCCAAGTTCCTGCGCCGCCACGAGTCGGCGTACGACCATTTCGGGGCGGGGCACGCCGGGACGTCGATCTCGGCGGCGCTCGGCATGGCTCGCGCGCTCGAGTTCCAGGGAAGGCCCGGCGTCGCGATCGCATTGATCGGAGACGGCGGGATGACCGCCGGGATGGCGTTCGAGGCGCTCAACCACGCGGGGGAGCTTCGCCAGCGCAATCTCGTCGTCGTGCTGAACGACAACGAGATGTCGATCTCTCCGAACGTGGGCGCGATGTCCTCGTACCTCTCGCGCAAGCTCTCGGCTCCGATGGCGCGGCGGATGAAGGGCTGGGCGAAGGAGTTCCTCGGCTCGATGCCGGGCGACATGCTCCACTGGGCGCACAAGGCCGAGGAGTCGCTCAAGGTCTTCTTCTCGCCAGGGCTCCTCTTCGAAGCGCTCTCCTTCCGGTACGTCGGCCCCGTCGAAGGCCATCGGATGGACGTGCTGCTCGAGACCTTCGAAAACGTGAAGCGCATGGTCGAGGCCGGCGAAGGCCCGATCGTGGTCCACGTCCTCACCTCGAAGGGACGAGGCTACGAACCCGCGGAGCGAGACCCGCTCACCTACCACGGCGTCGGGGCCTTCGAAGTCGAATCGGGACGGATGGCACCGGCGAAGCCCGGACCTCCTTCCTACACCGGGATCTTCGCGAAGACGCTCGTCCGTCTTGCGAGCGAGGATCCCCGCATCGTCGCGATCACGGCTGCGATGCCGGGCGGAACCGGCCTCGATCGTTTCCAGCGGGAGTTTCCGGACCGGTTCTACGATGTCGGGATCGCCGAGCAGCACGCGGTGACCTTCGCCGCGGGACTCGCCACCGAGGGGTTGAAGCCGGTCGCGGCGATCTACTCGACTTTCCTGCAGCGTGCCTATGATCAGGTCGTCCACGACGTCTGCCTCCAGAACCTCGACGTGACCTTCGCGCTCGATCGCGCGGGTCTGGTCGGCGCGGACGGCGCGACGCATCAGGGGCTCTACGACATCGCGTACCTGCGAACGCTTCCGAACATGGTCGTGATGGCGCCGAAGGACGAGAACGAGCTCCAGCACATGCTCGAGACCGCAATCGAGTATCCGGGGCCCGCGGCGCTCCGCTATCCGCGCGGCAACGGCTTTGGTGTGCCGCTCGATCCCGAGCCGAAATCGATCCAGATCGGCGAGGCCGAGTTGCTCCGCGACGGCGACCGGTTGCTCGTGGTGGCGCTCGGCACGCTCGCGCATGCGGCGCTCGAGGCGGCCGACGAGCTCGCCGCCGAGGGGATCTCGGTGGCGGTGCTGAACGCCCGCTTTGCGAAGCCGCTCGATGCCGCGCGGATCGTCGCGCTCGCGCGACGCACGCGCGCGGTACTGACGGTCGAGGAACACAGTGGGCAGGGCGGCTTCGGAACCGCCGTGCTCGAGGCGCTCGCCGCGGCCGGTGTCCCCGCGGCCGCTCGTGTGCTTGCGGTGCCGGACGTCCTGATCGAACAAGGAAACCCGGCCGAGCAGCTCCATGGCTTCGGCCTCGACGCCTCGGGCATCGCTGCGGCGGCCCGCGAACTCGTCGGCGGCCGCTCTTCCTGACGAGCAAGCGAGAGCGGCTGGACGAGCGCGTCGTGCGCGAGGGGCTGGCCGAGAACCGCACGCGCGCACAGGCGCTGATCCTCGCGGGCCGCGTCCTGGTCGACGACACGCCGGCCGGCAAGCCCGGCGTGTGCGTGCGCCCCGAGGCGATCGTCCGCCTGCGAGGCTCCGTGCGGCCCTACGCATCGAGAGGCGGCGAGAAGCTCGCCGGCGCTCTCGAAGACCTCCGTATCGATCCGCGCGGACTCCGCTGTCTCGACGTCGGCGCGTCGACGGGAGGGTTCACGGATTGCCTGCTCCGCGCTGGTGCGCGCGAGGTCGTCGCCGTGGATGTGGGCTACGGGCTTCTCGACGCGAAGCTTCGCGCCGATCCGCGCGTCGTCGTCGTCGAGCGCACGAACGCCCGCGAGCTCCGAGCGGGGCAGGTCGGCCCAGGGATCGAGCTCGGGGTCTGCGACGTCTCGTTCATCTCGCTGCGCGTGGTCCTCCCGGCGCTCGTCCGTGCTGCACCCGACGCGGTCTGGCTCCTGCTCGTGAAGCCCCAGTTCGAGGTCGGCCGCGAGCGGGTCGGCAAGGGCGGAGTGGTCCGGGACGACGCCGATCGCCTCGCCGCGCTCGCGGCGGTTCGCGAGGCCGCCGAGGAACTCGGACTCGATGCGGTCGGACACGCCGAGAGCCGCCTCGCAGGCCCCGCGGGCAACCGCGAGATCTTCCTCGCCCTCGAGCCTCGTCGTGCACGCCTTGACGGGGCCTCGAACGTGCCTTAACCCTTTGAAATCCAAGGAGGTTCGTTCGATGCCCGTGGTCGAGGTGACGGAATCCGCCGCAGCGCGCATCAAGCAGCTCCTCGATCGTGAGGGCCGGCTCACGACGCACGGCCTGCGCATGAAGGTGGTGGGCGGCGGCTGCTCGGGCCTCCAGTACCAGCTCGGCTTCGACGAGCGTTTCGGGGATGCCGACGAGGTGATCGAAGCGGGGGGCGTTCGCGTCGTGGTCGACGAGAAGAGCGCGCTCTACCTCTCGGGAAGCGTGCTCGATTACGTCGACAGCTTGCAGGAATCCGGCTTCAAGATCGTGAACCCGAATGCCAAGTCGTCCTGCGGTTGCGGTCAATCGTTCGGGGCCTAGAGACGAACCCGGCCGTCCGCACTCCGATCTACCTCGATCACCACGCGACCACGCCCTGCGATTCGCGTGTGGTCGAAGCGATGCTCCCGTACTTCTCCCGGGATTTCGGCAACGCGGCGAGCCGCACGCACGTCTTCGGCTGGCGCGCCGAGGCGGCGGTAGCGCTCGCCCGCGAGCAGATCGCCGCGGGCATCGGAGCGCGCGTTCCGGAGGAGATCATATTCACGAGCGGGGCCACCGAAAGCCTGAACCTGGCTTTGAAGGGTGCCGCAGAACTCCGCGAAAAGAATAGGGATCGGATCGTCGTCGCGACTACCGAGCACCGCGCGGTGCTGGATGCCGCAGAGGCCCTCGCCGCAAGTGGGATCACGCTTTCGAGAGTCGGCGTCGATTCCGAGGGCAGGATCGACCTCGATCGGCTGCGCCGCACGGTCGACGCCCGCACGCTTGCGGTCGCGGTGATGGCGGCCAACAACGAGATCGGCGTCCTGGCCCCCGTCGCAGAGATCGGCGCGATCTGCCGGGAGCAGGGGGCGCTTTTCGTCTGTGACGCCGCCCAGGCGGCCGGAAAGGTCGCGCTGGACGTCGAGGCGGCCCAGGTCGACCTCTGCGCGCTCTCGGCGCACAAGCTCTACGGGCCGAAGGGAATCGGAGCCCTCTACGTGAGGAGCCGCCCGAAGGTCCGCCTGGCGGCGCAGATCCACGGCGGTGGTCACGAGCGGGGGCTGCGCTCGGGGACGCTCGCCGTCCCGCTCGTCGTCGGTTTCGGCCGCGCGCTCGAGATCTGCCTCGAAGCGCTCCCGAGCGAGACCACTCGGCTGCGGGAGCTTCGCGATCGGCTCCTCGATCGTCTCGTTCGCGAGCTCGATGCCGTTTCGCTGAACGGCTCGTCCACCGAGCGGCTCGCCGGCAACCTGAACGTCTCGTTCGAAGGGGTCGATGCCGCGGCGCTCCTGGTCGCGCTTCCCGACGTGGCGCTCTCGAGCGGCTCGGCCTGCAGCTCGGCCGAGCCGCACCCGAGCCACGTCCTCACCGCGCTCGGCCTCGCTCCCGAGCGAATCCGCTCGGCGCTCCGCATCGGGATCGGCCGCACCAATACCGAGGCCGAGATCGATTTCGTCGCCGAGGCGCTCGTGGCGGCCGTGCGCCGGCTTCGCGCGGGGTAGACACCCGCAGGGCTCCGAGGCACCCTCCGCCGTCATGGCCTCCACGGGATCCCGCAGCACGAACATCACCTGGCACGAAGGTCACGTCACGAGGCCCGATCGTGAGCGCATTCTCGGCCAGCGCGGAGTCACGATCTGGCTCACGGGACTTTCGGGCTCGGGCAAGTCGACGATCGCCGTCGCAGTCGAAGGGGAGCTCGTCCGCCGGGGCCACGCGGCCTACGTTCTCGACGGCGACAACGTCCGGCACGGGCTCAACAAGAACCTCGGCTTCTCGCCCGAGGACCGCACCGAGAACATCCGCCGCATCGGTGAGGTCGCGAAGCTCTTCACCGACGCAGGCTTGATCGTGCTGACCTCGTTCATCTCTCCGTACCGCACCGACCGCGACGCCGTCCGTGCGCTCATGGCGCCCGGCGATTTCGTCGAGGCCTACGTCTCGGCGAGCCTCGAGACCTGCGAGTCGCGCGACGTGAAGGGCCTCTACGCAAAGGCGCGTGCCGGCCAGATCCCCGAGTTCACGGGGATCTCGGCGCCGTACGAGGCCCCGGAGAAGCCCGAGATCGTCCTCGATACGAACCGCCAGGACGTCGCGGCGAGCGTCGCGCAGGTGGTCGCGTATCTCGAGCGCGAGGGCCATCTCCATGCCCCCTCCACCGAGGCCTCGGCGCGGGGGTGAGTGGCGGGCCGATCCGTCGCGCGGCGCTCGTCCTCGCGACGGCGGCACCGCTGTTCCAGGGCTGCGCGATGCTGCGGGTCGGTGAATCGCCCGCTCTCGAGCCCGTCGTGGTCCGCCCCGCGGCGCCTCCCGAGTACGATTTTCTCGTCGGGCGACAGTTCGAGCTCGATGGCCAGCTCGAGGAGGCCTCGGCCGCCTACGCGCGGGCCCTCGAGAAGGACCCCGAATCGGCGTATCTCGTGCGGCGCCTGGCCGAGCTCGCGGCGCGACAAGGGCGCTACGACGAAGCCCTCGCGCACGCCGAGCACGCGAACCGCCTCGACCCCGACGACCGGGCGACGCGGCTGTTTCTCGGCACCCTGTACCGCGTGCGGCGCGACGTGCCGGCCGCCGAGCAGGTGCTGCGAACGCCGGCTGGAGAGCCGATCGACGACGATGCGGCAATTCTTCTCTTCAGCATCTACGTCGAAGGCGACCGCATGCCCGAGGCGCTCGGTCTCGCCGAGTGGCTCGTCTCGACCGATCCGCACGGAATCCGCGGGTACCTCGCGCTGGCCGGCGTGCACGAGAAGATGGGAAATGGTGCAGCGGCCGAGCGCGCGCTTCGCGA
>CAJPFO010000294.1 GCA_905339255.1 Myxococcaceae bacterium
ATCGGGATGCGTGTACGTGATCGAAAGGTGCCCCTTCGTGTGGCGGCCGAAGCAGCAGCCGTAGGTGAGACACCCGATCCGCCCGAGCAGGTGGCCGAGCGCGGCACCGCGCGCGAAGCCGTCGAGGAGCAGCAGGATGCCGAAATCCGAAACGGCCGCGCAGATACCGAGCGCGGCGAACGCTCCGACGAGCCCTCCCCACGAGACGAACGCCGGACGCCGGAGGGTTTCGAGCGGCTTCGCACGAAGCGCTCGGTGGTCGAGCGCGAGCGCGGCGATCCAGGAGCCGCCGACGACACTCATCGCACCGCTCAGGCCGAGGTTCGAGAGGTGGACCGGCTCGAGCCCCTGACCGACCCAGAGGAGCGACATCCAGCCGAAGCCGAGGAGCGTGCCGAGCCCCGCGAGCGCTCCGAAGGTCACGAAGACGAAGCCACCGACGCGGCCGAGGACGACGCAGCGGCCGAGCGCGGAGAGCGAGAGGCTCAACCGTTCGAGGCAGCGTGCGGGCAGCGTGCCGATGCGAGCGCAGCTCCGCGGCCAGGGGATTCCCGCGTCCAAGCTTCGTGTGCCTCTTGTCCTGCGAACGGCTCCCCGAGGATGCCCGAGGGGGTGGCGTTCGAATATGACCGCCGTCATGTGCGAGCCATGCGCAGGACGGCGGCGCGGCCCGCGAACGCGAGGCCGGAGTCCCTGCCGTGGTGCGCCGCGGGCCCTCGCCGATCCGCGCGTCGGCGTGGCAAAGCGTCACTCTCGCGTGTCGGCTCTCGAGTCGCCGAGACGAAGAGTCCACGTCGCGCGGTGCTCGTGGTGCGAGCTCGATCGGGCACGCTCGAAGCGCCCTCGCAGCTTCGAGCCGGCAAGTCCGGTGCCGATCGCTCGCGACCTCGAGTCACGAATCTCGAAAGTGCTCGTCGAGGTGAGACCGACCGGAACATCGTGACTCCGAGTCTTCGCGTCCATTCGCGCGGTTGCGAGCCAAGCGAATAATGGATCGATAAGTCGATGAGATTCTTTCGATATACAACCTTCAGTGTATGACATCGCGCATCTTGACTCGTTTCACGAGCTGTCGTGTTTTCTGCTCGGGCGGGGGAATCGTCGGGCCGCAGCGCCACCAGGCGGTGTCGGTCCGAGGGTGCGGAGCCGAGAGGCCGCGCGCAGCCGAGCGCGCAGGCCGCGGAGGTCGACATGAACGGCGATCGGGATCGTGGTGTTTCTCGACGGAGCTTCTTGCGACTCGCGGGATGGGTCGGTCTCGGAACCGCAGCGATGCCCCGCGATCTTCTCGCAGCGTACGACTTCGTGGCGCCGGTTTCGGTCGCCAATCCCCTCGCCGAGTACCCCCACCGCGACTGGGAGAAGCAGTACCGCGACGTCTACGCGACGGACGGTTCGTTCCACTTCCTCTGCGCACCGAACGACACGCACAACTGCCTGCTGCGCGCGCACACGAAGAACGGTGTGATCGTCCGGGTCGAGCCGAGCTACGGCTACGGGAAGGCGAAGGACCTCGACGGGAACGGGGCCTCGTCGCGCTGGGATCCGCGCGCGTGCCAGAAGGGCATTGCACTCGGCCGGCGCATCTACGGCGACCGCCGCGTGAAAGGTGCGCGGGTCCGCAAGGGCTTCCGCGAGTGGGTCGAAAAGGGGTTTCCGCGAGGAGCCGACGGCCGCCCGCCGGCGGAGCTCTTCCGGCGAGGCGACGACGTCTGGGAGAGCGTCCCGTTCGAGGTCGCGTTCGATCTCCACGCCCGCGCGCTCGTCGACATCGCGACGGCGTACTCGGGAGACGCGGGCGCGGAGAAGCTGCGCGCGCAGGGGTACGACCCGGCCATGATCGACGCGATGCAGGGAGCCGGGACGCTCACGCTCAAGCATCGCGGCGGAATGCCCTTCCTCGGGCCGATGAGGATCTACGGGCTCGCGCGCTTCGCGAACACGCTCGGCCTGCTCGACGCGAAGATCCGGGGCGTCTCGCCCGACGAGGCGAAGGGCGGAACCAACTGGGACTCGTACTCCTGGCACACCGACCTCCCTCCCGGGCACCCGATGGTGACGGGCGAGCAGACCGTCGAGTTCGATCTCTTCTCTGCCGAGCGATCGAAGCTCCTGATCGTCTGGGGAATGAACTGGATCACGACCAAGATGCCCGACGGTCACTGGCTCACCGAGGCGCGACAGCGGGGCACCCGGGTCGTCGTGATCGCCTGCGAATACAGCGCCACCGCGAACAAGGGCGACCAGGTGATCGTCGTCCGCCCCGGAACCACGCCGGCGCTCGCGCTCGGTCTCGCCCAGGTGATCCTCGCCGAGAAGCGCTACGACGCGGCCTTCGTCCGCCGGAACACGGACCTTCCGCTCCTCGTCCGGATGGACACGCTCGCGCCGCTCAAGGCGCAGGATCTCCGCGCCGACGCGGCGCCGGCCGCGCTCGACGCCGTGACACTCCTCGAAAAGGGGCAAAAGGCCCCGGCTCCGACCGAGCAGGCCGGCCAGTTCGCGCCGGCCGCGCTTCGTGCCGAGTGGGGCGATGCCGTCGTATGGGACCGCAAGACGAAGGCGCCCGCGGTCGTGACCCGCGACGAGGTCGGCGATCGATTCGACTCGCGAGGCCTCGATCCGGCGCTCGAGGGATCGTTCCAGGTGACGCTCGCCTCGGGGGCGACCGTCGAGGTGCGGCCGGTCTTCGATCTGGTCCGCGAGTATCTCTTCGAGAACTTCGATCCCGAGACGACGTCGAAGATCACCTGGGCGCCGAAGAAGGCGATCGTCTCGCTCGCGCGCGAGATCGCCGCGAATCCCGAGCACGTGCTCTTCGCGCTCGGGATGGGCCCGAACCAGTTCTTCAACAACGATCTGAAGGACCGGACGGTCTTCTTGCTCGCCGCGCTCACGCGCAACGTCGGCTTCCTCGGTGGAAACGTCGGATCGTACGCGGGCAACTACAAGCTCTCGCTCTTCTCGGGAGTTCCGAACTGGGCGGCCGAGGATCCCTTCCATCTCGAGCTCGATCCCGAAGGCCATCCGCACAAGCGCTACTGCGTTCGAATGGAGTCGGCGCACTACTTCAACTACGGCGACGCGCCGCTCCGCGAAGGGAACACGCTCTTTACCGGCGCGAGCCACATGCCGTGCCCGACGAAGTCGATGTTCCTCTCGAACTCGAACTCGATCCTCGGCAACACCAAGTGGCACTTCGACGTCGTCCGCAACACGCTCCCGAAAGTCGAGTGCGTGGCGTTCGCGGATTGGTGGTGGACGGCGTCTTGCGAGTACTCCGACGTCGTCTACGGGGTCGACTCGTGGGCCGAGGCGAAGGTTCCGGACGTCACGGCGTCGTGCACGAATCCCTTCCTCCAGGTGTTCCCACGAACGCCGCTTCCGAGGCTCTTCGACACGAGGCCCGACGTCGAAATCGTCGCCGGAGTCGCGAAGGCGCTCGGCAAGCTCACGGGAGACGGTCGCTTCGTCGACGCCTTCGCGTTCATCCACTCGGGACGTCCCGAGGTCTACCTGCAGCGGATCCTCGACGACAGTCCGCCGACCCGCGGCTACCGGATCGAGGACCTCGAGAAGAGCTGCGCGGAGGGCACTCCGGCGCTCATGATGACCCGGACGTATCCGCGGACCACCGGCTGGGAGCAGAGTCACGAGAGCAAGCCGTGGTACACCAAGTCGGGTCGCATCGAGCTCTACCGAGGCGAGCCCGAATGGGTCGATTCGGGAGAGAGCCTCCCCGTCTACCGCGAGCCGGTCGACTCGACCTTCTACGAGCCGAACGTGCTGGTCGCGAGGCCGCATCCGGCGATCCGGCCGAAGTCGCCCGAGAGCTACGGACTCGAGCGGAGCGACCAGCGAGCAGCCGTCCGGCAGGTTCGCCACGTCGTCTTGCCGTGGGCGGAGGTCGAGAAGACGTCGCATCCGCTCGTCGCGAGCGGGTGCTCTTTCATCTACCACACGCCGAAGTACCGGCACGGAGTCCACACCACGCCGGCCGATACGGACATGGTGGCCGTGTTCCTCGGCCCCTTCGGCGACCTGCTGCGGCTCGACAAGCGGATCCCGTTCGTGACCGAGGGCTACGTCGACATCAATCCCGAGGACGCGAGATCGCTCGGGATCGAGGATGGGGACTACGTCTGGATCGACGGCGATCCGGCCGAGCGGCCTTTCCGGGGCTGGCAGAACGATCCGGAGTTCGCCGAGGTGTCGCGGGTGATCCTGCGAGCCCGCTACTACCCGGGAACTCCGCGAGGTGTACTGCGCACCTTCCACAACATGTACGGATCGACGATCGGTTCGGTGAAGGGGACGAAGCTTCGCGAGGACGGCCTCGCGAAGAGCCCCACCACCGGATACCAGTCGATGTACCGGCGCGGCTCGCACCAGAGCGCGACGCGAGCGTGGCTCAAGCCGACGCTCATGACCGAGTCGCTCGTCCGTCGCAACGCGTACGGCCAGACGATCGGCAAGGGTTTCGCTGCCGACATCCACTGCACGACCGGCGCCCCCCGCGAGGCCTTCGTCCGGGTGACGAAGGCCGAGGATGGCGGAATCGGCGGACGTGGCCGCTGGCGGCCCGTCGAGCTCGGGCTCCGTCCCGCCAACGAGAGCGAGGCGCTCGCGCGATACCTCCGGGGCGCCTTCGTCCGCACCTCCAAGGTCTGAAAGGAGACCCTCGATGCCGAAGGTCCACAACTGGCAGATCGGACGCGAGATGGAATACCCCTACGAGGGCGCGCGTCCGAAGCGGCAGTTCGCCGCCGTGTTCGACACCAACAAGTGCATTGCCTGTCAGACCTGCTCGCTGGCCTGCAAGGGCGCATGGACGAGTGGGCGCGGCCAGGAATACATGTTCTGGAACAACGTCGAGTCGAAGCCGTACGGCTTCTTCCCGCTCGGTTGGGACGTGAAGATCCTCGAGAAGCTCGGCGTGACCGACCAGAAGACCCCCGTCTACGAAGGCCGGACCCTCTTCGAGGCGGCACCCGACGGGGAGCGTGTCCTCGGCTACCTGCCGGACGACGCGGACTGGACCTTCGTGAACGTGGGCGAAGACGATTCGGCGGGAGTCGGGATCGATCGCGGCGCGTTCCTCGAGATCCCGCACATGCAGTGGATGTTCTACCTGGCGCGGATCTGCAACCACTGCACGTACCCGGCATGCCTGGCGTCGTGCCCGAGGCAGTCGATCTACAAGCGGCCCGAGGACGGGGTCGTGTTGATCGACCAGACGCGCTGCCGGGGATACCGCGAGTGCGTGAAGGGCTGTCCTTACAAGAAGACCTTCTACAACCCGGTGAAGAAGGTCTCGGAGAAGTGCATCGCCTGCTATCCGCGGATCGAGGAGGGACGAAGCTCGACCTGCATGGCCGCGTGCATCGGAAGGATCCGGCTCCAGGGCTTCGTCTCGACTCCGGAGAACGCTCGCGAGGACAATCCGATCGACTTCCTCGTCCACGTCCGCAAGATCGCGAAGCCACTCTATCCGCAGTTCGGCACCGAGCCGAACGTCTACTACGTGCCGCCGATCCACGTGCCGGGGGCGTTCCTCTCGCAGATGTTCGGACACGGAGCCGATTCCGCCGTCTCGACGTACCGCGGAGCGGCCGAGGACAAGGATCTCCTCGCGGTGCTCACGCTCTTCGGTTCGAGCCCGATGCTGATCCATCGATTCCGTCGCGAGGGCGACGTGGCGGTCGGCTTCGACGAATCCGGAACCGAGGTGGCGCGCGCTCCGCTCTACGAGCCGTCGATCATCCGTCCGTTCCACGACGCGGCGCGCGGCGCCTACCGTCACAACACCACGTGAGGTCTCCCATGCGCAAGACGCTCTTCGCTCTGCTGCTCGTCGCGCTGCCGGCCGGCGCCGAAGAGGCTCCGGCCCTTTCGGGAATCACCATGGTGAGGGTCGGAGGTGCGGGCGCCGTCCTCGACGTCGAAGCCTTCGCGGCGGCGCCCGCGAGCCGAATCGCGTTGCTTCCGCAGGTGGCGGCGACGCCGCGAAACCCCGCTCCCGCGACGAGTGCGATCGAGGTTCGCGCGCTTCGCAACGACGACCACGCCGCATTCCTGCTCGAATGGGAGGACGACACGCCGGACGTCCGGGCGACACTCGACGGATTCGGCGACATGGTCGCCTTGCAGTTCCCGGTCGCCGCAGGGGCGCCGCCGGTTCCCTTCATGGGCAACCCGGGAGGTCGCGTGCAGATCCTGCAATGGCGTGCCGACTGGCAGACGGACATGGAGCGCGGCGCGACGACGATGCGGGAGCTCTACCCGAACTCGTACGCTGCGGATTTTCACCACGCCGACCACCTGCCGGCCGCCGAGGCGGCCGCGTACGAAGGCGCGGTATCGCTCGGCAACCCGATGAGCGTGCAGGAGCGCAAGTCGGCGGTGCAGGATCTCGTGGCGGAGGGATTCGGCTCGCTCACCCCGCGAGCCACGCAGGCGGCGTCGGGCCGCGGGACGAACGACGGAAGGCGCTGGCGCGTCGTCGTCACGCGGCCGCTCGCTCCCGCCGGCGAATCGGCGGCGGACCTCGCGCCCGGCACCTCGACGAACGTCTCGTTCGCCGTGTGGAACGGGTCGAAGGGCGAGGTGGGCGCCCGCAAGGCCTGGGCGGCGTGGGTGCCGATCGAGGTGCCGAAGTGATGGACCGAGGCGACGCTCGCGAGTCGAAGGTTCGCGAGGGGCTCGAGCGCGCGCAGGGCTGGCGTGCGATCGCTCGCGGCTTCGGAGCGCCGCAAGCGCCGGACGCGATCCGCGACGATCTCGACTCGCTCCGCTCGCGCACTCGCGGCGAACTCGCCGAGGCGCTCACGAGCGCGCTCGCAGTGCTCGCCGAGTCGCCTCCCGACGAGCTCGAGGCCGCGCACGAGCGGCTCTTCGGAGGGGGAGGCGCCGTCCCCGCACGCGAGAGCGCGTGGGCCGACGCGCGCGCGGTGGCTCCCACCGAACTCGCCGACGTGCGCGGCTTCTTGCGAGCGTTCGGTCTCGAGGAGAAGGGCGAGGTCGCCGACCACATCACGACCGAATGCGAGCTCGCGTCCGTCCTCGCGCTCAAGGAGGCCTGGGCCGAGGCTCAGGGGTGGGAAGAAGAGGCCGCCGTCGCGCGCGACGCCTACCGCGTCTTCGTCGAAGATCACCTGTTGCGCTGGGCGCCGCGCTTCGGCGGACGCGTCGCCGCCTCCGGCCTCTCGGAATTCCATGCCGCCGTCGCGCGCATCCTGGTCGGGTTTCTCGACGGCGAGCGCATCCGTCTCGGTCTCGAACCCGCGCTCGGCGTGGCGGCCGGGCCCGCTCCGCGCCTCTCCGAGGAGATGGCGTGCGGAGGCCGTTCGCGCGCAGGGGACGAGGGCGCGTAGCCGCATTGGGGTGCGGACGAGCGTGCGACGGACCGATTCCGGATTTCCGCTCCTCCTTGCGGCATGCTCCGGCTTCGCAGGGGTGCCTCGGGTTCCTCGAGGCGTCTCGCCGCCTTCGCAGTCGCTCGATCGATGAGGACGCCCAGCATGGCCTTTCCCGACTGGAACCCGGAGCACGACGCGTTCCGCGCGACCGTTCGGCGCTTCACCGAGCAGGAGATCCGGCCGAACGTCGACCGCTGGCGCGAGCAGGGTTTTCCCGACGAGCTCTTCCGGAAGGCGGGCGCCCTCGGCTTGCTCGGAATCCGTTTCGACCCGAAATGGGGCGGGAGCGGCCTCGACCACTGGTACACCGTGATCCTCGTCGAGGAACTGATGCGCGGGCGCGACGCGGGAGCCACCGTGGGGCTCCTCGTCCAGTGCGAGATGGCGACGTCGGTGATCGATGCTCACGGCTCCGACGAGCTTCGTCGCGAGTGGCTCGTCCCCGCGATCCGGGGCGAGCGGATCGCGGCGCTCGGCGTGACCGAGCCCGGGGGAGGGTCGGACGTCGCCGCACTCACCACGTCCGCGCGCCGCGAGGGCGACGAGTACGTGATCCGGGGCGGAAAGATCTTCATCACGAACGGGGCGCGCGCCGATTTCGTGACGCTCGCGGCGCGTACCGGAGACTCCGGCGCGGGCGGCGTGAGCATGCTCGTCGTGCCGACCGATCGGCCCGGTTTCGAGGTCGGACGGCGTCTGCGCAAGCTCGACCTCCACTCGAGCGATACGGCCGAGCTCTTCTTCGACGATGTCCGCATCCCTGCGCGCTACCGCATCGGTGAGGAGGGAAGTGGCTTCCGCTACATCATGCGCGCCTTCCAGAGCGAGCGGCTCGTGCTCTCGACGATGGTGAACGCGCTCTGCCGCGACGTGATCGGGGAGACGCTCGCCTACCTCTCGGAACGGACGGCGTTCGGTCGCAAACTCGCCTCGATGCAGGTCTGGCGGCATCGAATGGCGGATTGCCTGACCGATCTCGAGGCGTCCGAGCTGCTCGCGTATCGCGCGGCCGACCGGCTCGTGGCGAAGGATCCGCGGGCCGAGGTTTCGGTGAGCATGGCCAAGCTCTACGCCGCGGAGATGGTGAAGCGCGTCGTCCCCGAATGCGCGCAGGCCTTCGGAGGCTACGGCTTCATGGAGGAGAACTACGTCGCCCGCTGCTCGCAGGGCGTGCAGAACTGGGGCGTCGGCGCCGGCACCAGCGAGATGATGCGCGAGATCCTCGCCAAGCGGTGCATCGACCCGCGCGGCTGATCGGGCGCGGCCTTCGCTGCAGGTCGATCTCGCACGCCCCCGCGGGATGCGCGCCCTGCGACCTTCGGACGCACTCCCGGTCGAGCGCGAGGGCACGCACACTCGGGTGATCGATCGGGGAGTCCGCTTGACGCATCGCTCGCGCGCACGAGCACCTCGTTGGGTTGCGAGGCCCGAGCTCCGTCTCGTGCCCCCGCTGGCGCCGCCGTCGGCAACGGGCCCGAGCCGTGTCGGAGGCCCCGCTCCCTTTCCTTCTCCGCCACGACGGCGCCTCGGGCTCTGGCTCCTCCTCTCGCTCGCGCTCCACGCGGGCGCGTTGCTGGCGGCGTCCACGTGGCTTTCCGATCGCGAGCGCCGCTGGGAGAGCGAGCCGATCCCGATCTCGTGGGTCCGCGTAGAAGCGGCGCCGGCCGAGCCGAGCACGCAACCCGGGAGCGCCATCATCGCACCGGCACCGGCACCGGCACCGGCCGAGCTGGCACGCCCGAAGCGACCCGCGCGTCCGCGCCCGGAGCCCGAGGCGCGCCCGGTTGGCGAGGCGCCGCAGCCGGCCGCGACGCCTCTCGCCGAGCCCACCGAGACCGTCTCGATCGAGCGCGCTACGCCGCCCGCCGAGCCCGCCTTGGAAGCGCAGGGCGACGCCGCGGGGACGGGGGCCGCCCCGAGCGGCACTGCCGACGTCGCGAGCGCCGGGCCGGCGGGCGAGGTGCCCGGCTCGCCCGGCACACGCTCGAGCGGCTCGCAGCCGGGCTTCGCTCCCGCCGGCTGGATGCCGCGGGGAGGCGCGCAGCCGCGACCCCAGTACCCCGAATCCGCGCGAAAGCGCGGCGTCGAAGGGGTTTCGCACGTCGCGCTCCGGCTCGCTGCGTCGGGACGAATCGGCGAGGCGCGGATCCACCGCTCGGCGGGTGATCCCCGGCTCGACGACGCGGCGCTCGCGGCCGTCCGGCGTTGGCGCTTCGATCCCCCGCCTGCCGAGGTCGGTTCGGACGGACCGTGGTTCGTGGTCCCGATCGAGTTCCGCCTGCGCTAGGCCCACATGGAGCCGGTCACTCCATCTGGGTCGAGAGATCGAAACGACGTGGGCGGCGGCGGCCGAGATGGACGGCCAGGACGTCGATGAAGTCCTTGCGGATCACGTAGTAGACGCCGTAGGGGAAGCGATCACGCCTTGCGCGGCGCCGAACCCGAACGAGGAGCGTCACCGCGAGCGCTGCCGGATGCGCTCGCGCACCTCCTCCCACGGCGCGCCGCCCGTGGGGTCGGCGTCCGCTTCGGCCAGGCGTCGCTCGAGGTCCTCGCGCTGCTCATCGGTGAGCTCGAGCGCCTCGTCCTCGTCCGCGATGCTGTCCCAGAGTTCCTCCACCAGCTCGAGCCGCTCGGCGGCGGAGAGCTTGAAGAGCTCCTCTCGAAGGGCGTTCGTCATGGCCACGAGTCCGCCCCCGACCCTCTGATGCGGCAAGCCGGAGGCTCTTCTTCTAGCTGCCCGCGGCGCTGCGAGTGAACGGTGAACCCGCACCTCCAACACCTCGCCTGCAGCCGAAAACTCGCGCCTGGGCTCTTGGACTTCCGGGTCGAGGCCTCGACCTCCCCCATGACCCCCGTCATGTCGGGCGTGTGACGGCGGCCGGTACCGTGGGCGCCTCGACGCTCCGGCGCAAGCCCGCCCGGGAGTGAACCGCGCGGAGCCCGATGCGAACTGAGCCCCGTGGAATCGGCGCCGCCTGGCCGCTGCTCGTCGCGGGCTTCGCGATCCAGTTCGTCGTGATCGGCGGCGGAATCGACACCGTGAGCGTGTTCCTGAACGCGCTCGCAAAGGCGAACGGCTGGCCGAAGGGGATCCTCTCGGCGGGGATCGGCGTGGGTGTCGTCGCCGCGGGTCTGGCGACCCCCGGGGTCGGGGTGCTCGTCGATCGATTCGGCGCGAGGTTGCCGATCGCGCTCGGTGCGGGTCTGCTCGCGGCCGGCTTCGTCGTACTCTTCGCGATGAGCGAGCCCTGGCACTTCGTCGCGGCCAACGTCCTGCTCGGCCCCGGCTTCGCTGCGACGGCGATGCTGCCGATCACGATCGCCGTCACGGTACGCGTTCCCCACCGGACGGCCTTCGCGCTCGGCGTGGTCTCGGTCGGCGCGAGCATGGGAGCCCTGCTTCTTGCGCCCTCGCTCCAGATGCTGATCGACGCGTACGGCTGGCGTGCCACGTACGCGACGCTCGGGGTGGCGGTCGTCGCAACACCGCTCGTGGCGCTTCTCGCGATGCCGCGCGGGCGCTTGCAACCACGGACGAAGGCCGATGCCGAAGCCCACGAGCCGCCTCCGATCGATCTGCGCCGGGATCTTCGGCGGCCCGGCGTGGCGCCGCTCGCGGCGCTCCTCGTGCGTCCGGGCCTCGTGAACTTCGGCTTCCAGGTGCACGTGGTTCCCTACCTCGCGAGCGTGGGGCACGGGGCGTCGGTTGCGGCGGCCGCACTCGGTGCGGCCGTCGGCGTTTCTGCGATCGGGAAGCTCGCAGGAGGCGCGGTCGGAGACCGCATCGGTGCGCTTCGTGCGCTCCGCCTCGCGCTCTCGCTTCAGGCCGCCGCACTCGTGCTCTTGCTCTTCACCGGACGGCTCGCCGTGCTCTGGCTCTTCGTCGCGCTTCACGGCATCGCCGTGGGAACGGAGATCGCCGTGACGCCCGTACTCGCGCTCCGGATCCTCGGCGAATCGCGCTTCGCAACGCTCTACGGTCTCCTCCAGCTCGCATCGACGGTCGCCATCGGGCTCGCTCCCGTGATCCCGGGCCTGTTCTTCGACGCGACCGGAAGCTACACGGGAGCCGTCGTATTCTGGATCGCCGCGATGGCGCTCGCCGTCGTGGTGGCGTTCTCGATGCGCTCCCCGCGCCGGACAGCAGCGGAGCCCGTGCCGGCTTCTCCCTGAGCGGCGCTTCGGCGCTCGAGCGATCCGACCCGTCCCGGCGCGATCTCCTAGCCGCTCCGGGTTCGAGCGCCGGAGTCGGGGGGCTCGAGCGGGGCTTCGCAGCGAGCGCAGCGCTCCGGCAGCCGCTCGTCGTAGCCCGGATCCGATTGGCTCCAGCGCCCGCACGCCGGGCACTTCCGCGCGCGGCGATGATCCTGCTCGAAGCGGAGCTCGCCGAACCATCCCGTCGTGCACCAGCGCCGGAACCCGGGCATCAGCACCTCGCGATGGAACGGATGATTGACCCAGCGGCGGAGCGCCTCGGCATCGCGGAACACGGTGAAGAACTGGTAGCGACGATCCGCTCGGCTCCAGAGCGTCGCCTGCAGACAGCCCGGATCGCTCCGGACCTCCTCGAGCGTGCGGTCGAGATGCTGGCGGAGCTCGGCGTCGCCCTGTTCCGAGCACGCAAACTCTGCGATCACGACGAGCGGCTCCACGGCTTCCTCCAGGCTACTCGAGCTCCGCGCCCCGTTCCCGGAGCAGCTCGCGCAAGACCGAACGATGGCAATGCGATTCGTCGGGGCAGTAGCAGCCGACCGAGAAGCTCGCGCCGTGCGAGAGCGCCGCGAGGAGGTCGAGAAGTCGAGCGCTCGGAGCCGTTTTCATCTCGGCGCGATAGCGGCGCACGAAGCTCCGCCATCCGCTCTCGGTCGAGGCCTCGTGGGCCCGCGCCACGAGTGCTTCGCTCGGGGCGAGCTCGGGAAGCCAGACGTCGTAATAGTCCCGCTTCGAGAACTCCGACTTCGGCACGCCGCGCGGCGGCCGCCGCACCGTTCCGATGCGGAGACCTTCTCGCCGGTGGCGCGGGCTTCCGAGACGAACGATCCGGATCGACACGGACGACCTCCTCTTCGGGGAGGCCCGGGCGGTGGAGCCGGGCTCGCGAGCCCATGATACGCCCTTCGTCGCGAAGGCGTTCTCGCCGCGG
>CAJPFO010000295.1 GCA_905339255.1 Myxococcaceae bacterium
TCGTTCCTGCTCGCCCTCGGCGCGATGCTCGTCGCCGAGGGCTGGCTCGCGAGGCGCCGCCGATGATCGCTGCGACCGGAATCGACGTGACGCTCGAGCGCGAGGACTTTTCGCTCGCCGTTCACGCTGCCTTCGACGAGCGCGTCGTCGCGATCTTCGGTCCGAGCGGATCGGGCAAGTCGACCCTCTTCGAAGTGCTGCTCGGCTTCGCTCGCGGTGCGCGGGGCCGGGTCGCCCTGGCCGGCGAGGTCGTACAAGACGACTCGCGAGGTGTGTTCGTCCCGCCCTGGCGACGCGGCCTCGGCTGGGTTCCGCAGGATGCGATGCTGATCCCCAATCGCTCGGTTCGTGAGGATCTCGCACTCGGTGCGCGTCGCGCCGGAGCGTCGGCACCGGGCCTCGTGCGGCGCGCGATCGACGTGCTCGGTCTCGAGCCGCTCCTCGACCGGCGCGGCTCGGAGCTCTCCGGCGGCGAGCGACAACGCGTGGCGCTCGCACGCGCGCTCGCTTCGGGTCCGAGGATGCTGCTTCTCGACGAGCCGCTCGCGTCGCTCGACGTTCCGCTCCGCGCCCGCGTGCTGCCTTTCCTGATCCGCGTTCGCGACGAGCTCGGGCTTCCGATGCTTCTCATCACCCATGATCCGGACGAGGCGATCGTGATCGCGCACCACGTGCTCGTGCTCGACGGCGGCCGGGTGGTGGCCGAAGGAGAGCCTGCGACGACGCTCTGGAGCCGCGCCGTGCTTCCGCTCTCCGAGGCGCTCGGGCTCGAGAACGTGATCGAGGGCCGCGTTGCGAGCTGCGTCGACGGAGAAGCCGTCGTCGTGACGGCCAGTGGGCTCGAGCTTCACGTCTCGGGAGCGCTCGCCGCAGGAGACGCGGTCCGCCTCGGACTCCGTGCGCAGGACGTGCTGCTTGCGACGACGGCTCCCGAGCGCATCTCGGCACGCAACGTGTTCCCGGCGAAGGTGGCATCCTGCGAGTTTCGCGATGGCTCGGTCTTCGTCGGTCTCGACGCCGGCGATCGGATCGTCGCGAAGATCACCCCCGGAGCCGCGCGCTCCCTCGAGCTCGAGAAAGGACGGGCGCTTCATGTGATCGTGAAGGCGCAGGCCTTCCGCCGGCTCGCGTAGCACGACGTCGGTGCCGGTCTGCGGAGCTCAGCGACCCTCGCGCATCCGCCGGACGAAATCCCCGATCAGCCACTGCGAGATGCTCACGTTTCCGGGGAACGTGCGGGGAAGTTCGTCGAAGCAGAAGAACGCTGCGTCTTCGAGTTCGTCGCCGAGCCGGATCTCGCCGGCCTCGAACCGCGCCGTGAAGCCGAGCATGAGCGAGTGCGGAAAGGGCCACGCTTGGCTCGCGAAGTAGCGGATCCGATCGACGAGGATCCCGCTCTCCTCCTCGACCTCGCGGCGGACGGCGTCCTCGGCGCTCTCGCCGGGTTCGACGAAACCCGCGAGCACGCTGTAGATGCCCGGCGGGAAATGCGGCGAGCGCCCGAGCAGGATCTCGTCGTCGCGCTCGACCGAGACGATCACGGCCGGGGAAAGCCTCGGGAACTGCGAGAGGCCACAGGCCGGACAGCTTCGCGCCCGCTCTTGCTCGAGGGCGAGCGTCGCAGTGCCGCATGCCCCGCAGAACTGATGCGTGCGATCCCATTCGACGAGCTGGACGGCTCGCGAAGCGGCCTCGTGCAGCGCGTCCTCGAGCCTCCCGTAGAGCGAGCGGAGATCCCGGAACGTCATGCCGGGAGGCGCCTCGACGCCGTCCGCGAGTTCGACCGAGAAGACGGGCACCTCGTCGAGAAGCCCCACGTATTGCGAGCGGATCTGCGCGAGGCCGAGTGCTTCGAGGTCCGCGATCGGCGCCGGCGGCCGATCGATCGGAACGAGGAGTTCGCGACGCCGGAACGCGAAGACCCAGATCGAAGCGTGGGGGCCGGGAGGTGCCGTCTGCCCCACGCGAAAGCGGCGCGCGAACCGGGAGCTCATCGCGCCGGAAGGTACCGCGTCGCGGCCCGCGCCTATCCCGGGCGCCCGTCGGGTCGCGGCGTGAGCAGGAAGGGGCCGTAGCGAAACGCGAAGAAGGCGAAGCCCGCTCCGAAGGCGAGCGCGGCGGGGAGCCAGAGCGAGGAGCCCGTGTAACCGGCCGCGATCCGGAGCAAGGCGCCGAGGCTCACGAGGCCGAGCGCGACGCCGCTTCCGGGAAGCGCCTCGAGCGGGCGTCCCGTGTGCCCGAGCGTCACGCGCATCATGACACCGAGGATCGTGGTGCCGATCGCTCCTGCGGTGAGGAAATGCAGCGACGCGGTATCCGGAATCCAGCCCGCGGCTGCGGCCGCCACGGCGACCAGCCCCGCGCCGAGCCAGGCGCGGCCGAGGTGCAGCGACCAGAGCAGCGGCTCGCCGAGCGTGTGCTCTGCGCGCCAGCCCGCGAGCGCGATCCACACACAGACTCCCGCCACCGCCGCGGCGACGCCGCGAACGAGGTCGGCGCCTGGAACGAGCGACGCCAGGGCGAAGATCGTCGCGGCGATCATGGCGGCCCTCGAGAACTCCGGGCGAGCGTCGACCGAGGCCTGGCGCCGCTCGCGAAGCAGTGCGTTCTGCGTGAAGGCCGGCGTGATGCGGCCCCCGATCACGACGAGCAGCACGACGATCGCTCCCACGCCGGCGCGCAGCCAGGCCGATGGCGAGAGCGGGATCCAGCCGAGCGCGCTCGCATGGAAGCCGAGATTCGCCCCGGCGAGCCCGGCGACCGAGAACAGGACGACGCGGTTGCGACGTTGCTCGGGGGCGAGCAGCGACTCCGCCAGCGCGACGGCGAGCGCCACCGTGAAGGCCGCATCGGCGAGCGCTACGATCGGCCCGGGCAGGAGCGATCCGGACCACATCGCGACGCGACCGAGCACCCAGAGCGCCGTGAGCGTCGCGAGCCTCGCTCCCACGACCGGCGCGAGCCCGGTCCAGTTCGGGACGGCCGTCAGCAAGAAACCCGCGATTCCGGCCGCCGCGAAGCCGAAGACCATCTCGTGTCCGTGCCACGAGACGATCGGGATCGATGCGGGCGCCGGGGCGAACCCGAGCACGAACGCGACGAAGGCGAGCGGCGCGAGCGCGCCGTAGAGCGACGCCAACGCGAAGAAGGGGCGGAACCCCCGGGCCCACATGGAAAACCCTCCGCTTGAAAAGCTGTACCAGAAATATAACAATTCGTCCGGCGAATCCCGCCGGAGCGCCTCCGCCATGCGCCTCACGCGTCACTCGGATTACGCCCTGCGCGTCCTCATGCGCCTCGCGACCGCGCCCGACGAGCGTGCGACGGTCGACCAGATCGCCGACGCGTACGGGATCTCCCGCGCGCATCTCGTGAAGATCGTGCACCGGCTCGCGCGACAGGGTTACGTGGAGACCTCCCGCGGGCGCCATGGCGGAATCCGGCTCGCTCGCTCGGCCTCGCGGATCGGGCTCGGCGACGTGATCCGCGACACCGAGGAGATCTTTGCGCTCGCCGAGTGCTTCGCTCCCGACGGAGAGCCGTGCCGGATCGAGGCGGCCTGCGGGCTCCGCGGCGTCCTCGACGAAGCGCAGGAAGCTTTCTTCGAGGTCCTCGACCGCCATACGCTGGCGGATCTCGTCGACCGCCGCGCGGCGGCGCTCTCGCGGCTGCTCGGCGTCGTTCGAGAAGGGTCGCACGCTCGCCCGCGCTGATGGCGCCGGATCTCGCGCGGCGCAGGGTCCGCGCTCGAAGCGCGCGTCAGAGCGGCTCCATCTCGGGGTTCGCGTCGCGCGCGCCGGGCTTGGCGCGGGGGGATCCTCCGCTTCGTGGGGTGCGAGCGGGCGGCGGGCGCGGATCTTCTTCGGAAGTCCTGCCGAGCGTGCTTCCGCGCCACGGCTCGGAGATCGCGACCTTCACGAGCTGCCCCTCCGAGAGCCGCACGTTGCGAGCGAGCGCATTGGCGACGGCAACCTCCTCGGCCTTCCAGCTCGATCGGGTTCGCGCGACGAGCTGGTCGAGGGTCTCGCCGCGCTTCGCGCCGACGATCCTCAGCCGCTGCTCGCGGACCTTCGCTGCCTCGGCGGGAGTGATCTCCCGGAAGCTGCGCGCGACTGCCGCGAACGCTCCCTGCCAGCCCCGATACGCCTGGCTGTTCGCGAGCCCCGTGAGCCGGTAGACCTGGTCTCGGAAGGCGATGAACGTGACGTCGGCGGCCATCGCCCCGCGCTGCGACGGGACGATGGCGAGGATCCGGTAGCCGTCGAGGTTGCCGAGCTGCACGGCTCCCGCCTCGGCGACCTGCAGGCGGTTCGCTCGTGCGAAGCGAAGCGCCGCCTCGCGCATCGTCCGTGCGGGCGCGTCGATCTCGAGAACGACTGCAGCATCCCGGCCCGGCGCCGCTCCGAGTACCGCAGTGCGGGCGTTTGCGATCTGCCAGCCCTCGGGAAAGCGGATCTGGAAGCCGAGCGCGGGGTGCAGGAGGCGGCTCCCGTCGACGATTCCCTCGGCCGCATTCTGGCCCACCACGAGGCCGTCGAGCCGACGGAGGAAGGCGTCGTGGCTCTTCGCGGTCTGCGCGCTCGCTGCCGCTCCGAGCGCCCGCGAGTTGTTCTCGGTGAGCGCGACCCGCTCCGGCGTGCTCGGATGCGTGTCGAGGAAGCCGGGCCCGCGATGCTCGCCGCGCTCGAGCGCCGTGGCGCGCTCGAGCGTGCGAAGGAAATCCGACATCGCCGCCGGGTCGGCGCCCGCTCGGGCGGCGTAGTCCTGGCCGAGCCGATCGGCCTCGTGCTCCTGCTCGCGGCTGTAGGAGGCGATGAGCCCCGCGCCCGCGGTCTGGCCGAGATCGCCCACGATCTGCGCCGCTTGTCCGCCGCCGATGAGTCCCGCTGCGAAGCTGCCGAGCGCCGTCAGGATTCCGACCGGCACCGTCTTCGCCTGCCGCGAGGCCGCGTGTCGCGCGGCGACGTGCGCGACCTCGTGCCCGATCACGTTCGCGAGTTCGTCCTCGGAGTTCGTGATCGCGAGCAGGCCGCGCGAGACGTAGACGTAGCCCCCCGGCAACGCGAAGGCGTTCGGCTCGGGCATGTCGACGATCTGGAATTGCCAGGTCACGTCCTTGCGAGGCGCCTCGCGTGCGACGCGCGCACCGACGCTCGCGACGTACGTCGTGAGCCCGGGATCGCTCACCAGGCCCATCTCGCTGGCGACCCGCGCCGCCTCGGCACGGCCGATCTCCGCCTCGTCGCGAGTCGTCATGAAGATCATCTCACGTCGCCCGGTCGCGGGGTTCGTGACGCACGCCGTGGCGGCGAGGCACGAGGCGATGAGAGTGATCGCAAGGCGCCGCATCATCCCGCTCCGTCCGGCCGCGAGCGCACCTCGCGCCCACTCCGCGCCCCCGCATGATCCCTCACACGGGCGCTTTCGTCCGCCTCCGGGAGATCGACCCGTCTCGGGGCTACGTCGTCGGAGGGATCGCGGCGTCGGGCGACGTCGTCGCTGCGGCGAGGTGCTGGCGCATCAGGGCGTCCTGCACACGGAGCCCGTGACGCTTCTCGACGCGTCGGTGCGATCCGTCGGGAAGCACCTCGCGGGCCTTCACGTCGTCGCGCAGGTAGAGGTCGAGGATCGCGTCGAGGCGCCGGCGCAGCGGTTCTGCGCGAACGCGGCACATCACCTCGACGCGACGATCGAGATTCCGCGGCATCCAGTCGGCGCTTCCGATGAAGAACTCGGGGTCGCCATCGTTTTCGAAGCGGAGCACGCGGCTGTGCTCGAGGAAGCGATCGACGATCGAACGCACGCGGATGTTCGAGGACACGCCTTCGAGCCCGGGCCGCAGGCAGCAGATCCCGCGGACGATCAGATCGATCGACACGCCGGCCTGCGAAGCGCGGTAGAGCGCCCGGATGATCTCCTCGTCCTGCAGGGCGTTCAGCTTCGCAACGATCGCGGCGGGGCGGCCCTCCCTCGCCCGGCGGATCTCGCGCTCGATCCGCTCGAGGACTCCGCTTCGCACCGTGAACGGCGCAACGAGCAGGTGCCGGAACTCTCCGGGCGCCGAGAGGCTCGTGAGCACGTTGAACACGGCCGCCACCTCGGCCGTCACCTCGGGGTCCGCCGTCAGGATGCCGAGGTCGGTGTAGACGCGCGCCGTCGCCGGATTGTAGTTGCCGGTGCCGATGTGCGCGTAGCGGCGGAGTCCGTCCTCCTCGCGTCGGACGACGAGCAGGAGCTTGCAGTGCGTCTTCAAGCCGACGAGCCCGTAGACGATCTGGACTCCCGCTTCCTCCATGCGCCGCGCCCAGCGGATGTTCGCCTCCTCGTCGAAGCGGGCGAGGAGCTCGACGACGACCGTCACCTGCTTGCCCTTCTCGGCGGCCGAGAGCAGCGCGCGGGCGATCTGCGAGTCTTCGCTGGTGCGGTACATCGTCTGTTTGATCGCGAGGACGTTCGGATCACGCGCCGCGAGTTCGACGAAATCGACGACGCTCGAAAACGAATCGAACGGGTGGTGGAGCAGGAGATCGCCCCTGCGAATCGTCCGCAAGAAGTTTTCCGGATCGCGGAGCGCAGGATGCACGGGCGCGACGAAGACCTGGGCCTTCGGGCGTTCGCGTTCCTCGAGCGCGACGAGCTCCGAGAGCCGCGAGAGGTTCACGGGCCCCTCGCATTCGTAGAGGTCGCTCCGTTCGAGCTCGAAGACGTTGAGCAGCGCCTGTTCGAGGTCCGGGCCGCAGGGCTCGCGGACCTCGAGCCGGACGGCCTCGCCGCGGCGCCGGCGACGAAGCTCCTGCTCGACGGCGGTCAGCAGATTCTCGATCTCTTCTTCGTCGACGTAGAGATTCGAATTGCGCGTCACGCGGAAGGCCGTGTGATCGAGGATCGGCACCCCCGGGAAGAGCTTCGGAAGCTGCCAGCGGATCACGTCGGGAAGGAAGACGTAGACGCGGTGCCCGGGACGGTCCGGCAGCCGGATCACTCGCGGGAGCACCCGGGGCGCCTGCACGACGCCGAGCCGATGCGGCTCCTGCGGATCCTCGGTGCCGAGCAGCGCCGCGATCGAGAGGCTCTTGCTCTGGATGTGCGGGAACGGGTGCGCGGGGTCGACGGCGATCGGCGTGAGCACCGGAAAGATCTCGCGCTCGAAATGCGTCGCGAGCCACGCCGCGTCGCGCTTCGAGAGCGAATCGGTCTCGCGCTGCGAGAGCGCGTCGGGGCGGAGGATCCGCACGCCCTCCTTCTCGAGCGCGGGGAGGATCTCGTCGCTCCACAGGCGGTACTGTTCGTCGACCATGGTGCGGACGGCGCGGCCGATGGCCTCGAGCTGTTCGGCCGGAGTGAGGCCGTCGGGGTTGCGGTCCTTGACCCCCGCCTCGGCCTGCTGGCGCAGGCCCGCGACGCGGACCTCGAAGAACTCGGCCAGGTTCGAGTCGACGATGGCGAGGAACTTGAGCCGCTCGAGGATCGGACTCGTCGGATCCTGCGCCTCTTCGAGCACACGCCGGTTGAAGTCGAGCCAGGAGATCTCGCGGTTCGTAAACCACTCGGGGTGGATCTCGGGGCTCGGAAGCGAGGCGGGTTCCATCGGCTCCTCGAGGCGGGTCGATCTTTCCTTGTATCACGGCCCGCCGCTCGCTTCGATGTAGTACTTGCGGCGGGCCTGCACCTGCCAGAATCCGGCATCGGGGATCGCGAAGGCGTCCTTCCGCCTCGGATCGGGGAGCCAGGCCGTGAGCTGCCCGCTGCGGCCACGGCCGTGGTGGACGCAGCCCGTATCGAGGCCGCGCAGCCCCGGGGCGACGTGTAGACCCTGCACCGCCCAGTGGCCGTAGACCACACCGTAGGGGTGGGCCCGCCGGAGCCAGGCGGCGTGCCAGGCCTGGTCCTTCCGCTCGGGCTCGTCCCGGGACCAGCGGCCGCCGCCGAGCACGCTGCGGCAGTGGATCATTCGGTCGAGATCGTCGCGTTCGGGGCTCTCGGCGGGGTCGGACGCCAGGAACTCGCGCACGCTCTCGAGGTCCTTCGCGCCGAGGCGCGCCTCGATGGCGCGTGCGCGCCGGCGGATCTCGTCCACGTCCCAGGCAGGGTGCACTGCCGCGTGGACGAGCACGTACGGGCGCTCGCCGAGCCTTCCATCGAGCGCGAGTGGGCGGTGGCGGAGCCACTCGATCCAGTACGAAGCGTCGGGCGATTCGAGCACCTCGAGCATCGTATCGAGCGGGGGGCGCAGCGGGCGGAGCCCGAGCGCCGCGAGCAGGAGGCCGAGATCGTGGTTGCCGAGGACCGTTCGCGCGCGGCCTCGCTCGACGAGTTCGTGAACGATCTCGAGCGCGCGCAGGCTCCCGGGACCCCGGTTGACGAGATCTCCGACGAAGCCGACCTCGAAGCCGCTGCCGAAACGGGCCCTCGCGCGGTCGAGGATCTCCTGGAGCTCCACCGCACAGCCCTGGACGTCACCCACGAAGATCGGCTGCACGCTCGCGAAGGTAACGGGTCGCGTGCGGCCGCTACACTCCGCGGGTTCCGGGAGGTGACATGGCCAAGATCGAGAGCAACGGGATCGAGCTCGAATTCGACGGCTTCGGCAGCGCGGAGCATCCGCCCGTCCTGCTCGTGATGGGACTCGGCGCGCAGATGATCTTCTGGGACGAGGAGTTCTGCGAAGGGCTCGCGGCGCGCGGGCGCTTCGTCGTACGCTTCGACAACCGCGACGTCGGACTCTCGACGAAGCTCGATGCTCTCGGTGTTCCCGATTTCGCGGCGATGCTTCCGGCGCTTCTCGGCGGAAGGTCGGTTGCGGCGCCCTACCTGCTCACGGACATGGCGGACGACGCGGCAGGTCTTCTCGAAGCCCTCGGGATCGACGCCGCTCACGTGGTCGGCGCCTCGATGGGCGGGATGATCGCCCAGACCCTCGCGCTGCGTCATCCGAAGCGGGTCCGGACCCTCACATCGATCATGTCGACCACGGGAAAACCCGGTCTTCCCGGCCCGACTCCGGAGGCGCAGCGCGTGCTGCTCACGCCTCCGCCCACCGATCGGGACGCTGCGATCGCGCGCGGCGTCGAGACTTGGCGGACGATCGGCGGTGCGGCGTCGGCGGAGGACGAAGCGCGCGCTCGCACGAGGACAGCGCGTGCCTACGATCGCTGCTTCGCGCCCGCGGGAGTCGCCCGGCAGCTCGCTGCGATCCTCGCTTCGGGAAGCCGCCACGAGGCGCTCGCTTCGCTCCGCACCCCAACCCTGGTGATCCACGGGGACGTCGATCCCCTGGTACCGCTCGCCTGCGGCGAAGCGACCGCGGCCGCAGTTCCCGGAGCCGAGCTGCTCGTGATCGAGGGGATGGGCCACGACCTGCCGCGAGCGGCCTGGCCCCGCATGTTCGACGCGATCGAGCGGCATACGCAAGGTCGCTAGGAGATCGAGCCGCGGCGCCCGGATCGCTCGCCCGGCTCAGGGCAAGAAGATCTCGACCCAATGCTGGATCAGGGCCGAGCCGAGCCAGGAACCGATCGGAAGCAGTCCGTAGACGCCGAGCCGGCCGATCATCGAGGCGTCGACCGGCCAGGTCCTCGCTGCGGCGATGCGGGCTTCGTAGGCGATCAGATCGGCGAAGCGGACGCCCGCCCCGGCCGAGCGCCACTGGCAGCTCCGCAGGTGGGCGCGCTCGGACTTGATCCGCGAGCGGACCTCGGCGAGCTCGCGCTGCTTTTCTTCCTTCAAGCGCAAGTGGACTCCCCAGACCGGGAAGAGGAAGCAGACGAGCGCGAAGGCGAAGATTCCCGTGAGCGCGACGGCGGGCGGGAGCACCTTTCCCGCATCGAAGAACACGAGCGACGCGATCGAGACGAGCAGCATCCAGCGAAGCGTCCGCCGCAGCCCCCTGCGGCCGAAGACGTGGAGCGGTTCGAGCGAGAAGAGATCGAGCTCGCGGAGCCGCCTCGCGAGGCGGGCGAAGCGGCGGTCCTCGTCGAGCGCCGAGTAGAGCGTCTTCGAAACCGTCCAGCCGAGGACGAAGCCCACCACGAGGTCGAAGAGTACCGAGGGGAGCAGGTAGGTCTCGAAGCGCAAGAAGCGGCTCGGATCGACGTAGAGGGTGGGGACGATCGAGCTGATCACGAGCCCGCCCGCGAGTCCGGCGATCCTCCGGCGCCGTGCGCTCCGCTCCCCGGATTCGAGCGGCTCGTCGCGATCGAGGTGGGGGAGGAGTTTCTCGAGGTCGCGCCGGGTGCCGAGCGCTTCATAGTGATGCGTCACGACGACGCCGGCGAGGAGCAGCGAGACGACGATCGCGCTCCGCACCTCGACGTGCTCGAAAAAACGCAGCCGACCCGCGCTGAGCGTCGCGAGATTCCCCTCGGCGAGATCGATCGCGAGAAAGACGAGGGCGAGCGCGATTGCGCCCACGCCTCCGACCGCGATCGGAGGGAGCGGTAGGGCGTCGAAGAGCCGGGCCCATCCCGGACAGACGTGCGGCGCCGCGGCGACGGAGCGCGGCGGCGCCTCGCGTGCCGCGCGAGCGCGGAGCAGGACGTCGGGGGTCGGGTGCCGTGTGGCTTCCATGGGAGACCTCCGGAACCTCGGCCTGGAGAGCAGAGCAGGTCGCGGTCTGGAACGCTGTGAAGGCATTCACACTCGACCGATGGATTCCTCTTGCCGATGAGCTGCCTCCGAATATCAATGGGGATTCACCCACAGCCGCTCGCGCCCCCGGTTCCCCGGGAGGAGCGCGGCGTCGGCTAGACTCGGCGTGTGCCGCGCCGGATCATCGTCTGCGACGGAGCCGAGCTTGCTCGCCTGTGGTGCCGAATCGGGCCCTCCGAACACGAGGAGCTCTACTGGGTGCCCCTCGACGACGAGTCGCGCGCGCGTCCGGCGGGTTTCAGGGCGCTTCCCGGAGGCCTCGCCGCCGAGGCGATCGAGAAGCTCAACGCCAAGGAGGGAGACGGCTTCGCGTTCGTCTCCGAGGACCCTTCCTTCGTTCGAGCGGCCGTGGCGGCGGTCTCGTCTGCGGCGCCGGCCGACTCGCCGATCCTGGTGCTCTCCGATCGGCTCGGTGCGGACGACGTTCCGGAGCATCCCTGCCTCCGTCTGACCGGCCTGCGAACGCTGATCCGCGACGATGTCGACGCCGAGTTCGAGCACCTCCACAACCTGCAGACGGTCGTCGCCGTTCGCGACGTGCTCGAGGGGCGCCAGAGGATCGCGATCCTGCTGCAGCCGGATCCGGATCCGGACGGAATCGCTTGCGGCTACGCCCTGCGGGCGCTTCTCGGCCGCAACCGGACGACGGCGCCGCTCGTGGCCTTCGGCGACGTCACACGGCCCGAGAACCGCGCCATGATCGGCGCGCTCGGCATCGACGTCCGCAAGGTCTCGCTCGCCGATCTCGAGGAGTTCGATGGCGTGGCGCTCGTCGACGTTCAGCCCACGGTGTTCGGCGACGTCGTGCCGGCCCGCTTGCGACGAATCGAGGTGGTCGTCGACCATCACCCCGAGCGAAGCGGCTACGACGCCCTCGTGAAGGACATCCGGACGTCGTACGGTGCGACCTCGACGATCTTCACCGAATACATGCGGGCGTCCGGCTTCGAGCTCCACGCGAAGCTCGCCACCGCGCTCCTCTACGGCATCAAGACCGATACGCAGCTCCTCGGTCGTGAGACGAGCGCTCGCGACATCGATGCCTTCGCGTATCTGCACGGAAACCACAGCCCCGCGTTGCTGCGGCGGATCGAGAGGCCGGCGCTTCCGCAGGAGGGGCTCCGTGCGCTCGGCCGCGCGCTGGCACGGTCTTCGGTCGAGGACGGCGTCCATCTGCTCGTGCTCGGTCGCGTCCGCGAGGACGTGATCCCCCAGGTGGCGGACCTCGCGCTCCAGGCCGAAGGCGCCGAGTGGGCGGTCGCCGCCGGGATCGTCGGAAGGGACCTCGTGTTCTCGGTTCGCAACGTGGGCCACGTTCGCGCGGCAGGCGAGGTGGTTCGGGAGGTGGTCGAGGGCCTCGGCGTGGGGGGCGGACACCGCTCGATGGCGAAGGGCATCATCCCGCTCCGGGCATTCCGCAAGACCTACGGTGGAGCGAGGACGGAGAAGATCCGCGCTGCGCTCCGTGCGGCCTTCGTCGCGGCGATCCGTCGCGAGGAGATCCTGCGTCCCGAAGCTCGGAAAGAAGATTCCGCTTGACGCGGCCGGCGAGGCTCGACGACGCTGCCGTGAGCGCGGCGCTCGCGGAACTTCCGGGCTGGTCGCTCCGCGATGGCAAGCTCCACCGCGAGCTCCGCTTCGAAGACTTCGTTGCGGCCTTCGGCTTCATGAGCCGCGTCGCGATCGTCGCCGAGAAGCTCGACCACCACCCCGAGTGGTCGAACGTCTGGAATCGCGTCGTCGTCGATCTCGTGACGCACGACGCCGGTGGCATCACAGCGCTCGATCTCGAGCTCGCTCGCAGGATCGACGCGCTCGCGCGCTAGCCGAGAAGGCCCGCAGGGCCTGGGAGGTCGACCCGTCCCGGGTCGGTTTCCTAGAGGGGATCCTCCCTCCACGTCGCGCCGTGGGGCTCGAGCTCGGCGAGGACCGAGCGCGGGTCGAACGCCTGCGCGCTCGAGACGACTCCCGCGCGAAGCGCGCGGCCCTCGAGGAGCGCGCACGCCCCGCTCACCGCGATCACGGCCGTCACACCGTAGATGTCGCGTCCCGAGACGGTCAGCCGGCGGCCCGCGCCGCTCGACGTCCGTACGCGCGCCTGGATCCACCACGGCTGTCGCTCGCGCTCGGGTCCGGGGCCGAAGCTCCCGGCATCGATGCGTCGCTCGAGCCAGGCGCCGACCGGAGTGTCGAGCAGGGGGATCGCGATCCGCGTGAGCGTCGGGAGGACGAACGCAGCCGCTTCCGGGACCACGAGGTAGGTGCGAGCCTCGCGGATCATCGCGCCGTGACGCCTCGCGGAAAGCACCTCTCCGCCGCCGAAGGAGATCCCGACCCGATGCCGCTCGTCGTCGGGGAAGCGTACCGTCGCCCGATGCGCGGCCGTCCGCTCGGCGACGAGCTCTCCCGCGACGAGCGAGAGCGTCGGAAGTCGCATCGCTTCGAGCGCCGACTTCTTCGTCCCACGGCTCGTCCCGAAGCCCTCGGCGCGGTTGAAGACTTCGAGGCTCACGGCTCCGGGAGTCGACTCGATCGCGATCCTCGCAGCGCAATCCCCCGGCGCGTATTCGAACGCGTGCGCCGGGACGGCCGTGAGCCCGCGCCGCTCGGCCTCGGCCGAGTGGCGCTCGACGGCACGCCGGATCCACTCCTGCTCCCCGGTCGTATCGAGATAGTGCGCCCCCTGCGCGATCGCGGCCGCGAGCACGGGCTCGCCGAGCCGGAGGAAGGGCCCCGTGCAGTTGATCACCACGCCGGCGCCCTCGAAGATCCCCTCGAGGCTCGCTGCGCGTTCGGGATCTCCGACGCGGATCTCCGCACCGCCCGCCGACTCGGCGAGCTCCTTGAGCGCGGCTTCGTTCCGTCCGGCGAGGACGGGCGAGAGGCCGCGGCGTCGCGCTTCGGCGAGGACGAGGCGTCCCGTGAAGCCGGTGGCGCCGAAGAGAACGATTGCGCGGTTCGGGATTGCGTTCGGCATGGTCCGGGGCTCCTAGACGAAGTGGAGAAGGTCGTGCGCTCCGCGCATCCGCGTCGGAATCTCGATCCCGACCGGACAGCTGCCGAGACACGGCGCGCTGCACGAGGCGCAGACCGCCGCGTTGCGCTCGAGCTTCGCGTACAGGCGCATGGCCTCCTTCTCGCGCCCGTAATCCTCGAAGTACATGCGATGGCGGAGGACGTCCGGGATCGGGAGCGCCTCGGGGCAGCGATCGAGGCACTTTCCGCAATGCGGCGCGCAATGAGTTCCTGCGATCCTGCGGTCGTACTCGCCGAGAATCGCGAGATCGCTCGCGGTGATCGCCTGCCCGGAGGCGTGGAGATACTCGTCGACGTGCTGGGGAACCGCGAAGGAGATCACCGCGCACGAGACGTCCGGGTTCGAGAGCACCCACTTGAGTGCCGCTTGCGCGTAGCTGTCGGCCTCGTCGCGGAAGTCGGCGAGGCCGCGATGCTTTGCTCCCTTGAGCGTCTTCATCGCGACCACGCCCATGTCCTGCTCGCTGCGCGCACGACGGACGAGTTCGGGGATCTCGGGCCAGATGCCGTGGTGGTAGGCGAGCATCATGACGTCGAAGCGTCCCGATGCGATCGCCTGCTGCGTCACCGAAACGAGGTTCGGCGTGTGGCTCGAAAAGCCGAGGAAGCGGACCTTGCCGGCCTGCTTCAGCCGATCGAAAGCCTCGTGCGCATTCGGATCCATGAGCCGCGGGATCTCGTCGCAGGAATGGATGTGGACGAGGTCGACGTAATCGGTCCCGAGCCGCCGCAGGCTCTCCTCGATGACCTCCTCGTAACGCGAGACCGGCGCTCCCGCCGGGAGATGTCCCTCGGGCGTGCAGAACTTGGTCGCGACGAAGATCCGGTCTCGGCCGACGCTCCGAAGCGCGCGGCCCATCGCCTGCTCGCTTCCCGAGCCGGAGTAATCGGGGGCGGTATCGAAGTAGTTGACCCCGCGCGCGAGCGCGTCGCGAGCGACCTGTTCGCCGACCTCTCCGCTGATCGCACCGGTGCCGAGGACGATGTCGGAGACTTCCCAGCCGGTGCGACCGAGCCTTCGATGCGCCCGGATGCGGCTCTCCTTCCAAGCCTGCTTCGGATCGGGGTCGGTCTTCGCGACCGGCTGCGAGAAGATCTGATCGACCACCGGGCTCCAGCCGCGCCCCTCGTTGCCGACACCTCGGAAGGCTCGCAGCCACATGCCGAGGCCGCCCATCGCGGTGGCGCCGAGCGCGGTCGCGAAGCCTGCGACGATCCCGCGCCGCCCCCGGTCCGGAGCGCCGCCCCCGGCGCCCTTCGCGACGCGGCGGCCGACGAGAAAGCCCGCTGCACCGAGCACGAGGAGAACTCCGAGCGCGAGCACGAGCCCGGCGAGGCTCATGCCGAAGCTCGGCAGGATCAGCTTGCCGAGCTCGGTCGCGGCACCGCCGAACGGGAACGCCGAACGATCGAGACCGATCGCCGCGTCGTAGAGAAGCGAGCCGCTCACGGCGAAGCCGATGGCGCCGGCCGCAGCGAGGGCGAGCGCGAGTGCGCAGTAGCGAACGAGGCGCGGGCGGGACGGCATGGGTGCGCTCCTTGCTTGCGCACGGAGACCGGCTCGCGGCGCATTCGCGAGTGTAACCCGCGCGAAGGCCCTGCTTCCGCCCGCGCAGGGGAGGCCTCGGTCGAGGCCGCGAGGGCTTCTAGAGCCCCGACTCGGATCCGATCCGCGACGCCGAGGCGAGCGTCTCGCCGGGCTCCCAGGCATTGAACGACGCGAGAAAGCGCGCCGCGGCCTCGTCACCGACCCCGGGATGGTCGTTCCGGACGAAGATCACGAAGAGCCGGGAGCCGACGAGGTAGAGGCGGCACTCCTCGATCTGCCCGGGGCGGCTCGAGGTTTCGAAGCGGACCGCAATTCCCGGATGCTCGCGAAGGCGGGCCGTCTCTTCGCGGGAGCTCGTGGCCTCCATGTCCTCGAGCATCGAATCCTTCGCCATGGCGAGGATCCGCTGCTCCGAGAGCAGCAACAGGCCGATCTGCGGGACGTCGTGGAACTCGATCCGCAGGTGGAGGCCCCCTACGACGGCCTCGTAGCTCCCGGCCTCGATGCGACCGGCCCAGGTCTCGCGGCCTGCGCGATCCGGGGTCGGCCGCTCTGGAAAGGTCGCCGCGAAGCGACCCTCGGTCGACACGAAGAGCGAGGGGCCGCCCGCCGAAGCGGCGGGAGCGAGCGAGAGCGAGCCGAGCAGCGCTCCGAGGAGAAGAGGGCGGAGGTGTCTCAAGGGGATCGGGATCCTCTCCGGGGGGCGCTCGGGGAGCCGGCCAGAGGCTAGAATCGAGCGCCATGCAACGCCAGCCTCCGGTGGCGCCGGACGACGAGATCGAGCGATACGTCCGGACCTACACGAGCCTGCTGCGTTCCTCCGGGGAGGTCCGGATCCGTGCCCTCGAGGAGTCGCATGCCTACAGCGGCTCTTCGCTCCATGCGGGCGCCCTCGAACCGGCACCGGACGTCTCGGCCTTCGCCTACGCGGCGGCGCGGCTTCCCGACGAGATGCCTCGGATCGTGCGCGTGGTTCTCGGCCAATCGCGCGAGGTCTTCGAGACTGCGGGCTTCGAGGTCCGGAGCTGGGAGCGGGTCCGAACCCGCGGGCGGCGGCGTCCGCTGCGCTTCGATGGCGAGCGGACGCTCGCGGTCTTCATCGCGAGCGAGAGCGACATCGACGACCTCGTGCCGATCCTCGTGGCCTGGCAGATCGAGTGGAACAAGCTCCACGCGCGCCTCGCGCCGCTGCCGGAAAAGGCGTTCTCGCCGCCGGATCCGGCTGCGCTCTGCAGCGCGCTCGCGATCGCGCCCGAGGATCTCGAGGCGCTGCGCCAGGCGCTTCGCCCCGAGGCCTTCGACGCGGGTCTCGCGGAACTGCGGGCGCATCCGTCGGATCTGCGTGTCCGCGTGCTCGCGCCCTCGTACTCGCAGTACCAACGCGCCGCACAGCGCTGGTGGAGCGGGGTCGTTCCCGCGACGCTCCGCGCCGGAAAGGCCCACGCGACTCCCGTCTACTTCGTTTCGTCGAACACGCACGCCATCGCGAACCTGGTCGGGGGCTACGCCCGGCGCCACCGCGACGCGATCGTACGCTACGCGTGCGAGAAGGATCCCGAAGCGCTGCGCGAGCCCGTCGAAAAGGCGGTCGAGAGCGGCGACGAGACGCTCCTGCTCCCGCTCCTCTACTACCTCATGCGCGGCTGGATCCACGATGCGGGCGGCGACTCGCGGATGCGAGAGGTGAGGGCGGCCGAGGCCGAGGTGGGGCTCGTCCATCTGGCCGAGCCGGGGCACATCCTCGTCGACGCGCAGGGAGTCGAGATCGCAAAGCTCTCTCGTGATCTTCTCGATCCCCGGCTCGAGATGCCGGGGCTCGAAGCCCTCCGCGAGAGCGACGCGTACATCCTGAACATCGACTACCCGCTCGGAATGGCCGCGTATCATCTGCTCTCGAGGGTCGGGCAGGGCGTGGGAGAGCTCCGCGGCATCTACGTGATGGGCAAGGCCGCGACCCTCAACGGACGGGTCGGCGACGTGATGCTCTCGAGCGCCGTCTACGACGAACACTCGCGAAACACCTTCCTGCTTCGCAACGCCTTCACGGCGGCGAGCGTCCGGCCCTGGCTCCGGCACGGCGACGTCTTCGACAACCAGAGCGCGCTCACCGTGCGGAGCGCCTTCCTCCAGAACCGCAACTACATGAACGCCTTCTATCGGGACGGCTACACCGTCCTCGAGATGGAAGCCGGGCCCTTCCTTTCCGCATGCTGGGAGCTCGGCTGGCCGACGCGCGTGCCTTCCGACGAGATCGTGAACGTCGGCGGCGACGGCGGGCTCGAGATCGGCCTTCTCCACTACGCCTCGGACACCCCGTACTCGCGGCGCCAGTCGCTGCTCTCGAAGAGTCTTTCGTACTTCGGGGTCGATTCGACCTACGCGTGCGCGATCGCGATCGTGCGGCGGATCTTCGAGCGGGAGATCGAGCGCCGCCGCGCGGGAGGCTAGGAGATCGACCCGGATCGCGCGCCGAAACGAGCGCGTGACGCACGCTCCTGCGTGTGGGGCGACCCACCGGGTCGCCCCTACCGTCCGCGCGCGCAATCGCCGCGACGGGGTCCGTGCAGGGCGCCGCCACGCCGCGGCTCGCGCGGTCGCTCCGACCCTTCATGGGGGGATTGGCTCGTCGGGCCGCCCGGTCCCGGACGAGAATCGGCTCGTGCTCATTTCCGGGTAGGGGCGACCCGGTGGGTCGCCCCCGCGACCCGCGATTTCGGATCCGTCTTCTATCCGCCCGAGGCGAGCGCGTCGCGGAGCGCGAGCAGGGGCACGATCTCCGCCTCGCCGGCGAACTCCCCCTCGCGCTGCGCCGGCGCGACGAGGTCGAGCACCGCGAGCCCCGCCTCGCGCACCACCTCCGCGAGCGCTTCGCGAAACCGCCGATCGCCGAGGGCGCGCGGGTCGACCTCGAGTGCCGCTCGCGGCGCTGCGGCGGGAATGCCTGCGTCCCATGCCGCGCGGTAGCGCTGCAGGGTGCCGAGGTCCGTGGCGAGGATTCCCGCTCCGAGCCTCGCCGCGCGCCGGACCGCACCGTCGACGGTGGCGCCGATCCAGAGCGGCGGGCCGCCGGCTTGGTCCGGGGTGGGCGAGACGCCGACATCCGACACCCGGTAGTGTCTCCCCTCGAAACGGATCGGGCGACCCGTCCAGGCTTCGCGGAGCAGGGCGATCCCCTCCTCGAGGCGCTCTCCTCGCCCGCGCGTCTCGATCCCGAAGCCGCGAAAGGCGTCGTCCGACGCACCGAGCCCGAGGCCGACCTCGACGCGGCCGCCCGAGATCCCATCGAGGCTCGCGCAGTCCTCGGCGACCCGGATCGGATGATGGACCGGCAGCGTCAAGGGGCCGACGCCGATCCGAAGCGTGCGCGTCGTCGCCGCGACGGCGGCGCAGACCGGGAGCGCCGCCGGGATCGCGGCCTCCGGCGCGAACGGGCGCTCGGAGATCCAGACGAGGTCGCACCCGATCGACTCCGCGAGCACCACGTGGCGGAGGACCCCGGCATAAACTCGCCGGACGCCGGACGCCACGGCGCGAGGGTCGTAGCGGAGCGCGGCGCGGATCCTCGTCCGGGTTCCGCCAGCGCGCGTGATGGGAGAGGCCATGATCCGCGAGGATCGCGCTGCGCCGGGCTCGCCGCCGCCCTGCGCCGGTTCTCGGAGCTCGCTGGCGCTCCCGGGTCATTCCCCTAGTCTCGGTCCTCCATGCGGAGCCGGTGGAGCGATTCGGAGGCGCGAGAAGCCGTCGCGCAATGGGGCGGGATCGCCGGAGAGGCCGTCGCGCTTCGCGTCTACACGTCGCGTCTCATCGGAAGCGAACCCGACCTCGTCCTCCACGGCGGAGGCAACACCTCCGCCAAGGACTTCGTCACGACCCTCCTCGGCGAGCGCGTCGAGGCGCTCTTCGTGAAGGGCTCCGGATCGAGCCTCGACCGCGTCGAGCCGCGAGACCTTCCGGCGGTCGATCTCGCGCACCTGCGGCGGCTTCGCGGCCTCGCCGCACTCTCCGACGAGGAGATGGTGAACGAGCTCCGCACGCATCTGTTCGATGCGAGCGCTCCGAACCCTTCGGTCGAGGCGCTCCTCCACGCCTTCCTTCCGCACCGCTTCGTCGACCACAGCCACGCCGATGCCGTTCTCGCGCTCACGAACCAGCCCGACGGAGAAGCCCGGATTCGCGACGCGCTCGGCGATCGCGTGACCGTGCTGCCCTACATCATGCCGGGCTTCCCGCTCGCGAAGGCCGTCGCCGAGGCGTACGAGAAGCATCCTGGCGTCGTCGGGATCGTTCTCGCGAAGCACGGCCTGTTCAGCTTCGGCGACTCCGCACGCGAGAGCTACGAGCGGCACATCGAGCTCGTCGACGCTTGCGAGCGGGCGATCGCAAGCGGCGCGGTGCGCGCAGCGGCCGGAGTGTACCGATCGCCCGCGGCGCCGGCGGTCCTCGCCGCGCGCGCTGCGCCGATTCTTCGCGGGCTCCTCGCCGAGAAGACGTCGGACGAGGATCGTCCGTTTCGCCGCTTCGTATGCGATTGGCGCGCGGACGAGGAGACGCTCGCCTTCTCGAACGCAGCCGGTGCCGCCGCGCTCGCCAGAACGGGCCCGCTCACTCCCGACCACGTGATCCGGACCAAGGCGCTCCCTCTCTTCGTCGACGTCCCTGCGTGGGAGAGCGACGAGGCGCTCGCGAAGCAACTCGCGGAATCCGTCGCCTCGTACCGGCGCGAGTACGACGCGTACTTCGAAGAGAACATCCGCGCGAAGGGCATCTCGAAGCGCAAGCTCGACTCGTCCCCGCGCGTCGTGCTCCTGCCGGGAGCGGGAGCCTTCTGCTTCGGCCGTTCCTTTCGCGACGCGGCGATCGCGGGGGACATCACCTCGCACACGCTCCGGACGAAACGGCTCGTCGCCGCAATCGGCACGTACGAGCCGCTGCCGCCTTCCGACCTCTTCGACATGGAGTACTGGAGCCTCGAGCAGGCGAAGCTCGGCAAGGCGAAGCCGCTCGCGCTCGAGGCGACGATCGTTCTCGTGACGGGAGGGGCAGGAGCGATCGGCGCGGGAGTCGCCGAGGTCTGCGCCGAGGCCGGAGCGCAGGTCGTCGTCGCCGACAAGGACGGCGAGCGGGCGACCCGGCTCGCGACCGCGCTCGAGAAGCGCTTCGGCGCGGGAGCGGCGCTCGGGATCGAGATGGACGTCGCCGACGAGGGCTCCGTTCGCGCCGGCTTCGATGCCGCGTGCACGCGCTACGGAGGCGTCGACGTCGTCGTCCCGAATGCCGGCGTGGCGCTCGTCCGCCCCGTTTCCGAGCTCTCCGCAGCCGACGCCCGCCGCGTGGCGGACGTCAACTACCTCGGCGTGCTCCTTACGATCCGCGAGGCCGCACGGATCTTCCGCCTGCAGGGGACCGGCGGAGACATCGTCGTGAACGCCTCGAAGAACGTCTTCGCGCCGGGGAAGGACTTCGGCGCGTACAGCGCGAGCAAGGCCGCCGCCCACCAGATCGGAAAGGTGGCGGCGATCGAGCTCGCTCCACTCGGCATCCGCGTGAACCTCGTCAATGCCGACGCCGTCTTCGGTGAAGGAGAGATCCGATCGGGGCTCTGGGACGAGATCGGCCCCGAGCGCGCGCGCTCGCGCGGCCTCGCGATCGACGCGCTCCCGGATTTCTACCGCGAGCGAAATCTGCTGCGGGCACGGGTGACGGCCCGACACGTCGGCGAGGCCGTCCTTTTCTTCGCGACGCGACGGACGCCGACCACGGGAGCGACACTCCCCGTCGACGGTGGCGTCGTCGAAGCCTTCCCGCGCTAGGCTCGGCCGGGACGGGGGAAGAGATGCAGCGGATCGAGGTCTCGGAGCGGATCGCGGCGACACGGGAGAGCGTCTGGGCCCTCGTCTCGGACCACGAGGGCATGAAGCGCTGGGCGGGAGTCCGGGAGGTCGTCCTCCGCAAGCCGGGAAGCCCCGATCCGAACGGCGAGGGCGCGATCCGGACGGTACGCGCCTTCGGGATCGTCCTCGACGAGCGGATCACGGCGTTCGAGCCTTGCGAGCGCCTCGCCTACACGGTCGTCGAGGGGGCGCCGCTGCGAAGTCATCGGGGGGAGGTCGTCCTGACACCCGACGGTGACGCCACCCGCGTCACGTGGCGGGTCGATTTCGAGCCGCTCGTTCCCGGGACGGGCTGGCTCCTCGAATGCCTGCTCCGCCGCGGCCTCGCCGCGAGCCTCGCCGGGCTCAAGCAGAGGCTCGAAAGCGCCCGCGCGACGGGTCCGAGCCTCCAACGGGAGATCGAATGGCCAATCCGACCGTCGTGAAGGACATCCAGAGCCTGAAGCCCCTCGTCGGCACCCGTCTCGGGAGCTCCGATTGGGTCACGATCACGCAGGAGCAGATCCAGGCGTTCGCCGACGCCACCGGCGACCATCAATGGATCCATTGCGACGTCGAACGCGCGCGGCGCGAATCGCCCTTCAAGGGAACGATCGCGCACGGCTACCTGACGCTCTCGCTCGCGCCGGCGCTCATGCCGCAGGTGGTCCGCGTCGAAGGGGTCCGCATGGGCGTCAACTACGGCGCCGAAAAGCTGCGTCTTCCCGCGCCGGTGCCGGCCGGATCGAGGCTCCGCATGTCTGCCGATCTGAAGGACGTTCGCGATCTCCCGGGCGGAGGCGCGCGCGCCACCTACGGCCTCGCCTTCGAGGTCGAAGGGCAGACGAAGCCCGTCTGCGTCGTCGACGTGATCTTCGTCTACTACCCGTGACGGGCGAGCGCAGACGCGGTCGCGGCCGAGGCGCGGTTCAGGCCTGCGCGCTCGGGGCGTCGGTCGCGGCGCGAACCCCTTCGGCGCGAGGGCCGCGCGGGCCCTCCTGCACGACGTACTCGACGACGTCGCCTTCGGAGAGCGTGTCGTACTCTCCGCCGTTCAATCCCGAACGGTGGAAGAAGACCTCCTTGCCGTCCTCGCCCCGGATGAACCCGAAGCCGCGTTCGCGAACCATCTTCTTCACGCGGCCTCGCGACTTGGGACCCGCCGCGACTCGAGCCGTCGCGGGTGCCGCGGGCCGGCGTCCGCGGCCGCGGCCCGCGCTGTAGCGGTCGGTGGCGATGAACTCCTGCCTGAAGAGATCGACCGGCACGACGAGATCCTGGAGGTCCTGGCTCTCCGGAGAGAGGAGAACCTCGTCTTCCCCGATCTCGACCACCGAGTAGCGGAGCCCGGTGTTCTTGTGGGTCACGCGGGTGCCCGCGTCGATCTCGTCGAGGGAGAGCATGGCAGGGAACCTCGAAACGGAGGCGAGAGGATGGAGGCGGGGAAGCCGGCTCCTGGGAAGCGACCTAGGATATCGGATGCCGTCGCGTGGGGCAAGCTGGCTCGAGCGCTGGCTGCTCCTCGTGCTCGTCGCGAGCGCCGCCTCCGCCGATCCCCCGGCTCCACGGCCGCTCCGCGTCGGAACGAGCGGCGACTACGCGCCGTTCAGCATCGCGACGGAGCAGGGGTTCGACGGCTTCGAGGTTGCGATCGCGCGCCGCTTCGCGGCCGACACGGGGCGCAGCCTCGAACTCGTGAGCTTCCGCTGGCCCGAGCTCTCTCACCGGCTCGTCGCGGGGGATTTCGATCTCGTGCTCTCCGGGGTGACGGTGCGGCCCGAGCGAAGCCTGCTCGGCCGCTTCTCGGCGCCCCTCGCCGAGAGCGGAGCCCTCGTTCTGGTTCGCCCCGACGCCGATCACGCCGATCCCGCTTCTCTCGAACGGCCGGGAGTCGTCCTCGCCGTGAATGCCGGAGGCCATCTCGAGCGCGTCGCGCGAGCGCGCTTTCCTCGAGCACGGCTGGTCGCCATCCCGGACAACGCGGCCGTCGCTGCTGAGCTCGAGGCCGGCCGGGTCGACGGCGTCGTGACCGACACGGCCGAGGCGCCGGTATGGCAAGCGCGCGTCGCGGGCGCACGACGCATCGGTCCCTTCACGCGCGACCGCAAGGCCGCCTGGTTTCGCGCCGACGCCGAAGCGCTCGCTCGCGAGTTCGATGCGTGGCTCGTCGCGCGAGAGGCCGATGGAACGCTGGCCGAGCTCCGCGCGCGCTGGCTCGGCCCCCAGGCGAGCCCCGAGGCGACCGCCGGGCCGCTCGAGGCGCTCGTCGCCGCGATCGACGAGAGGCTCTCGCTCATGCCTGCCGTGGCGCGGGCGAAACGCACGCTGGGGGCTGCGGTTCGCGACCCCGCGCAGGAGGAGCGCGTCATCGCGGCGGCCCTCGCGGCCGTGCAAGACGCGGCGTCCCGCGCGGGCGTTGCACCGCCCTCCGATGCCTGCGTGAGAGCGCTCTTCGACGCGCAGATGCTGGCGGCGCGGCGCATCCAGGAGCGCGCCGGCGAGGCGGACGCTCCTCCGCAAGCCGCGGCAGGCGAGGCCGTCGCTCGGCCGCCCGGCCCCGCCCTCTCCGAGGAGATCCGTCCCGCGCTCGCCCGCATCACGCCGCGGATCGCCGACGCGCTCGTTGCGCTTCCGCGAGCGACTCCCGCGAGGCAGATCCGGGAGGCGGCGGGCGAGGGGCTTCGCGATCCCGCGCTCGACGCTTCGGACCGTGTGGCGATCGCCAGCGCCCTCGTGCGTTGCGCCGAGCCCGTTGCGCCGTGAATCTCCCGCCATGTCGATCGAGCCCCCTTCGCAATCGGATCGTCCGGGCCCGCCGCCGGCGGGCATCGACGTTGCCCACGCCGACCTGGCCGAGCTCCTCGTCCGCCGCTCCTACCTCGAGGCCGAGCGTGAGGAGGACTGGTTCGTCCTCACCTCGGGAAAGCGGAGCCCCACCTACTTCGATTGCCAGGTGACGACGGCCTACGCACGGGCGATGCCGCTCATCGGACGCGCGTTTCTCGACGAGTTCCGCCGCCAGGGCGTCGTCCCCGACGCGGTCGGCGGGCTCACGCGAGGCGCCGATCCGGTCGCGCAGGCGATCGCCTACACCTCGCTCCTGTTTCCGCCCGTCGTCCAGCTCTTCAGCGTTCGCAAGGCGCGCAAGGAGCACGGCATGCGACGCTTCATCGAAGGCTGCGCGCCGCCCGGAAGCCGTGTGGCCGTGGTCGACGACGTCGTCACGAGCGGCAAGTCCGTACTCCAGGCGATCGCCGCCTGCCGCGAGGAGGGCCTCGAACTCTCGCAGGTGGTCGTCCTCGTCGACCGCGAGGAAGGCGGCATGGCGCGGCTCCGCGACGCGGCCGGAAAGGCGCCGGTGAGCGCGATCTTCAAGCGGACGCAGCTCGAGGCGCTGCGCGAGCGCCTACGCAAGGGCGTGTAGATTCCGTCGTGCGCCGGGGGGCGACCGCAGCGCCCCGATGCACCCATCAGCCCTCTTGCGAAACGATCCCGTCGAGCCGCTCGACGAGCGCTTCGACCTGGTAGCGGAGCGGGACGTTTTCGAGCATCTGCCGCTCGACCGTGCGGATCGCATGGCTCACGGCGGGGTGATCGCGACCGAGCGCCTCGCCGATCTGCTGGAGCGAGGCCTCGGTGTAGCGGCGACACAGGTACATCGCGAGCTGGCGCGGGACGAGCACGTCGCGCCGCCGGGAGCGCGAAGCGAGGGCGGCCGGTGTGGTCTCGAAGTAGCCCGCGACGACGCCGACCACCCGGCCGGGATCGAGAACGCATCGCGAGCGGGGAGCGCCGGCGAGCTTGCGGAGCGCCGTCTCCGTGAGCGAGCGGTCGATCGGACGCTTGAGCAGCGACGCCGTCGCCACGAGCTGGACGAGGACGCCCTCGAGGTCGCGAACGCTTCCGCGAACGCCGTCGACGAGGCGATCGAGGCATTCCTCGGGCAGCCGCACTCCGCCGGCCGCCGCCTTCTGGCGGAGGATCTCGCGGCGCACGCGCGCATCGGGAGGCTCGATCACGGCGACGAGGCCCCCGGCGATCTGCGAGCGGAGCCGATCGTCGAGATCCTCGAGATCCCGAGGCTCGCGGTCGGCCGTGACCACGACGCGGCCTCCCGTATCGAGCAGGTGCGCGACGGTGTGGAAGAGCTCGAGCTGGGTCGCCTTCTTGCCGCGCAGGAACTGGACGTCCTCGACGACGAGGAGTCGGCACTGCTCGCGGTAGCGGTGCTTGAAACCCGCCATCCGCTTCGACTGGATCGCGGCGAGGAACTCGCTCGTGAAGCCCTCGGCCGACGTACACAGGCTGCGCTCGAACCCACAGCGTCGGGCTTCTTCGGCGAGCGCCCGCGCGAGATGCGTCTTGCCGAGCCCCGTCCTCGCGGCGAGGTAGAGCGTTCGCACCCCGGGCTGGCTCCCGCGCGCGATCGCGAGCGCGGCTTCGCGAGCGAGCGCGTTGCCGGGGCCGACGACGAAGTTCTCGAAGCGGTAGGAGAAGCTCTGCTGGAGCGGCTCCCGCTCGAGCACCGGCGCCGCGATCCGAAGCGGCAGAGCGGGCGGGCCGGGGGCGTCGGGTCGCGCGGCGGCGATCGTCGGCGCGAGCGGCGGAGGCTCCGGGGCGACGGCCGCCCCCCGCCCCCCGACCTCGAGGCCGACCGGGAGCTCGGCGCCGGCCTCGGCGACGAGTGCGGCGCGGATGGCCGCGAGATAGCGCTCACGCACCCGATCGCGGTGGAAGGGACTCGGGCAGACCAGGGTGAGCCCCTCGCCGTTCGCCACGGGGACGAGGGGGCCTAGCCAGTCCCTCAGCGTGAAGGCCGGCAACTGTTCTCCGAGGCGGCGCAGAACGCCGTCCCAGAGCTGGGGGGGTGTCATCCGTGAATCTCGGGGGTTTTCCAGTGATCCGAGGAGGTTTTTCCTCCGTGAAGCCCTGGAAACGCGCGCATTCAACCACGTCGGGCCGCGAACCCCAAGGGCGATTCCGCGGGGCACCCAGGGCTCTGGGAGCCGCGCGCAGCCGTCGGCGAACCCCGTTGCACAGCGTCGAGAAATCTCGTTTGGAACGCCGCGCAGGCAGGGAATTCGCAGGGTTCGCGTCCGATGGCTCAGGCGTCTCCGAACGTTACGTTCGTGTGTCGGGGGGGTGTTCCGGCGGCCGGACTGGGGATGTCTGATCTCCGGATTTCGACGCTTTGCGGACGGATGCTTCTATTTTCGCGCGAATCCTCGATCCCTAATGCCAGCTCCGATCGCCCCCGGGAGCGCATCCGGAAAGCTCCGCGAGACGGAAGCGCAGCAGGGTCTCGAGCCTCTCGCAGCGGTCGAGCACGCGGTCGGCCTGGAGCAGCGTCTGCTTCTCCATGGGATCGAGCTCGAGGAGCTGACAGAACGTGTTCACGAAGACCGGGTCCTCGACGCCCTCGAAGATCCCCCCCTCGAGGTCGACGGCGCGCTCGGGGTCGGTGCGCTCGACGAGCTCCGTGAAGACCTCGAGGACGGTCTGCCGCGCCTCGTG
>CAJPFO010000296.1 GCA_905339255.1 Myxococcaceae bacterium
GCGGCGAACCTGCGGCCACCGCGGCTCTCGTTTCTCGATCTCGATGCGCGCGCCGCGAGCGAGGGCGCGCGGATCGAGCCCGGCCTCGTGATCGGTGCGGGCGCCGAGATCGGCGCGGGGGCACGGCTCGAGCAGGCCGTCGTCTGGGACGGCGAACGCGTTCCTGCCGGCTTCGTCGGCCGCCAGGGCGTCTTCGCGGGCGGGAGCTTCCACGTCTGCGCAGAGGAAAGCGACCGATGACGGAGGTCGTCTTCGTCGGCACGAGCGATGCCTTCGGAGCCGGAGGCCGGCGCCAGGCTGCGGTACTCGTGCGCATGCCGGGTGGCACCGTCCTGCTCGATTGCGGCATGACGACCGGCACGGGCATGAACGCGCTCGGGATCGCACGCGAGGAGATCGACGCCATCCTGATCTCCCATTTCCATGCCGATCACTTCGGCGGGATCCCGCAGTTCCTGCTCGCGACGCTCTACGAAGATCGGCGCAGACGTCCGCTGCGCATCGCCGGCCCTCCCGGAGTCGAGGCGCGCGTGCGTGCGGCGTCGGCGGCACTCGGGCATCCGATCGTCGACGCCGAACGAAGCCATCCGCTCGCCTTCGATGAGCTCCCGACGCGCGGCGAGGCCGAGATCGGTCCGGTGCACGTCACCTCGTTCGCAACCCGTCATCAGCCCGATGCGATGCCCCACGGCCTCTCGATCCGCAACGGATCGGAGAAGGTCGTCTACACGGGCGATACGGGATGGTTCGAGGGCCTGCCGCGTTTCGCGTCGGGTGCGCAACTGTTCGTCTGCGAGTGCACGCAGCTCGTGCGCGGTTACGACTTCCATCTCTCGCACGAGGAACTCGTCGAGCACAAGGGCGCCTTCGATTGCGGACGCATCGTGCTCACGCACCTCGGCACGGACACCGCCTCGCGCCGCGGCAAGCTCGCCTTCGAGACGGCCGACGACGGCATGGTGATTCGCGTCTAGCAACCGGCCCGACCCGCTCGCTTCGATTGACAGAGCCGGCCCGTGCGCCGATCCTCCGGCGTCCGGCCCCGAGGGGCCGCACCCGAAGGAGCGGCGGATGACGGATTCCTCGCGAGCCCAGGGCGGCCTCATCTGCGTCGGCGCGGTCGTGGCGGGTCTGCTCTTCTTGCTCGGAATCCTCTCGGGCAGCTACTGGGCGCTCGCGATCCCGGTGGCGGCGCTCGTCTTCTTCGCGCTCGGCCTCATCTTCTGGGTGGGCTGGACGATCGCGACGATCCGCGTCGAACCCGAACCGGTCGAGCCGGTGGCGCCCGCCACGCCGTCCGAGAAGACGCAGAACTAGGGCGCGTCGTGCGGATCGCGCTCCTCACGTATCGGGGAAACATGTTCTGCGGCGGGCAGGGCATCTACGCCGCCCACCTCGCACGCGAATGGAAGCGCGCCGGCCACGACGTCCACGTGATCGCGGGCCCGCCCCTGCCGCTTCTCGACGACGGCATCCCGCTCCACGTGATCCCGAACGAGAACGTCTTCGGAGTTCCGCACCCGGACTTCGTCCGCCGCGAGACGCCGCTTCGGCTGCTGTGGCCGCTCAACCTCTGGGAGCTCGGGGTCTCGCGCTTCGGCGTCTTTCCCGAGATGCAGACCTTCGGTCTGCGGTTGCTCCTGCGCTGGCGCGAGCTTCAGCGGCGCCACCGTTTCGACGTCGTCTTCGACAACCAGTGCCTTTCGTGGGGGCTGCTCGGAATCCAGGCCGCGGGCACTCCCGTGGTGTCGGTGATCCACCATCCGCTCCACATCGACCGGGAGGCCGACTTCGCGATCGACCCGACACTCCGCAAGAAGATCCGCCGCACGCTCTACTTCCCACTCTTCATGCAGCAGGTCGTGGCGCCCCGGCTCGCCCGGATCGTCACGGTCAGCGAAGCGTCGCGGCGGGAGATCGAGCGCTACTTCGGAATCCCCGAGAAGGGGGTCGACGTCGTCTACAACGGAACCGACCTCGACGTATTCCACCCCGTCGTGGGCCAGCCGATCGAAGCCGATCTGCTGTTCGTAGGGCGCACCGAGGACCGCAAGAAGGGAATCGGCACGCTGCTCGAGGCGATGACGCATCTGCCCGAGAACGTGACGCTCAAGATCGTCGACGGGCGGATCCCCGAAGACGGGCTCGTGCCGCGCTTCATCCGGCGCCACGGGCTCGAGCGCCGCGTGATCCTGCACGAGAAGCTCTTGACCGTGCCGGAACTCGTCGCGCAATACTCGACGGCGCGAGTGGCCGTGGTGCCGTCGTTCTTCGAAGGCTTCGGCTTCCCGGCGAGCGAGGCGATGGCATGCGGGCTTCCCGTGATCGCGAACGCGGTCGGGGCCCTGCCCGAGGTGGTCGGAACCGACGGGCAGACCGGGCGACTGGTTCCGCCGCGAGACCCGCGCGCGCTCGCGGCCGCGATCGCCGACGTGCTCGCAGATCCCGAGCGGGCCGCTCGGATGGGACGCTCGGCGCGCGCCCGGGTTGCGCGCGCCTTCCGCTGGGAGGAGGCCGCGGCACGCCTCGTCGACGTCTTCGAGGACACCCTGCGTGCTGCTCACCGTCGACCTCGAGCGGCTTAGCGTCGGTCCCGGCGACCTGCTCCTCGACGCCGGCTGCGGCGAAGGGCGGCATTGCTTCGGAGCGCTCGAGCGCGGCGCGCGCGTCGTCGGGCTCGACCTCGACCGTCCCTCGCTCGACCGGGGCTCGGGCCCGCTCCGGGCGCGCGCGAAGGAACTCGGCGGGTTCGGCGTGATGATCCACGGCAACGCGTTCCGTCTTCCCTTTCGCGACGGGACCTTCGACCGCGTGATCTGCTCCGAGGTGATGGAGCACGTCCACGACTGGAAGGGCGCGGCACGCGAGCTCGCTCGCGTCGTCCGCGTCGGTGGCCGTGTCGCCGTGACGATCCCGACTGCGACGAGCGAGCATCTCTACCTGCGCCTCGGCGACGACTACTTCGAGAGTCCCGGCGGACACATCCGGATCTTCTCGCCGCGAACGCTCGCGCGGGGGCTCGCCGAGGCGGGGCTCGGGGTCGAAGGGGTCGGGTTCGCACACGCGCTCCACACGCCGTACTGGGCACTCCGCTCGATCGCCGGGCTCCCGGACGCCGACTCGAGCCGCCTGGTCCGCGGCTACCGGGAGTTCCTGATCCGGGCGACGCAATCACGTTGGATCGGACGCCTCGAACGCCTGCTCGATCGGGTCTTTCCGAAGAGCGTCGTGCTCTACGCCGAGAAGAGGCCGGGCGGCCGCCGCGAATGAGCTCGAGGCCGCTGCGGATCGCGCTGCTCGCGTACCGCGGCAACATGCGCAGCGGTGGACAGGGGATCTATCTCTGGTTCCTGGCTCGGGAGCTCGCCGCGCTCGGCCACGAGGTGCACGTATTCGCAGGGCCTCCGTGGCCGGATCCGATGCCCTTCGCAAGAAGCGTCGTCCGCGTTCCGAACGAGGGCTTCTGGGCGAAACGCTTCGAGAAGGATCCCGCGGCGCTCCTGCCGAAGCCGAACCCGCTCACGATCTTCGAACCGCTCAACTTCTGGGAGTACGGTGCCACCTGGTTCGGATTCCTCCCCGAGCCCTTCGCATTCAGCGTGCGCGCTGCGCAGCGGCTTCTCGCTCTGCTTCGCGAAGGCGAGCGCTTCGACCTCGTCCACGACGTGCAATCGCTCGGCTGGGCGACGCTCTTGCTTCGCGCCGTGGGGCTCCCCGTCGTCACGACGATCCACCATCCGCTCTCGGTCGATCGGCGCGCCTCGTTCGCTCGCGACCGGAGCTTCCGCGAGGCGCTCGGCACGATGGAGCTCTATCCCGTCGGGATGCAGGCGTTCGTCGCGAGGCGCCTCGACCGCGTGCTCACCTCGTCGCGTGAGAGCATGGGCGAGATCGTCCGTGACTTCCGGGTTCGCCCCGATCGGCTCCGGATGGTCTGGAATGGTCTCGACACCGAGCTGTTCCGCCCGCTGCCGCAGGTCGAGCGCTCGCCGACCGAGATCCTGTGCGTGGCGCGCGCCTCGGATCCCAACAAGGGGGTTCCGGTCCTGCTCGAAGCGCTCGCGAAGCTTCCCGACACCGTGAAGCTCACGCTCGTCGACGAAGGCTCGGCCACCAACCCCGCGCGCGCGGCGGCTCGAGCGCTCGGCATCGAATCGCGTCTTGCGATCACGGGTCGTGTCGAGACCGAGGCGCTCGTCCGGCTCTACGCGCGCGCGGCGCTCGTCGTCGTGCCGTCGCTCTACGAGGGCTTCGGGCTTCCCGCCGCAGAGGCCATGGCGTGCGCCACGCCGGTGGTCGCAGCGGCGTCGGGCGCGCTTCCCGAGGTGCTCGGCGTGGGAGGCGGCGGCGTGCTGG
>CAJPFO010000297.1 GCA_905339255.1 Myxococcaceae bacterium
CCGGGATCCAGCCGACCCGCTACTCGTGCAACGACATGGTTGCGGTCGATCGGATCCTCGACGAGGCCGCGAACATGGAGGCCTACATCGACGCGCAGGAGGGCGGCCCGGGCCGCGGCTGGTTCCGCATCGTGCGATCTCCCGAGGAGGCGCGTCGGACGATCCGCGCCGGGAAGCTCGCCGTGGTCCTCGGAATCGAGACGTCGAATCTCTTCGATTGCTTCCTCGTTCCGCGGCCTCCGTTCGCCGCGTGCGACGAGCAGAGCGTCATGGCCGCGCTCGATCGCTACCACGATCGCGGGGTGCGCGTGATCTTCCCGGTCCACAAGTACGACAACGCCTTCTCCGCGGGCGACGGTCAGAAGCTCTTCATCGAGCTCGGAAACTTCGTGCAGACGGGACACTGGTCGAACTTCACGACCGAGTGTGATCCTTCGGTGCCGAGCGTCTTCGATCGGGGGCCGGTCGTGTTCCCGGGGCTGAACCGGCCCCGCGACGACTACTTCTCGACGCCACCGAACGATACGAGCGGATTCGCCGACGATCCGATCCAGACCATCCTCCCCTACCTCACGCTCTTTCTCGAGCCGCAGACCGCGGAGGAGGGCTGCCAGGCCGCGGGGCTCACGCCGCTCGGGGAGTTCCTGATGGCCGAGATGATGAAGCGGGGAATGGTGATCGAGATCGATCACATGCCACGGCGATCGTACAAGCGCGCCTTCGAGATCCTCGAGGCCAACGACTACCCCGCAGCGGGAACGCACGGGAACAACAACCGCGGCAAGCTCTACCGCCTCGGAGGCGTTTCGACCGTCGGACTCGGTCGTTGCCGGTCACCGAACGCGACGGCGACGATGGACGACGGCTTCCAGGAGCGCATCCGTCAGATCGCCGACAACGGCGGCTTTCCGGCCGAAGGCTTCGGGTTCGACCTGAACGGCTTCGCGGGAGCGCCGGGGCCGCGCTTCGGCCCGAAGAGCGTGTGCAGCACTCCGCAGTCCGACCCGCTCACGTATCCGTTCGAGTCGTACGCGGGAGACGTCACGTTCCTGTCACCGCGCGTCGGCAACCGTGAGGTCGACTTCAACACCGAAGGGCTCGTTCACATCGGGCTCCTTCCCGAGCTGATCGAGGACGTCCGCCGCGACGGAGTGAGCGATTCCGAACTCGAGCCGCTCTTCAAGTCGGCCGAGGCGTACCTCCGCATGTGGGAGAAGGCCGAGCGGCGCGCGGCCGAGATGGCGCAGTAGGGGATCGGGCGGCGATCCGCCGCGGCCCGGTGCGCCTCGCCCGGAACTCCGGGCTAGACTGGGCTCCACCCAATCGAGGAGCCCCCCATGAAGCTCGGTCTCACCGCCGGCTACTCCGGCGCGTCCATGTCGGTCAACCTGGATCTCGTCCTCGAAGCCGAGCGGCTCGGCTTCGACTCGGTCTGGACGGCCGAGGCCTACGGATCCGACGCCATCGTCCCGCTCGCATGGATCGGAGCGCGTACCTCGAAGATCCGCCTCGGCACGGCGATCATGCAGATGCCCGCGCGCACCCCGGCGATGACGGCGATGACGGCGATGACGCTCGATTCGCTCTCGGGAGGCCGCTTCATCCTCGGCCTCGGGCCCTCGGGTCCGCAGGTGGTCGAGGGCTGGCACGGGGTTCCCTACGGAAAACCGCTCACGCGCACGCGCGAGTACGTCCAGATCGTCCGCAAGATCCTCGCGCGCGAGGAGCCCCTCGAATGGAAGGGCGATCACTACCAGATTCCGTACGCCGGACCCGGGGCGACGGGGCTCGGAAAGCCGCTCAAGTCGATCCTGCACGGGCGCAAGGACCTTCCGATCTGGACGGCGAGCATCGGCCCCGCCGGGATCGAGTGCAGCGCCGAAGTGGCCGACGGGCTCATCCCGGTGTGGATGGATCCCGAGCGCTTCGATCTGCTCGCGCCGCACCTCGAGAAGGGTTTCGCGAAGGCCAACGCCGTTCCGGGAGCGAAGAAGAAGGGGCTCGCCGACTTCGAGGTCGCGCCCTTCGTGACGGTGATCCTCGCGGACGACGTCGAGAAGGCGCGGATGCCCGTCAAGGGCATGCTCGCGCTCTACATTGGCGGCATGGGCGCACGCGGCAAGAACTTCTACAACGACTACGCGAAGCGCCTCGGTTACGAGGAGCAGGCCGTGAAGATCCAGGATCTCTACCTCGCCGGGAAGAAGGCCGAGGCGATGGCGCTCGTCCCCGATTCGCTCGTCGACGATACGGCGCTGGTCGGCCCGGCCGACCGGATCCGCGACCGCTTCCAGCGCTGGAAGGGGTCGAAGGTCACGAGCATGCTGCTCGGCGCGGGCCAGCCCGAGGCGCTCCGGCTGATGGCGGAGCTCGCGCTCTAGCGCGGCGCCGGCGCGAGGGATCCGATGGGGGGCGAGCGGCGCGATCGGATCGTCGCGCTCGACAAGCGCCACGTCTGGCATCCCTACACGCCGATGGGTCCTTACATCGCCGCGACCGATCCGCTCGTGATCGATCGCGCCGAGGGGTGCACGCTCTTCGACGTCGATGGGCGCGCCTTCCTCGACGCGAACGCGTCGTGGTGGACTTCGAACCTCGGTCATCGGCATCCGAGGCTCGTCGCCGCGCTCGAGCGCCAGGCCGGCCGACTCTGCCACGCACCGCTCGCGGGGATCACCCACGAACCGGCGGCGGAGCTCGCGTTGGCGCTCGTCCGTGCGGCGCCCGACGGCCTCGAGCACGTCTTCTACAGCGACGACGGATCGACGGCGGTCGAGGTCGCGATGAAGCTCGCGCTCCAGTTCTGGGCGCAGAACGGCCGCCCCGAGCGGCGTCGCTTCGTGGCACTCGACGGGGCCTTCCACGGGGAGACGCTCGGCGTGACGGCGCTCGGCGGCGTCGAGGTCTTCCGGCGGCCCTTCGCGGGAGTCTTGCTCGAATGCGTCCACGTTCCGAGCCCCGGAGACCCGGCGTCGTACGAGCGGGCCTTCGACGCGCTGGCGCGGACGATCCGCGAGGGCGCCGACACGATCGCCGCGGTCGTCCTCGAGCCGCTCGTCCAGGGAGCCGCCGGGATGCGCGTCTATGCGCCGGAGTACTTGCGGCTCGTCCGGGATCTCTGCACGCGACACGACGTCTTCCTCGTCGCGGACGAGGTCTTCACCGGTTACGGACGCACGGGAACGATGTGGGCGTGCGACCGCGCGCGAATCACTCCGGATCTCCTCTGCACCGCGAAAGGGATGAGCGGCGGCATGCTCCCGATGGCCGCGACGCTCGCGACCCGGCGGATCTTCGAGGGCTTTCTCGGAGATCCGAGCCGCGCCTTCTACTACGGGCACAGCTTCTGCGGCAATCCGCTCGGTGCGGCCGTCGCGCTCGAGGTGCTCCGGATCTACGACGAGGCGAAAGTCGTCGAGGGTGTCTCCGAGCGTGCGCGGGAGATCGAGCGCGCCTTCTCCGACCTCGCGGAGCTTCCTTTCGTCGCTCGAAGCCGCGCGCTCGGCATGATCGGCGCGCTCGAGCTCGAGGGCGACGCGGGCTACCTGGCGTCCGCGGGTTGGCGTGTCTACCTCGAGGCCCTCGAACGTGGGGTGTACCTCCGCCCGCTCGGAAACGTCGTCTACGTGACGCCGGCACTCACCATTCCCGTCGCAGATCTGCGTCGACTCCTGCGCGTCGTCCGCGAGAGTGTCGAGGCGGCTCGGGTCCCGCGCCCGCAGGCGTGACCTCCTGCATTCGGCTCCCGCGGTCGGAAGAACCGCGATTTCCTGCTTGCGATGGCTTCGTTCGCGGTATGCTGGGACGGGAGTCACACGAACGTGTCACAACGAATCCCCGTCCTCGCCTTGGCGCTCACGCTCGTCTCCGGGAGCGCGCTCGCCGAACCCTCCGCCGCCGGCGTCCACGGCGCCCGCACGTCGCGGCTCGACGGCAAGCACTTCACCGCCGAGGTGGAGATGACGATCGAGCGCGACGGCAAGCGGGAAGACCGCCGACTCCTCGTCTGGCGCGACGATCCGGCCGGCAGGGGAGAGCGGATCCTCGCGAAGTTCCTGGCGCCTGCCGATTTGAAGGACTTCGGTCTCCTGTTCCTCGAGAACCGGGGTCGGCCGAACGACTACTTCGTCCACCAGCCCGAGCTCCGGCGCGTCCGCCGCGTTTCCGAGACCGTCGTGAGCCAGGACATCTACGGAGTCGATCTCGAGTTTCTCGGCTTCGGGGTGGCGCAGAGCGTCGAGACCGAGCCCGACGCTCTCGCCGACGAGGTCGTCGAGGGGCGTCGCGCCTGGCGTCTCACGGAACACGCGACCGAGACGACACCGCGCTTCGACGAACGGATCTCCTGGATCGACCCGGAGACCTCGGTCCCGCTGCGGACCGAGCACCGCAAGGCCGGCAAGGCGGTCTTGATCGCACGGGTGCTCAAGCTCGAGTCGGTCGACGGCGTTCCGACGCCGGTCGAGAGCGTCTTCGAGCGGCCGGGGGTCGGCGAGCGGGTGCACATGCGGGTGCGCAAGATCGACTACGAAACGCCGATCGCACCGGACTTCTTCTCGACGCTCGCGCTCATCAAGCGCTGATTCGCAGCGGCCCTCGGCCGCCAATCATGGCCGCAGATTGGCCGTGAGAAAGCGTACCGCTCGCAGGAATCCGGTTGATAGATTGCAGCGAAGTCCGAGATGGCTTCGAGGTGATCGATGCAACCGTCCCGCCGCGTGCATCCTGCGGAGAACGTTTCGCTCCCCACCACGGTCGCGGCATCCAATCTCGAGATGCACTATCGGGTCGGGCCCGAGACGGTGCGAGCCGTCGACGGCGTGAGCCTCGAGATTCCCGAAGGACAGTTCGTCGTCGTGAGAGGCCGCTCGGGGAGCGGCAAGACGACCTTGCTCCATCTGCTCGCGGGCCTCGAGCAGCCGACGGCCGGAGAGGTTCACGTCGGAGGGGTGGCGCTCCACGCGCTTCGGCCTCGCGAGGCCGACCTCTTCCGCCGTCGTCACGTCGGCCTGATCTTCCAGTTCTTCAACCTGATCCCTTCGCTCACGGTCGAGATGAACGTGGCGCTTCCGCTCCTTCTCGACGGAAGGCGGCTTCACGAGCTCGGCGACCGGATCGGCGAACTCCTCGACGTCCTCGGGGTCTCGCATCGGAGGAGGCACTCGCCGCACCAGCTCTCGGGGGGCGAGATGCAGCGCGTCGCGATTGCGCGCGCGCTCATCGTCTCGCCGAGGATCCTGCTCGCCGACGAGCCGACCGGGAATCTCGACAGCAAGAACGCCCACGACGTGTTCCACCTGCTGCGGGCGCAGGGCCGCGAGCGGAACGTGACGATGGTCGTGCTGACGCACGACCCGGATGCCTCCGCGTACGCGGACCGGGTGATCGAGATGCAGGATGGCCGGGTGATCAAGGACACGACCCGGGGCATCGGGGCGGGCGAGCAGCGACATGTCTCGTGAGTGGTGGATCGGGAACCAGTCGAGGCTTCCCTTCGACGTGCTCGTCTCGCTGCGCTCGCTCTTTCTCGTCCGGCCGCTCTCGACCGCGCTCGCCGTCGTGGCGGTCACGGCGAGCGTCGCGCTCGCCGCGAGCGTCGAGATCGCGTCGCGAAGCGTCTCCGAGGCGCTCGATCGCTCGATGCGAGCCGTTGCGGGCTCGACCGAGTGGGAGATCTCGGCGGGGGGGCTCGGGGTCTCCGAGGATCTGATCGAACCGCTCCGCGATCTCGAGAGCGTCCGCTCGGCATCCCCCGTGATCCAGGAGACGTTCCGCGTGACGCGGGCCGACGGCGGCGACGAGCCGCTCCGCGTGCTCGGCCTCGATCTCCTCTACGACGGCGAAGTGCGCGACTACGGGGTTTCCGAAGGCGGGCTCGTGCTGCGCGATCACGTGAGGCTCGTCGCGAAGCGCGACTCGATCGTCCTGGCCGAGGCGGTGGCGGCGCGGCTCGGCGTGCGGGAGGGCGACGGAATCGTCGCGCGGTCGGGCTCCGGAGCGCACCGCCTCGTGCTGCGGGGGCTCCTCACCGGGGATCTCGGAGGAGCCTACGGCGGGTCGCTCGGGGTGATGGACGTCTACGCGCTGCAGGAGCTCGTCGGGCGGCGCGGGATCGTCGATCGCATCGATCTCGCGGGTTCGCCCGGGCGAAGCGGAGCGGAGGTCGAGGCCGCGATCGCGAGCGTCGTGGCTGACGATGCGACGGTCCGCCGTTCGACCATTCGAGATCATCTCGTGACACCGGTCCTCGCGGCCTACGGGTTCGGAATCTGGGCGATCACGCTGATCGGGGTGTTGATTGCGCTCTTTCTCACCCATGCGGTGATCTCGATCGTCGTCGATCGCAGGATCGTCGAGTTCGCATTGCTTCGTGCGGCGGGAATGGACGGCTCGCGCGCCGCGCGGATGGTCGCGGTCGACGCGATGGTGCTCGCCGTCCTCGCGACCGGACTCGGGATCGCCGCCGCGTACGAGTTCGGCGGGAGCCTCGTGGTGGTGCTCTCGACTGCCTCCGAGTTCTACCAGGAGCTCGCGGTCCGCCCTGCGCCGTTCACCGCGGAGACCGCGACCCTCGCTGCGCTCGTCGGGATTCCGACCGCGCTCGTCGCCTGCCTCGAACCCGCGCGGCGTGCGGCGCGCCGGCGTCCGCTCGAGGTTCTCCACGCGAGGCCGGCCGCGGGCGCCGGGGCAGGGCCGGGCCGTCGCATGACGGGCATCGGGCTCCTCGGTCTCGCGGCGTGCGTGGTGGCCACGACGCTCGAGTCCGGCGGGCCGGGGTTCCGGCTCGCGGCCGCGATCGTCGGCGGAGTGGTCGCCGTCTGGTGCCTCGGCGGAGCCTGGTTGCCGATCCTCGTGGCGCGCGGCCAGGCCCTCGGGGCGACCGTGCTCCCTCGCGTCGGCGCGCTCGTCGGATCCTCGATCGGCGATCGCCCGGTCGAGACGGGGGCGACGATCGGCGTCTGGGCCGCCGTCGTTGGCGCGGCGATCGCGCTGCTCGTCTCGCTCCAGGGCCTCGGCCAGAGCATGGACGCCTTCATCACCGGAGAGAACGGTCCCGATGCAATCGTCGCCTTCGCCGAAGATCCCTCCGCGACCGGGCCCGTGGCGCGACTTCCGCTCGCGCCGGAGATCGCCCGGCGCTTCGAAGACGTTCCGGGCGTCCGTGCGGCGTGGGCGTCGCAGAGCGCCACGGTGATCTTCCGGGGGAGCGAGATCGCGATCGACGACTACGACGTCGAGCGCCTCGTTGCCAACGGAGGCCTGCGCGGAATCTCGGACGACGATGCCGCCTCGATCGCCGCGCTCCGCGCGGGCGAACTCCTCGCCTCGGATGCGTTCCGGCGGCACTTCGGACTGCGGGTCGGAGATCGCATCGAGCTTCCGACGAAGGAAGGACCCCGCGAGTTCCGGATCGGAGGGAGCTCGCGATCGTTTCGGGGGCCGAAAGGGAAGCTCTCGATCCGGACACGGGATTTCGAGCGCTGGTTCCGCTCGCGTGGCGCGGAGTCGATCGTCTTCTGGTCGGATCGGGAGACCGAGCAGGCGATCCACCTCGTCCGATCCGCGATCGACGACGTTCCGCTGTTCTTCCGTTCGGGTGAGGACTTCCGCCGGCAGGCGCGGCGAACGATCGGCCGCTTCAGCAGCCTTCTCACGCTGCCGCTGCTCGTCGTCGGCGTGATCGGGCTCGTCGGACTTTCGAACCTGCTTCTCGGCAACGTGGCGGCCCGGTCCCGGGATCTCTCCGTGATGCGGGCGGTGGGTGCGACTTCGCTCAACCTGCTCGCCGTGGTTTCGCTGAGCGCGGCCGTCGTCGCGACCCTCGGGACCCTCGCGGGAATCGCTCTCGGCCTGTGCTGGACCGTCGTGATCCGCGACGCGATCTCGGTCTTGCTCGGCTGGAGGATGAGCGTCGCGATCGACTGGGCGCTCGCCGCGAAGGTGGCGACCGTAGCGCTCGGGGCCGCCGTGGCGGCCTCGAGCGTCCCGGTCGTGCTCACGATGCGCGGGCGCCCGCCCAACGCACCGTGATCACCCCACGCAGCCTTCGCACAGGATCGTAGCGAGGAACGTGGCGAGGAATGTGACGTAGTAGAGTGTAGTCATCATGCGAAGAGACTACGCCGTGAGACTCGAGGAGTGCAAGTTAAATCAGGTGAATGAAAACACGAAAAACGATGCGTATGATGGTTCACGGTGGACGAGAGGCCACGGGCGATCGGGCCGGATCGCAGCGAGGTTGCCCGTCGAGCGCCGCCGACCGGCGTCGTCCCGATCGGCTAGAGCCGGATCCACCCCGCGAAGAATGATCCTGCGAGGAGCGCCGTGAGCGCGATCCGGTACCACCCGAAGGCCGCGAGACCACGACGGTTCAAGAAGCCGACGAGCCAGCGGACCGCGAGTGCGGCCGACACGAATGCCGAGACGATTCCGAGAGCAACGCTCACCGCGCCGAGCTGCTCGAAGAGGTTCGGCCCCGCTCCGTTCGACGCCGCGGAGAGGTTCTTCGCGAGCTTGTAGAGCGTGGCGCCACCGAGCGTCGGCAGCGCGAGCAGGAACGAGAACTCGGCTGCCTCCTTCGGGCGAAGCCCCATCGTGATGCCGCCTGCGATCGTCATCATCGAGCGGCTCGTTCCCGGCCACATGCTCACGCATTGGAGAAGACCGATCGCGAGCGCGCGCGTCCACGGAAGCTCGGCGATGCCGATCTGCCGCTCGTGCGCAGGCGACGACTCGCCGGCCGCGGGGCCGCCGCGCCTTCCGAGCCAGATCATCCAGACCCCGCCGACGGCGAGGGCGGCGAGGACCGGGCCGGGATGGAAAAGACGAGCCTCGATCCAATCGTCGAGAAGAGGGCCGAGGATTCCGGCGGGAAGGAATGCGGCGACGAGGTTCACGAAGAGACGAAGGCCTTGCGGGTCGCGGCCGGCGATCCCCCGAAGGATCTGCAGGACACGCGGCCAGTAGAGGCCGACGACGGCGAGGATCGCTCCGCCCTGCACGACGATGAGGAATGCGTCGACGGAGGCCTTGATCTCGGGACGGTCGAGGCCGAGTAGCGCCGACGCGAGGATCAAGTGCCCCGTCGAGCTCACGGGCAGGTACTCGGTGATGCCCTCGACGATCCCGAGGACGAGCGCCTGCCACCACTCCATGTCGGATCCCCCCTGCGCCGGTCGGGATCAAAGCACAGCTCGACGCCTCGCGCGCAGCCTCCGAGCGCCCTGCTCGGTCCTCGGCGCGTCTGGGGAGGGGGGCTCCGAGCTCAGGGGCTGCGGCTCAGGAGTCGTGAGGCTCGCGGGCGTGCTCGCAGAAGACGATCCGCCAGACGCCGTCCGCTTCCCGGCGGAGCACGAAGAGCCCGCCTCCCGCGAGAGGCGTCGACTCGCTCGCCGCGGCTTTCGTCGACCACTCGTGATAGACGATCGCGAGATCACCGCTCGCCTCGATCACCCGCTCGATCTCGATCACGATCCCGCTCGGAGGAAGCACGCGGCCGATCTCGTCGCGGATCTCGTCCCTGCCGCGAGCAAGACCTCCCGACTCGCGCACCATGCTCGCATCGTCGGCAAAGAACGCGAGGACTCCTTCGAGGTCGCCCCTCGCGGTGAGGCCCGCGAATTCGTTCGCACGATCTCTCGCACTCGCTTCACGCATCGATCGAGCCATCCGCCGGGAGCGGACTCGCAGGCTCCCGGTGATCAGCGTGGGCTCCAACCCGGGTTCACGTCCGCGAAGGCGACTCTCCAGGTGCCGTCGCCGCCTCGTCGTACGACCGAGAGCGCGACTCCCGTGTTGAGCGCCACCTCGCCGTCGGGTTCGAGCCCGCGGTAACTCCACTCGGTGTAGAGGACGCATAGGCCCGGGCCGGCGGGATGGATGCGATGGACGTGGTGGTCGACCGTCGCGCGCGATCCGATCACGTTCGAGAGCAGCTCGCCGATCGCCTCGCGTCCGACCACGGTGGCGCGCTGGTCCGAGAGGATGGCCGCTCCCTCCTCGAACGCCGCGCAGGCGTGGCCGGCATCGCCACGGCCCACGGCCGAGAAAAAGCGCTCCGTGAGCGTCTCAGGGCTGTCACAAGAAGCATCGAATCCCATGGCGGGAGTGTGACACGAGCGTGGGAATTGGGGAGTCCGATCGGCGGCCGCCCCTTCGGGGCGAGCGAGGTGGACGACGCGCCCGTCGGCGGTTCGCGCTCGAATCGGGCGGACGCACGCCGCGAGGCTCCGGATCTGCAGATCTTCGATCCGGATACCGGGGAATCCGCGGGCGCCCTTCGGGCTCAGGCAGGCAGCGCCCGCGCTCCGAAGTCGACGAGCCTCCGCACGGCACGCGCGAGGCGCCCCGGAGGATCGCCCGGCCTCGGGATCACGAGCGAGAGGTTCCGGTCGTAATCGGGGCTCGAGGGGTCGGCCGTGCGGAAGTAGGGCTCGTCGGTTCCAGGGATGTTCCCGAGCTTGCTCGCAAGCTCGTGGAGCATCTTGTCGGCCGCGCGGAAGAGCTCACGAGGTTCGGCGCCGAGCGCGCGGTAGTGCTCGATGTAGCGGATCTGCGTGGCTCCGAAGAGATCGCCGATGCAGCCGACCTCGCTCGCGAGCGCTCGGCACTCTTTCGGCTCGAGCTTCGCGAGGCGATCGGGAAGGTGGAGGACTCCGAGGCCGACGTGGCGCGCCTCGTCCTTCTCGATGTACGGAAGCAGATCCGTCAGCACCGGCTCGATCTTCGCGTCGGCGAGGAACCGGAAGATCGCCTGTGCCGTTCCTTCGGCGAGGATCTGCATGGCGAAGAGCTTGAGGTTCAGGTCCTTCGTCATGAGGAGCCTTCGCGCGCCGATCGCGAAATAGGTGTCGAGCTTCGGAGCCGGCACATGGAGCGCGGCGAGGTAGTCGCGCAGCGTGTAGAAGTGTCGCGCCTCGTCGAAGACCTGGCTCGACGCGGCCATCCGCGCGTCCGGGTCCTCGAGCCGCTCGGCGAGCTCGGCAGAGACGATCCACGCGGCGAGCTCGCCCCACATGAGCATGCTGATCGGATACGAGAGGTGGACGCGCTTTTCGGGATCGAGCTGGATGCCACCGTGGCGGTTCATGGCCTCGCGGAAAAGAGTCGGCCCGTCCCACGCGTCGCGCAGGCAGTTGGCGTAGATGCGTCGCAGCCGACTAGTGCGCTCTTCGGCCATCGCGAGCGGCTCGGAGAGCAGGAGCGCCTCGTCGGGCCACGAGCGGAAGCTTCCGATCCGCGTGGCGAACGACGTGCGGACCATTCTCGAGATCACCTTTCCGGCGATCGCTGCAGCACTGCGGGACATCGTCTCCTCCTTCGGGCGGGCGCCGGCGTGGAGCCGATCGGCGAGCCACCGATCGATCGTCGAGCTTACCGATCGGACAGTGGATCGGACAAGTGAAAGTTCCGTAAGGGCCGTGCCCGTCGCGCCGGCTCGAGCCGTCCGTCCGGCGGGCCTGCGAGGCAGGATGCGACACGAGGCGGTACCTTGCGGGCGCCGTTCTGGGCGACCGCCCGGGAGAGACCCGTATGGCCCGATCTGCGAAGGCCGCGCGCTCCGAGGCCCCTGCCGACTGGCTTTGGCAGGCGATCCGCGACGAGGCCGCCCGCGAGGCCCAGGCCGAGCCCGTGCTCGCGAGCTTCCTCCATGCGACCGTGCTCAATCATGCGACGCTCGAGGAGGCGCTCTCGTTCCATCTCGCCGGCAAGCTCGGAAGCGAGAACCTGCCCGGGATGCTGATGCGAGACGTGATCGACGAGGCGCTCCACAAGAACCCGGAGATCGGCCGCGCCGTTCGCGCCGACATCCAGGCCGTGAGCGAGCGCGATCCCGCCTGCCCCGGCTACCTCGCGACGCTTCTCTACTACAAGGGTTTCCATGCGCTCGAGTGCCATCGGGTCGCGCATTGGGTGTGGGGACAGGGACGGCGCTCGCTCGCACGACACCTCCAGAATCGAATCTCCGAGCTCTTCGCCGTCGACATCCACCCCGCCGCGCAGCTCGGCTCGGGGATCTTCATCGACCACGGAACCGGGGTCGTGATCGGCGAGACGGCCGTCGTCGAGGACAACGTCTCGATGCTCCACGGGGTCACGCTCGGCGGTACGGGGAAGGAGCACGGCGACCGTCATCCGAAGGTCCGGAGCGAGGTCCTGATCGGCGCCGGCGCCTCGATCCTCGGCAACGTCGAGGTCGGATGCCGCGCGCGCGTGGCGGCCGGGAGCGTCGTGGTCAGGAACGTCCCCGCCGGCTGCACCGTGGCTGGTGTGCCGGCGGCGACCATCGGCCACTGCGACGAGGCACGTCCCGCACGCGACATGAAGGCGGGCATCGACCCCGATCCGGGGATCTAGATCGGCCGGCGCGTCCTCGCCGGCGGGGAAAGGGGTTTGGGGTGAGCGAGGGGGCTCGAACCCCCGACCTCCAGGGCCACAACCTGGCGCTCTAACCAGCTGAGCTACGCCCACCGCAGGGCGCTCAATCTAGCGGGAAGCGCGCGCGGCCTCAATCATGGCGAAACCGCACCCATCGGCGCGGCTCGCGACGAGGCCGGATCTCCTTGGGGGCCCGGAGTCATTCGGCCGCAGCGCCATGGCCGTCGCGCCGGATCGAGGGCTGCGCGAGGCTACCCCCCTCGGGCCCCGGTAGCTCAGTGGACTAGAGCGGTCGCCTTCTAAGCGACGGGTCGCAGGTTCGAATCCTGCCCGGGGCGCCACGAAATACGAACGGCCCGGAGCGTTGCCGCTCCGGGCCGTCGTCGAGCGAAGGTACCGAAACTAGAAGCTGCGGCGCCGACCGAGGACCGCCAGGCCCACGAGTCCCGCTCCACCGAGCAGCAGCGTGCCCGGCTCGGGGACGAACGTGAAGGTCTGGTCGACGATCGAGATGTGCGCCACGGAGCCCTGGCTGCCGAAGGGCGTCGCCACGGCGATGTCCTTGGCGACCACGATCGACGTGTAGCCCGTCTGGAAGATGATCTCGTCGGTGAGGTCGTCGAAGTCACCGGAGCTGCTCGCGCCGAAGGTCGCGAGCTGCCCGATCGGGGTGTTGTTCGAGAAGAGCGTCTCCGAGACCCCCGCCGCCGAGCCCGGTGCCGGATCCTTGCTGAACGATCCGTTCGAGAAGAGATGGGCGTCGGTGATCAGGATCCCGTTTCCGGACGTCACCGTGTAGTTGAGCTGCACCACGGCGCTGTTGCCGTCGGCCACCATGATCGGCCCGCTCAGGCGGAAGCCGATGCCGTTCGGGCCCTTGTCGATGAAGGTCACCGAGTAGTGGTCGGTGTTCTGGTCGAGCGGGAGCCCGATGAGCGCGCTCACGTTCGAGAACGTGAGCTCCCCGCCCGGCGTCGTGAGCCCGTTGTTGATGAAATCGGTGAGCGTGATGGCGTGGGCCGATCCGCCCAGGCCCACGAGGGCGGCCACACCGGCCACCAGAGAGAGCAACTTGTTTCGCAGCCGCACCTTAGCCTCCGCGCGTCGTCCCGGTCTGGGCGCCAACGGGCGGTCCTCCACGAGAGATCCCGCCACGCCCGGACTCGGGGTTTCGCTTGGGAAGTGGTCGCGGCGGGCGGAATGTGTCAGCGAACGCGGGGTTTTTCGCGGGACTGCCGCGCGGCTGCGGACCGGCCTTCGAGCCACGCGGGGTTGCCCCCGAAGCTGCACCCAGCCTCGGTCGCTTCCGGGAGGCGTTATGCTCGCACTGCCGGGCCGGAACCGGGCACGGCTTTGTCCCGCGGGAAAGAAGGAGGTGCCATGCCGATCGAGGTGGGTCAGAAGGTTCCCGACGTGAAGCTGAAGGCGGCGGCCCGGGACGGCATCCGGGACGTATCGACCCGGGAGCTCTTCGCGGGCAAGCGGTCGGTCCTGTTCGGAGTCCCGGGTGCCTTCACGCCGACCTGCTCGGCGCGCCATCTGCCGGGCTTCGTCGAGAAGGCCGCCGAGCTGCGCGCGAAGGGAATCGACCAGCTCGTCTGCGTGTCCGTGAACGACGCTTTCGTGATGGAGGCGTGGGGACGGGAGCGCGCACCGGGAGGCGAGGTCCTGCTCCTCGCGGACGGCAATGCAGCGTTCACCGAGGCGCTCGGCCTCGGGCTCGATGCGACGGGCTTCGGGATGGGAAGGCGTTGCCAGCGCTTCGCGGCCCTGGTCGAGGACGGAGTCGTCACGCGACTTCGTGTCGAGCAGCCCGGAAAGTTCGAGGTGAGCAGCGCCGACGCGATCCTCGGCGAGCTCTAGGAGCCGGCCGATGATCGAGTGGCTGGTGGCCGGGCTCGGGATCGGTGCGGGCCTCGGCGGCGCCTGGTTCGCCGTCGCGAGAGGTCGGCTCGCCGCAACGCTGCGAAGCGAGCTCGACCACTCGAGGGCCGAACTCGAAGCGACCCGGGAGCGGACGTCACGCAAGGGCGACGCCGAGCGCCGCCGCGACGAGGAACTCGCCGAGCTACGCCGGCGACTCGAGAAGGCCAAGCGACGCGCGGGCCAGGTACGCAGCGAGGAGAAGCAGGAGTCCGAGCGACTTCGCGCCCTCGAAGACCAGCTTCGACTCGCGCAGGCCGATCTCAGAGTGCAGCGAGACGAGATCGGGAGGCTCGAGGTCGAGCTCGGACGGGCGCGCAGGCCCGCCGGGCCTCCGCCTCCCATGCCGGTGGCGCCCGATCCCGCGCCGGAGTCGAAGCCCGACGCCGAGCTGCGCGAGGCGCTCTCGAAGCGCGCCGAAGCGGCCGAGGCTCGCGCGCTCGCGCTCGAGGATGCGCTGGTCCGTGCCCGCACCGATATCGAGCGTCTGCGGCGGCGTGCCGGAGCGCAGGAGAAGCTCTACGCCGCGCTTCGAGGCGAGCTCGATGCGAAGAAGGAGCGCCTGCGCACGCAGCAAGAAGAGCTCGAGCGTCTTCGCGCACTTCGCCTCGTGCTCGCCGACGATCTGCGCGAGCCCGAGGCCTGATCCGCCTGCGGCGCTTCCCCTTGAACGAGGGGCCGCCTGCCTCAAGCCGCCGAGTCGACGCTCCGATCTCTTCACGGAGCGATGCGTTCCCCCCACTTCTTCGAGAACTCTCGTCGCTCGCTCGGCGCGCGCCTCACGGTGCCGCTGCTTCTCTCCGGGCTCGTCTTCACGGCGATCGCCGGTGTGGCCGGCCATCGGCTGCTGAAAGACCACCTCGAGGGGATGGCGCGATCGCGAGCCGAGAGTCTCGCGAAGGGTCTCGCGATCGTGGCGGGCACCCACGACGAGCTCGATGAGCTCCAGCGCGTGGCGCTCGGCTGGGGTGCGCTCTCGGACGTCGACGAGCTCGCGCTGATCGGTGGCGATCCGCCGCGCGTCCTCGCTGCGGCGAAGACCGAATGGATCGGGCTTCCCCCGAACGAGCTTCCGAGCCTCGAGCTCCAACACGCGCTCGGCCGCGCGCTCGAAGCCGACGCTCCGGTTCGAGGCGACGGAGTCGGCGACCTCGGCGCGAGGCTCGGGCTTCCCATCACGCTCGCTCCCGGGCTTGCCGGAAGCGACCTTCCCTCACGCGGCGCGGTCACCGTCGCGGTGCAACCGCACGGCGCGGCACTTCGCTTCGCGAGAGCGGCCGGCTTCGGGCTCGCCGGGCTACTCGCGCTGCTTCTCGCCGTCCTCGCGCTCAACGTGTTCCGGATCCGTCGCGTCGTCTCGCGGCCGATCGCGGCGCTCGTCGATGCCATCGATCGTCGCGCCGCCGGTGACGAGAACGTACGGATCCCGGTGATCGGAGACGGGGAGATCCGAACCCTCGCGGTTGCACTCGACGATCTCGTCGCCGAGCTCACCGAGAGCAAGGCCCGCTTCGAGCGGGTCGCCGCCGCGATCGACGACGTTATCTGGCTGATGGATCTCGATCGTCGGCCGAAGCTCCAGTACGTGAGCCCGGCCTTCGAGCAAGTCTTCGGTCGATCGATCGCCGCGCTCGGGAGCGATCCGAAGAGATGGATCGAGATCGTCCATCCCGAAGATCGCCGTCGCGTTCGCGAGGCGCTTCCCTTCACCGACGAGACCCGTGCCGGCGAGGTCGAGTTCCGCATGCTGCGTCCCGACGGTGAAGTGCGCTGGGTCCGCATGCGCGCCTTCCCGATCGAGGATGCGAGCGGAACCGTCCGTTGCCTCGCTGGAGTCGCGACCGACGTCACGGTGCACAAGACGCAGGCACTCGAGCTCGAAGCCCGCGCGAGGGAGAGTCGCCTCGCGGCGGAGAACCTTCGCGTCGCCGAGGAGCGCGGCCGGGCGATCCTCGCCGCGCTCCCCGACCTCCTGCTCGAGCTCGACCCCGAGGGCACCTGCGTCGATTTCCACGAGTCGCGCGACGAGCGGCTGCTCGGCCCCGCCGAGCGCTTCCTCGGCAAGAGCCTTCGCGAGCTGCTCGGTCCGTCACAGGTCGAGAGCTCGCTCCGCGCGCTCGAAGAGTCCCGCCGGACGGGCTCCGTGGCCGTGATCGAGCACGACGTCGAGATCGCAGGCGGCAAGCGCGCCTTCGAGTCGAGACTCTCGTGGTGCGCGACGGGAAACTGTCTCGTGATCGTTCGGGACATCACCGAGCGCAAGCGCGCGGAGACGGCGATGCGCGACGCCACGCTCGCCGCCGAGGCTGCGAGCCGTGCCAAGAGCGAATTCCTCGCGACGATGAGTCACGAGATCCGAACGCCGATGAACGCCGTGATCGGCATGACGGGCCTGCTCCTCGATGGGCCGCTCGATCCGCGTCAGCGCGAATGGGCGGAGATCATCCGGACGTCGGGGGAGGCGCTCCTCACGCTCATCAACGACATCCTCGACTTCTCGAGGATCGAGGCGGGTCGGCTCAGCATCGAGCCGCACGCCTTCGAGCTCCGCGAGACCGTCGAGGAAGTGGTGGCCTTGCTCGCCGAGCGCGCATCGAGCCGTCGCGACGAGCTCTCCTGCGAGATCGACTCGAAGATTCCGGAGCGGGTCTTCGGCGATTCCGGACGACTGCGCCAGGTCCTCCTCAACCTCGTCGGCAATGCCGTCAAGTTCACCGAGGCCGGTCGTGTCGTGGTCCGCGTGCGTGGAGCCGAGACGGGGGAGCCTGTCGATCTCGTGCGCTTCGAGATCGCCGACACGGGCCCCGGGATTGCCGCCGAGACGCAGACGAGGCTCTTCGAGGCGTTCTCCCAGGCCGATGCCTCGACGACGCGCCGCTTCGGAGGCAGCGGCCTCGGGCTCGCGATCTCGAAACGTCTCGTCTCGCTCATGGGCGGTGAGATCGGAGTTCGAAGCGTCGAGGGCGAGGGGAGCACCTTCTGGTTCACGCTCCCGCTCCCGACCGCGAAGGGGGAGGTCGAGGTGGCAGGAGCGCCCCCCGGCGCGCGCGGGCGCGAAGGGCCGCTCGGACTTCGCGTGCTCGTGGCCGAGGACAACAGCGTGAATCAACGCCTCGCCGTGGCCTTGCTCGAGAAGCTCGGCTGTCGGGCGGACGCGGTCGCAAATGGGCGCGAAGCGATCGAGGCGCTCGCGCGAACGCCCTACGACGTCGTCCTCATGGACTGTCAGATGCCCGAGATGGACGGCTTCGAGGCCACCCGCGAGATCCGCCGTCGCGAGGCGGACGGACGCCGGGTTCCGATCATCGCGCTCACGGCGAACGCGATGAGCGGGGATCGCGCGCGCTGCATCGAGGCCGGGATGCAGGACTACGTCGCGAAGCCGGTGCGGGTCGACGAGCTCCGGGCGGCGCTCGCAGTCTTTGCCGAGCCTTGACGAAGGGGGGGACGTTCGCGGAACCTGCGCGCGTGGAGATCCCGTACGCGCGGACCCTCATTGCCCTCGAGCCGGACCACTACGATTCGATCGCGCGCAGCGTCGGCCTGATCTTCCGGATCTCGCGCGAAGCGGCGTACCAGCGTGCGGTCGATTCCGGCGCCGGCGCCAGCGCGCTCCACCGCCCCGGCAACGCCGCCGTCTTCATGGGGTACGACTTCCATCTGACCGAGGACGGACCCCGCCTGATCGAGGTCAACACGAACGCCGGCGGGGCGCTTCTGAACGGCCTCCACACCGCGTCGCTCTGCGATCCCGTGGCGCTCGGCTGCCGTTGTCGCGAGCTGCTCCCGGTCGAGACGATGGAGGAGCGGATCCTGCGGACGTTCCGGAGCGAGTTCGCCGCGGTCCGGGGCGAAGAGCGGGTGCTCGGCCGGGTCGCGATCGCGGACGACGAGCCCGCAGGGCAGTTCCTCCGCGCCGAGTTCGAGCTGTTCCGCGATCTCTTCTCGAGGGCCGGGATCGAGGCGATCGTCTGCGACACGCGAGAGATCCCGCTCGGCGGCGGCATCGATCTCGTCTACCTCCGCGACACCGATTTCCTGCTCGAAACCGAACGCACCGCGGAGCTCCGCCGTGCGTACCTCGCGGATTCGGTCGTGGTCACTCCGTCTCCCCGCGAGCACCACCTGCTCGCGAACAAGGCACGGCTCGCGATCTTCTCCGACGAGAAAGCCCTTCGGGAGTTC
>CAJPFO010000298.1 GCA_905339255.1 Myxococcaceae bacterium
GCCTCCGTCCGTCACGGCTCCCATCGCCTGAGCTGTATCGACGCCCCGTGCGCCCGCGCGCGCGGAGGCCCACGCGCCACGCGCGCAGGAGTCGCTCCATGACGATCCCCCGGGACTCCGGGCGGCCGTCGAGGATCGCGAGGGCGTTCGCTCGCCTCGCGATCTCGCAGCCGCTCGGCAGCATTCTTCTCGCCCTCGCCATCGCTTCCCCACTGGCCGCGCACGCCGACGCCGATCCGGAGAATCTCGCCAGCGAGCTCGACCGGACCAAGAGTGAGCTCGCGCAAACGCGCGACGAGCTCGCGCTCACTCGCGAGGCGCTCGCGACCCTCTCGCGGAAGGTCGACGCGCTCGAGTCCGCACGCCCCGCCGCGGCATCTTCCGAGTCGACCGGAGCGACCGCACGGCTCGCCCCGGTCAACGCGGACAACCCCGCCGTGAGCTTCGTCGTCGACACGATCGGCTACTCGAACTCGAGGGCCGAGCCCTTCGAGTTCCGCGCCAACGACGGCGTCGGCTTCGAACTCCAGTCGGCCGAGCTGTTCGTGAGCGCGCCGGTCGACCCCTTCTTGCGGGCGTACGGCGTCTTCGCCGCGAGCACCCTCGAGGGCTTCGACGTCGAGGAGGCCGCGCTCGTCACGACGGGTCTTCCGTGGAACCTCGGAGTCAAGGGCGGGCGCTTCTTCGCCGACGTCGGTCGGCTCTCGCATTTCCATCCGGAGATGCTGCCCTTCGTCGACCGGCCGCCTTCGATCGATCGGATGGTCGGAGGCGAGTCGCAGGCCGAGGGGGCCGAGCTCTCGTGGCTCGCGCCGCTGCCCTTCTTCGCCCAGCTCACGCTCGGCGCGTACAACCGCGTCGGGGCCGAACGGATCGAGGAGCCGGATGAGTTCGGCCTTCCCTTCGGAACGCGCTCCTTCAGCGAGCTCACGTACCTCGCGCGGCCGCTCTTCTACTTCGACGTGACGGATTCGTTCGGCGTCGAGTTCGGCGGCACCGGCCTGTTCATCCCACGAGACCACGAGCGGGCGCTCTACGGGCTCGACGTGACGCTGCGGCACCAGCCGGGCACACGGGGCTTCTACCAGGGCACGACTTTCGGGGTCGAGTGGATGTGGAACGACGAGCGCTTCGCCGACGTGAACGAGGTGATCGATCCGGAGACAGGCCTCGTCTTGATCGACGACGAAGGAAACCCCGTCCTCGCCTCGGAGCGCTTCGGTCGAAACGGCGGCTACGCGTATTTCGAGACCTTTCTCCCCCGAGGCTTCTCGTTCGGAGGGCGCTTCGACTACTCCGAAGCCGTGGCCGGAGCCCCCGATCGGCTTCGGACGACGTCGGCGTTCCTGACCTGGATGCCGTCCGAGTTCCACCGCCTTCGGCTCCAGTTCGACAACTTCCAGAGCGACGACGCGATCGATCAACGCTACACGCTCCAGTGGACCGCATTCATCGGGAGTCACAGCCATGGGTTCCAGAACCGTGCGCGCTAGGGGATTCGCTTCGGCAACGGGGATCGTCCTCGTCGCGGCGGCCAGCTCGCTCTTCGCCCTCCCCGCGCTCGCGGCGCTGCGGATCGTGGCTTCGACGCCGGACGTCGCCGATCTCTCGCGCATCGTCGGAGGGGACCGGGTCGTCGTCGAGACGCTGGCCGGCGGGGATCAGGACCCGCACGCCGTGCCGATCAAGCCGAGCTTCGTGGCCCGGCTCAATCGCGCCGACGCGCTCGTCGTCCAGGGGCTCGGGCTCGAGGACGCGTTCCTCCCAGCGCTGCTCGAGGCGGCGAAGAATCCGGCCGTGATGCCCGGGCGGAGCGCCTACATCGACGCCTCGCTCTACGTCGAGCCGCTCGAGGTGCCTTCGAGCCAGAGTCGCGTCCAGGGCGAGCTTCATCCGCTCGGAAATCCGCACTTCAATCTCGATCCCCTCGCCGGCCGCGCGATGGCGCGCGCGATCGCCGAAGGCCTCGAACGCGTCGATCCGGCGGGCCGCGAAGCCTACCGGGAGGGTCTGGCCCGCTTCGAGCGCGAGCTCGACGCGCGTCTCGACGAATGGAAGACGCTCGCGGCGCCGCTCCAGGGACGCAAGGTGATCTCGAGCCATCAGGATCTCTCCTACCTTGCACGTCGTTACGGGTTCGTCGTGGTCGGAACCGTCGAGCTCAAGCCCGGCGTCCCGGCGACGCCGGCGCACCTCGAGGCGCTCGTCGAAGCCGGGCGGCGCGACCGGGTCGATCTCGTCGTCCACGAGATCGCGAGCCCCGAGGGACTTCCGAAGAGCCTCGCCGACCGGCTCGGCGTGCCGCTCGCGAGCGTCTCGGTGCTCGCGGGAGGCCTGCCCGGAACGAGCGGATACTTCGATTCGGTCGAGGCGAACCTGCGCTCGCTCGTCGGAGCACTGCGCGAGCAGGGAGCCCCACCGGGATGAACGCGGAGCCGCTGCTGCGAACCGAGGCCGCGAGCTTCGGCCGCGAAGGCCGCGTGGTGCTGCGCCACGTGGATCTCGTGATCCACCCGGGAGATCGCGTCGCGCTCGTCGGACCGAACGGAAGTGGCAAGACGACGCTCCTTCGCGGAATGCTCGGCCTCGATCTGCCGCTCGCCGGAAGCACCTGGCGACGAAGCCCGCTCCGGATCGGCTACGTGCCGCAGCGCGATACGCTCGACCCCTGGTATCCGCTCTCGGGCTTCGACGTCGCCTTGCTCGGAACCTACGCGGACGTTCCCCCGTGGCGCGGAATCGGCGCCGCCGAACGGGGCCGCGCCCACGAGGCGCTCGCGCGCTGTCGCGCC
>CAJPFO010000299.1 GCA_905339255.1 Myxococcaceae bacterium
CGAGCGTCACTCTCGAGACGCCGAGATCCGCGAAGAAGCGTGCCGCCTCGGAGTTGAGGATCGTCGTGCCGGTGCTCAGATGGAGCTCCGAACGAACCCCGGCCTTCCGGAGCGTCAGCAGCAGTGCGGGATCGGCGATGATCAACGCATCGATGCCGAGGGCGAGCGCGTCGCCGACGTGCTCGAGGAGCCACGCCTGCTGTGCCTGCGTGTAGTAGTGCTCGTTCACCGCGAGGCAGACCGGAACCCCGCGCTCGTGCGCGAGCGCGACCGTCTTGCCGAGCAGATCGAGCGACTCGAGGTTTGCGATCCGTGCCGAGCGGCGGCTCACGGCTGCGATCGTGTAGCGCGAAAGCCATCTGTCGGAGGTGAGCCCGCAGAAGAGCTCGTCCGCACCCGCCTCGACGAGCGACGCGACTTCGTCGGGATGATCGACCGGCGAGAGGATCTTCATGCGCTCCTCAACCCCGCTCGGGCGGAGGCTCCGTCGCGGTCGGTGCCTCGGGGAACGCGTAGCCCATCGGATCGCACGCCGTCCGAGGATCGAGCCCCCGCTTGATCCGCTTCTTCCAGATGTGGACGTTCGAGAGCATCGGACCGAAGGCATCGTTCATGAGTGCTCCGATGTTCGCGAACAGACCTGCTCCGCTCCTGGTCTCGAACTGCTTCTGGTACGAAGTCGCAAGAAGCTCGAGCATGCCCTGAACCGACTTCTCGTCTCGCGGATCGAAGTGGGGGATCTGCTCCGAGAGGTACGCGATGTCGCTGAAGGTGCCCCAGTTCGTCTCTCCGTTGTCGATGCAGATCCCCCGATCGGTGAAGCTCTTGGTGTGCGCATACGAGGCTTCGTGCGAGAGCCTCGACACGTCGACCGACTCGTTCAGGTAGTAGCCCTCGAGGATGCCCCCGCTCGGTCGGCTCACTGCGCGGAAGACCCCATCACTGAGTACGCTCGTTCGAAGGACTCCCAACGCGAAACGCGGATCGTTCTGGAGGGTCTCGGCGATCTTTCCGCCGGTCTTCCGGAGGATCTCGTGGAAGACGCGCTCCTTGTAAGCGCGCTCTGCCTCGGAGAAGCCGGCGATGATCATCGAGATCCCGTTGCTGAACTCGCGCTCGAGAAGGCCCGACTGCCAGAGCTCGTACGCCTGCTGGTTCGATTCCGACGAGGCGTAGCAGAGGAAGGAGCGAGGCATGCGATTGAAGGTGTGGGCGATGCCCTCCTCCCACACGAGACCGACCGCGTCGTACATCTGGTCCGGCGTCGGAAACCCCGCGAAGAAGGCCTTCATGTTCGTCGGCATCTCGCCGGGATAGTTCGGGGGAAGTCCGTGGCCCTTGAAGACGGGGGGACCGTGCCACGGGTAGAGCTTCACGGCCACGCGTGTAAAGACGCCGAGGCCGCCGAACGCGCCGAAGACTCCCCGCATGACGCCGCGAAGGCTCGGCCCGGGTCCGTCGCCCGAGAACCAGCCCGCACCCGAACCGAGCGAGCCGAGGCGCAGCAGCTCGCCGGACGGAAGCACCCACTCGACGCCGAGGACGTTCCGCGAGCTGTACCCGCAGCTCGGGTTGTCGGGCCCCTCGCCGCCGACGGAGGTTGCGCTCGCGAGGGGCGAAGTGTTCGCGCCCGCCGCGTGGACGTGCGCGCGCAGGCCCTTCTTGATCGTCGCGTGGAAGAGCCGCGCATTCGTGACGTAGGGCTCGATCACGGCGATGCGGTTCTTCTCGTCGATGTCGACGATCCGGTTCATCCGGCGGAGGTCGAGCTGTACACGGCCGGCGCCGCCTTCACAGACGACGCCGGTCGAGAACGCGTGGAATTGGATCTGGCGCCGGTTGCAGACGCGGACGATCCGCTGGACCTCTTCGGTGCTTCCGGGGAGCAATACGGCAGAGGGCCGGGGGATGAACTTCCGCTCGCCGCCCGCGCCGAGCGCGGTGATGAGCTCGGAGAGGAAGTAGAACGAATAGCCGTCGAGGATCCACGGATCGTCGCTCACGTGCTCGGGACCGACGATGTCCTCGAATGCTCGGAGCACGTCGCGGGGAAGGACGACGTGCGAGGTCGCGGCGTGGGAATCGTTCACAGCGCCCTCCGGACGAGCTCGATGAGATCGAGCACCTCGACGTCGAGATCCTGCCGGTGTGCCGATTCGCCGAGCCCCTCGAGGCACCACGGGCACGCCGAGACCAGCGCCCGGGCTCCCGTATCGACCGCTTCGTCGACGCGCTCGTGAGCGGTGAAGGCAGCGAACTCCGGGTACGCCTCGCGCACCCCGCCTCCCGATCCGCAGCACAGGGAATGGGCTTCGACGCGCTTCATCTCGAGCAGGCGAACCCCCGGAATCCGTTCGAGGAGTTCTCGCGGTGGCCGATAGCTGCCGTGGGTGCCGCGGCGGAAGCTCTTCGGCGGATCCCGGAGCACGAGCTGCTGCATGACCTTCGTCTCGGTTCCCTGCCAGGGGACCCAGGGCTCGGCCAGCCGGCCGAGATGGCAGGGATCGTGATACGTCACCGCGAGCGGGACCTCCTTCGCGAACTCGAGCATTCCGGCGTCGAGGAGGCGGTTCACGTAGTCGGCGATGTGGACGACCTCGATGCCGAGGCTTTGGCCGATCTTCTCGTAGAGGATCCCGAACGCGTGAAAGCAATGCGCGCACGACGTGAGGAGCGTCTTCGTTCCCGCCCGGCGAAGCTCTTCGCGGAGCCGCTCGGCGCGTCGCTCGATCCGATCCGGGTATCCCATTTCGTACGCGCGACCACCGCAGCAGATCTCGTCGTCTCCGGCGATCGCCACGTCGACTCCCGCCCGGCGCAGGACGGTGATGGCGTCGCGGGCGATGCCCCACTGCGATCTCTCGTACGAGAGCCTGCAGCCGGCGTGGTAGACGATCTCCGCGGGCCCGTCGCGCAGGCGCTTCACGTCGAGCCCTTCGGCCCAGTCGCCTCGCCCCTCGCGGGGGCGACGCATCATGTTCTCATGACGGTCGAGGCCGTCGATCTCGGCGTCGAGCGCGGGGTGGGAGAGACCGAGATCGACGAGCCGCGAGCGGAACTCGAGCATCATCTCGAGCGGCTCGAGCTCGCGGTCCTTCTTGCAGGCGACGTCGCAGGCGCCGCAGAGTTGACAGCGGTAGACCAGATCGCGGAGCGAATCGTTCGCTTCGGCTCGCTTCGAGAGCAACGAGAGTCCGGCGACGAAGCGTCCTCCGGCCGAGTACGAGTGGAAGCCGAAGCGCGCGATGCTCGGACAGATCTCCGCGCGGTCCTCGTCGAGCTGCGATGCCGGCGCGAACTTGCAATCCGAGCAGCGGCTGCAGCGGACCATGTCGGCTTCGAAATCCTCGAGCGCCATCGTGCGAGCTCCTTCGTGCCGGGCGAGCCGGCGGCCTAGAGGGCGACTTTGCCGGGGTTCATCACCCGATGGGGATCGAAGATCCCCCGAAGCGTCTCGACGACTCGCGCCGCCACGGCATCGCGCCGGAGCGCTTCGCTCGCCGCGTCGCCGTAGGGGCGCGAGAAGAAGGCGCCCGCGTCCAGGAGGGAAGCGCTGACGGTGCCGAGACAGCGCCGGACGGAGCGCACCTGCGCGGCGTCCTCGCGGGCGTACGGAAGCGTCACCTCGCAGTGACAGCTCGTTCCCTGTACGGTCGGTTGCACGTGGAAGCCGAGCCGTGACGCCGGATACCCCGCGTGCTCGGCTTCGCGACGGACGATCTCGAAGAGGTCTGCGGCGCGGTCGAGCGTGCTGAGAAAGAGGATCTCCTCGCAGGCTCCGGTTTCCCGGAGCTTCCAGTACGGCTCGGCGGACGGTCCCGAGAGGATCGCCGCCAGGTCGACCGCGCGGATCCGGGGCTCGAGAACGCGCGCCGGAGCGAGCCCTTCGCGCTGCGCGAGCGCGGCGAAGTCCTCGATCTGGTATGCGATGCGTTCTGCGGGAAGGGCCCCGGTCCCGTCGACTCCGAAGTGGAGGACGAAAGCCGGAAGCGCGGAGCGAAGCCTCCGGATCTCTGCGCGATCGCGACCGACGATCGCTGCGAGCGTGGCGCCGCGCAGCACGAGGAGGTCGTCACCGAGGGGAACGCGCAGGACCTCGCGGCAGAGCGAGCTGAGCGCCTCGAGGGAATCGGACGCCACCAAGAGCGCTTCGCGTCGCTTCGCGAGCAGGCGACACTTCTGGCTCGCCCACGTCACGATCCCGAAGGTCCCCTGCGCGCCTTGGACGAGACGCTGGAGGTCGGTCTGGCCGGGGCCCATCCCGCGCATCTGCGCGCCGCCCGCCTTGCGTTGCTCCTCGAGCGTCCCCGGGCCTGCGGCGGAGCCGGTGCGGAAGACGTCACCCGTGCCGAAGACGACCTCGATGCAGAGCAGGGGATCCTGCGCGTCCCAGTGGTGACGCGGGGCCGTGTGCGGCTCGCGCTCGAGCATGCTCGCGAGGACCGATTTGGTGGCTCGCGGAACGAGCGGCAGGTACGGGGCGAGGCCTTCGGCTGCGAGCGCGGGGATGAGCTCACCGAAGGTCACTCCCGGCTCGACGATCGCCACGCGGTTGCGGCGATCGACCCGCGGAATCCCGCGCATCGCCGAAAGGTCGACGACCACCGCGCCTCCCTCTCCGGGAACCGTGTCTCCGCGGAAATGAGGCGGGCCCGAGCTCACGGGGACGAGCGGAGTCCGGCTCTCCGCCGCGAGGCGCACGATCCGCTGGACCTCCTCGGCGGTTCGCGGTCGAACCACGGCGCGGGGCATCGTCGCCGGCGCGAAGCTCTCGTCCTTCGCGAACGACGCGAGCGTCGTCCGGTCCTCGAAGACGTTCTCCGGGCCGGCGATCTGCTCGAGCGCCGCGGCGACGCCTTTCCCGTGCGGGACTGCGGAGAGGACGGACGACGTCACGCGCGCTTCCGGCCGTAGAAGGCGTAGTAGCGGTCGCCGGGGATCAGGCTCTGGTGCCTCGCCTCGACGAAGCCGGCCTCCTTCATCTGCTCGACGAGCTCGTCGGGGGCCGGAAGGCGGCCGCAGCGCTCGGTCCCCGCGCTCCAGATGTCGAGCGCGACGGCGGCGGGGCTTCCTCCGCTGCAGGCGGTCGTCAGGAGGATCCGGCCTCCCGGAGCGAGGAAGTCGAGCGCATGGCGTAGCAGCGCGACACGCTCGTCGACCGGGAAGTAGTAGATGTTGTTGTGGAAGGTCATGAGGTCGAAGGTCGGCTCTGCGACGCGGTCGCGGACGTCGCCCTTGTCGACGGTCGCGCGCGACGCGAGCCCCCACGCACGGAGGTTCGAGTTCGCGAACTCTGCGACGTCGGGTTGGAGCTCGAGGCCGAGCGCCCGGAGGTCGGGGTTCCTCTCTGCCGCGTAGCGGATGTACGTGGCCGAGCCGGCTCCGACTTCGAGCAGCCGCATCGCCCCGCGGCGGGGGACGACCTCGTCGATCGCCTCGTGGAGGAAGGGCCGCACGAGCGGCGAGGATCGAGCGATGAGCACGCCGTCCTGATCGGCGAGCGTGAAGCGCTCGGCCGCAGCGAGTCGCTGCGGCGTCTCGATCACCAGCCGATGGTGAAGGGTCGCGACCTCCTCGAGGATCGCGAGGATCGGGTCGTTCTCCGGGCGCGCGAGCCCGCGGGCGAGCCGGCTGCGGAGCGAGTAGGTCGAGCCGACCTGATGGAGCTGGCCGGTGCGGACACCGAGCTCGAGCCACTTCTCGAGCCAATCGCGGTCGCGGCTCTCGCGGGTCATCTCTCCTGCGAGTGTCGCGAGCGTGGCGGGGCCTGCAGCGAGCCGGCGCAGAAGGCCGGCGCGCGCGGCGGAGACGAGCCACGAGACCTCGTAGAAGGGGTTGGCGATGCGGAGCGCGCCGAAGAGGACGGCGAGCTGCCCGTTGCGAAGGAGCCGTGCGGCGGTTCGGAGCTTCATCGAGACCTCCTGGAGATCGATTTGAAATGAACACGATCAATTATGATCGTGTTCAGAAAAAAGCGCAAGGGGGGGCGTCGCGCAGGTGGAGGGACGTGCCTAGCGGCGCGGGGAGCGGGCTTGCGGCGGCCGCGTCTCGTGACCCGCGTGGCGCGGGCCGGGACGGAGGCCCTCGACCTGCAGCTCGAGCGCTTCGCGAAGGCCGGCTTGCGCGACCTCGCGCGGGACGGCTCCCATCACGAGCCAGGCGAGGACCCAGTGCTCGTAATGCGCGAAGAAGAGCGCGGCGAGCGTCGAGGCGGGGCGATCGCTTCGCAGCTCGCCCTGCTCCTGGGCGCGCTCGATCAGTGCGACCAGATGTGCGAGGAACTCGGCGTTCAGGGCGATCAGCTCGTCGGAGCCTCGGGCGCCTGCGAGAAGCTCCGCACCGAGGCCCTCGGCGAGTGCAGGATTCGAATCGTAGTACTCGATGAACGCACCGAAGAGCCTTGCTGCGGTATCGACGATCGAGGTCGCGCGCTCCGTGCTCGTGAGCGCCTCGCTCCAAAGCCGACGTGCCTCTTCGCGGAAGACGAGGAAGAGGAGATCGCGCTTGCTCTTCACGTAGAGAAAGAGTGTCCCCGTCCCGACTCCTGCGCGGCGGCAGATCTCCCGAGCGGTGGTCGCCTCGAATCCCTTCCGGACGAAGAGCTCCCGCGCCGCGCGGAGCAGGCGCTCGCGCTTCTCGCGCTTGTTGCGTTCGCGCACCGATTCCCCGGCGAGGGGGAGTCGGCTCCTCGCGCGTCTGGCGGGGACGGGGTCGTTCACGCGCGCCAGTATCGGCAGGCGCGGGACCTGCGCCAAGCCGGGCCGGGGATTCGATCGATCACTCTAGCGGCGAAACGCGATCCCGGCCGCTGAAAAGCTTCCAATCAGGCCCTTGACGGATATCACTAGAATGATCATTCTACTCTCTGATCAAGGCGGCCCGGCGCCGCGAGGAGCCCCGATGTCCCCCGAAAACCTCCGCATCGACCGGATCGCCGCGTCCTCGGTACGTCTCACCCTCGATCGCCCGGCGAAGCGCAACGCGCTTTCGACCGCGCTCCGTGAGGAGGTCTGCGACGCGCTCGACGCGCTCGCCGCGGACGAGAGCGTCAAGTCCGTCGTCTTGACCGGAGCCGGCGAGGTCTTCTCCGCCGGCTTCGATCTCGGAGAGTTCCGCCGCGCCGCCGAGGATCCCGGGTTCTCCCGCGCGCTCTGGGCGTCGAGCGATCGCTTCCATCGCACGCTGCTCGGGTTTCCGCTCCCGCTCCTCGCGGCGGTGAACGGCCCCGCTCTCGCAGGAGGCTTCGATCTCGCGGTCTGTTGCGACGTCCGGATCGCCTCCGAGACGGCACGCTTCGCCCACCCCGAGTTCACCTTCGCGGACGTCGTCTACTCGCCCTTGCACGATCTCGTGGGCGGCGCCGTCGCACGAGACCTCTGCCTCACGGGCCGCACGCTCGATGCCCGCGAAGCGCTCGCGCTCGGCCTCGTCTCGGAGGTCGTCGTCCCCGACGCGCTCGAAGAAGCCGTGCTCCGGGTCGTCTCTCGAATCGAGACCGCGCCCCGCGATCGACTCCGCCGCACCAAGGCGAAGGCGATCTCGCGAGCGGCGATCGCCGTCGGCGCGACTCTCGACCTATGAGCGCGCGCGCCACCTCTCTGGCTCTCACCGGGAGCGAGCTCGGAGCGCTCTTCGCGAGCGCTTCGTTCCACCGCACGCTCGGTGCGACGATTTCGTCGGAACGGGAAGGCGTCGAGATCCGGGCCGCTCTCGACTCCCGCTTCGAGAGCATCCCGGGACGCCTGCACGGCGGGGTCGTCGCGAGTCTTCTCGACTCGGCGGGAACCTGGGCGTTGGTCGCGAAGACCGGCGAGGTCTTCACCACCGTCGACCTGCGCGTCGATTACCTGCGTCCGACGTCGCCCGGCAACGTCGTGGTGAGCGGGACGATCGTCTCCTGCGGCATGAGCGTCGCACGGGCGAGCGCGAGTCTCGTCGACGGCGAGGGCAGGCTCTGTGCGACCGCGACGGGAACCTTCGTCCGAGTCGCGCCGGAAGCCCGCAAGGGACCTTGATGGAGCATCGATGACCGCGAAGAGATCCGCCGGCCAAATCTCCGCACCCGGCAGTCGCGAGCGACTGCTCCGGACCATGGGGAAGCTGCTGCGCCGACAGGGCTACGCCGCGAGCGGCTTGCAGGAGATCGTCCGCGAGGCCGGCGCTCCGGTCGGATCGCTCTATTTCCACTTTCCGGGAGGCAAGGAGCAGCTCGCGGCCGAGGCCGTCGCCCGTTCGGGGGGAAGGATCGGCGAGCGGCTCGCCTGGCTGCTCGCGCGCGCCGATGCGCCCACGGCCGTACGCGCGATCGCAGGAGCGATGGGCGCAGACCTCCGGCG
>CAJPFO010000300.1 GCA_905339255.1 Myxococcaceae bacterium
TGCTCCACAACGCCCACCCGCTCGTGCTACAAGGACCCTCGCGACGGAAGGAGTCCCCGGGGAACGACTGAAACCAACCAGCGACGCTCCACCCTGTTCACGATCGCCGATCGGGGTGTTCACGATGAGCGAAATGCGCAAACGACCTGCTCGATGCGGAGCTCACGATGCACCTGGGCCGCGAGCCGTACGAGCGGGTGTCGGGCCCGGCGAACCATCGCAACGGCTACCGCTCGCGTCGCTTCACGCTGAAGGGCCTGGGGACGATCGATCTTCGCATCCCGCGGGATCGGGACGGGAGCTACCAGACGGAGCTCGTACCGAAGCGGATCCAGTACGACCCGGCCATCGAGCAGGACCTCCAGATGCTCTTCCTGGGCGGCGCCTCGACGCGCACGGTGGAGCTCATGAGCGAGCGGCTGTTCGGGAGGAGGCTCTCGGCCGGCGAGGTGTCGCAGGCGACGAAGAAGCTCCTCGAGCCGGTAGAGGCCTGGCGCAAGCGCCCTCTCGATGGCGAGAAGTACCTCTACCTCTTCGTCGACGGGACGTACTTCTCGATGCGGCGCGGGAAGGAGATCGAGAAGCAGTGCGTGTTGGTGGTGGTCGGAGTGACGGAGGACCGCCAGCGGCGGGTCCTGGCGCTGCAGGCCGGGGACCGGGAGTCGTCGAAGTCGTGGGCCGTGGTCTTCGAGGAACTGATTCAGCGCGGCCTCGACCCGGGAGCCGTGCAGCTCGGGGTGATGGACGGGCTGCCCGGCCTCGAGAAGGCCTTCAAGGCGGCGTTCCTCAAGGCCAAGGTGCAGCGGTGCCAGTTCCACAAGGCGGGCAACGTGCTTGCGAAGGTGCGGAAGAAGGACCGGATCGCGGTCGCCGAGGACATGCGGCGCTTCTTCTACGCCGGCGACGAGAAGTCGGCAAAGGCCGCGCTCGCACGCTTCGGCGGGCGGTGGCGATCGATCTACCCCGACGCGGTGGCGTGCCTCGAGAAGGACGCCGACGCCCTCATCGCCTTCTTGAAGTTCCCCGAGGCAGAGTGGATGTCGCTGCGGACGACCAACGTGGTGGAGCGGGTGAACAAGGAGTTCAAGCGAAGGACGGGACCCATGGAGATCGTGGCGGGCGAAGCCTCGGTCTATCGGATTCTGGCCTTCATCGCGATCAAGATGGAGTCGAGTTGGAGGAAGGCCCCGTTTCGAAACTCAGGCTTCCGCAAGCTCAAGCCCTTCTCCGGCTATTTCACACACGCAGCTTGACACTGCCCGTCGCCGAGTACGCTCAGTCGCCGGAATGGCAGGCAAACGCGCGACAGCGGTGGGTGTCTGAGCCTGCGGTCTAACCAGCCGCTGAAGCTGACGGCCGCGGGCTTCAGCTGCACGGGCGGCCGTGCTTGACACGGGTCATGGTAAAATCGCGCGCGGCCGCAGCTTAGCGGCCAGCCGTTGTGCAGCACGAAGAGGAGGCGCGAGTGGCCGTTCTGACGTCGGCAGGCAGGCCAGTTCGCGTCGGATCCTTCGTTCGAGTGATCGCGGTTCCGCCGGAAGTCAGGGCGATGCCGGGCGAGACACGGCGCGTGTTTCGCGCCACCGTCGGGCACAGGTTCAAGGTTCAGGGCGTCAGAAGGTCACCTCTCCTGCTTGAACTCAATGTCTCCCGCATCGCCCGTCCGCTGGTCGGCGGCACAGGGCACTCCATCTGGGTTGAGCCGGAGTTCCTCGCGTAGTCACCTTCGAAGAGGCACCGCTTGGAAGACATTGTCGCCAGCACTCAACTCTTCTATCGAGATCCCTCCGGATCTGAAGGCACGGTTTCAATTGCGATCGGTCGGCCAGCCGAGGCCGAGCCCGGTGCTGAGTTCAGATGCCCGGTCAGAATCTCCCTCGACCCTGCCGAACAGTCTGCGGCCGGAGCCGACAGCTTCCAGAGTCTTGCTCTCGCGCTCGTTTGGGTTCGCATGACTCTCGAGCGCTACGAGGAGAGGGGCTGGCACTTCTTCGCGGAGCAGGGAGATCAGGAAGCGTTTCCCTTCAGAAGGGCGTGGTTCTCGCTTCCGTAGATGCGCCGAGCGTGCTGCACAACAAGCCGCTGCACCTGACGGCCGCAGGCTTCCGTCGCGCGAGCGGTTGTGCTCGGCCCGGCCGTGGTAGCATCGCGCGCGGCCGCAGGTGAGCGGCAAGCCGTTGTTGGGCAGCCGGAAGAAGCCGTGCTGCGGGGAAGCGATGCACATTGCGCGTCGGGCTGGACTTTGGGCCGTGGCGGCATTGACCGGGATTCTTGCGGCTTCGCGCGGGACGGCGCAGGACGCGCGGGCTCCCGCACCTCAGGCACGAGTCCTCCGGGAGGAGCGCACCGTTGACGTCAACGGCACCACCGAGACTTGGCGCCTCGAGTGGGCGCATCCACCGGGTCCGATCTGTCCGCCGGATGATCCGGGTTGGTTTACGTGTCCATGCTCTGGGTTTGAATTCGGAGAGGAGGGCGAGCTCGACCTGGTTCGCTCTCGGTCGTCCGGAGAGATCGACCGATTGCACGTGACTCCGCTGTTTTCGAATGACGAGGTGCCCGCACCGGCCTCAGAGAAGGGTCATGCGGCCCTCCGGCGATTCCCGGTTCTTGCGTCGGACCTCGACGCCTGGGAAAGGGCGGACCAGTTTGGGTCGCCAGCAGCATTCCAAGAAGCCGTCGTGGAGCGCACTGTCATCAACATCCTCGACCTCCGCGACTTCAACCTCGACGGCTCGGCAACCGAATTCGTCCTTCAGATTGGCGTCCTCCCATGTGGCAAGCGCCAGAGCGTTCTGGTTGGCATATCGCCAAGCCGGCCGGGACTTCATGCCTTTGGATCGGCGGAACATCCTGACAGACCCCTGGTTCTCTATGTCGACCATTGGGAGAAGCTACGGACCTCCACGGGGCCGCTGCGAATCGTAACGTGGTCGTGCGGTGATCACGCGAGTGAGGTTCACGAGGAGCTGCTCCTCAAGGTTGACGAGATCGGAATCCATGCGGCGCGCGAAACCTACTCCTGCGGCGAGCCCGGCCAGGAACACGGTGAGCTCATATCGCGTGAGATTCTCTGAAGAGCCGGCAGCCCAACAAGGCAATGGAGCTGACCGGCCGCATTCGGCGGCGTGCGGCGGCGGAGGGCCACCGGCCGCCGCAATCGGGTGGTTGACACGGCGGCGTCCGGCGGTCGAGACTGCGGGGAGTGCGGCGGCCGGCAGCTCATTGCCAAGCCGTTGGACGGCGACAAGAGATGACCGATCAACGCAGCAAGGCGTTCCGAAGCTGGGCGAAGCTCCTGAATCCGGAGGAGCTCCGCGCGAACCTGGTCCGCGCGTCCATTTTTCTCACCGCCTACGAGTTTATGAGTCAGGCGCTCATCGAGCACCTCGAGGGCTTCTTCTCCGACGGGTTCGATGCCAACGGCCCAGTGCTCAGCGATGACTATCGCTCGAAGGTGCTGTCTCTCCACAGCATGCCCTTCTTCGCGTCGGCCATCTGGTTCCGCGATTCTGGCGCCCTGAACGATGAAGACCTGGATCGCATACGGGAGATTCGAGAGCATCGGAACTTCGTTGCTCACCACATTCCGGAGATCCTCGGCAGCATCGAGTCTGAGGTCCGCTCCGACCTGCTGTGCGCCATCGCTGAGATCGTCCGCAAGATCGACCTGTGGTGGATTCGCGAAGTTGAGATCCCTACCAACCCCGACTTCGACGCTACCACTGCCGACGATCTCGACGTTGGCGCCACCTTCTCAATGCGAATGGCAGTACTCGATCTCCTGCTCCAGGTTGCGGACGGAAACGACGAGACCCTCAGGCAACTGTACGAGCAGTTCAAGAAGCAAGGCCTCGTGCACTAATGCATTCGCAAGTCGCGTCGCCGTCCAACAAGCCGCTGAAGCTGCCGGCCGCGGGCTTCTGCTGCGCGGGCGGCCGTGCTCGACGCCATCGTGATAGGCTCACGCGCGGCCGCAGCTTAGCGGCCAGCCGTTGGGCGGCGTGGCGAGGTTACGCGGCCTTCCAGCGCATCGAGGGTCGCTTCTTCGCCCGTGCGCATTCGCGGAGATAGAAGTTGATCAACGTCTGGTACGGGATCTCGGCGTCGTCGGCGAGCTGCTTGAAGTATGCGAGCGTGT
>CAJPFO010000301.1 GCA_905339255.1 Myxococcaceae bacterium
GGCGAGCCCGGCTATTCGGGACGCTACGAGGGCACTCCAGCCGAGCGCGACGGCGCCTACCACCAGGGAACGGCCTGGCCCTGGCTGCTCGGCCCCTTCGTCGAAGCGTGGGTGCGGGTTCGCGGCGGCGCGCCGGCGGTCCGCCGCCAGGCGCGCAAGCGGTTTCTCGCTCCCCTCGAACGGCACCTCGCCGAGGCGGGAATCGGCCACGTGAGCGAGATCCTCGAAGGCGACCCGTCGCACGCTCCCCGTGGCTGCCCGTTCCAGGCCTGGTCGCTCGGTGAGGTCCTGCGTCTCGATCTCGAAGTTCTCGCCGCCGAGGGGTAACCGCGAAGCCGCTCCCGCATCGAAGAAGCGGGCCCGGAGCCCGGGAGGCAAGATGCCCGCATTCGGAACGGTGAGTCCCCGCGACGAACACAACCTCGCGCTCGTCGCACACGTCCATCCGCCCGATTGGACGAACCCCACGCCGGCACCGCGTTACAACCTCGTCGTGATCGGCGCCGGGACCGCCGGCCTCGTGACGGCGGCGGGCGCAGCGGGTCTCGGGGCCCGCGTCGCACTCGTCGAACGGCATCTGCTCGGAGGCGACTGCCTGAACGTCGGCTGCGTGCCGTCGAAGTGCGTGATCCGCTCGTCCCGGCTCCACGGCGAGCTCGCAAAGGCCGCCGAACTCGGCTTCCGCATCCCCGCCGGCATCGAGGTCGATTTCGCGGCCGTGATGGAGCGGATGCGGCGCCTCCGCGCCGGAATCAGCCGACATGATTCCGTGTCGAGGTTCTCGAAGGAACTCGCAATCGACGTCTTCCTCGGCCAGGCGCGCTTCGTCTCGAGCGACACCGTGGCCGTCGGCGAGGCGAAGCTCCGCTTCGCCCGCGCAGTGCTGTGCACGGGCGCCCGGGCCGCGGAGCTCGAGATCCCCGGGCTCGCGGAGGCCGGCGCTCTTTCCAACGAGACGGTCTTTTCGCTCGTCGAGCGCCCGGAGCGCCTCGCCGTGATCGGCGGAGGGCCGATCGGATGCGAGCTCGCACAGGCCTTCCAGCGGCTCGGAAGCCGCGTCACGCTCCTCCACGATCGCGGACACATTCTCGATCGTGAGGATGCCGACGCCGCCGAGATCGTGCAGAGCGCCTTCGTCCGAGACGGGATCGATCTCGTGCTCGATGCTCGAATCGAGCGCGTCGAGCGAAGGGGGCGCGAGAAGATCGTCCGCGTCGTCGTCGGGGGGGCTTCGCGCGAGATCGTCGTCGACGAGATCCTCGTCGGTGCCGGACGCACGCCGAACCTCGAAGGGCTCGACCTCGAACGCGTCGGCGTCGAATCCGATCCGCGGACCGGCGTGCGCGTCGATGATCGGCTTCGCACCACGAACCGGAGGATCTACGCCGCGGGCGACGTCTGCATGCCGACGAAGTTCACGCACGCGGCGGACGCCGCGGCACGCATCGTGATCCAGAACGCGCTCTTCTTCGGACGGCGCAAGCTCTCTTCGCTCGTGATCCCGTGGTCGACCTACACGGCGCCCGAGATCGCCCACGTCGGGCTGTCGAACCGGACCGCCGCGGAACGCGGGGTCGAGATCGACACCTTCGTGCGACGCTTCGAGGACGTCGACCGGGCGATCGCGGACGCCGAGACCGAGGGCTTCGTGAAGGTCCACGTCGCCAAGGGGACCGACCGGATCGTCGGGGGGACGATCGTGGCGGCGCATGCGGGAGAGCTGATCGGCGAGCTCACGCTCGCGATGGTCTCTCAGATCGGTCTCTCGAAGCTCGCGAGCGTGATCCATCCCTATCCGACACAGGCCGAGGCGCTGCGACAGATCGGCGATCTCTACAACCGAACACGCCTCACTCCGGGGGTGAAGCGCCTGTTCGGCCGGCTCCTCGCCTGGCGCCGGAGAAGCTAGCGAGATGAGGCGGCTCGTCTTCGGCGCGACCTGCCGGGAGGTTTCGGAGTTCCTGCTCGAGTACCTCGAGGGAGACCTCTTGGCCGCGCAACGGCGAGCCTTCCGCCGGCATCTGTTCTGGTGTCGCGACTGCGTTCGCTACATCGAGAGTTATCGACGGACGCTCGAGCTCGCCCGGCAGACCGGCGCGTCCGAAGCACCGGACGCCGCCCTGCCGGTCCCGGAGCGGCTCGTCCGGGCGATCCTCGCGGCGAAGCGCGCCGGCGATGGATAGGAGATCGAGACGTCTCGGGTCGGCTTCCTACGCGTTCCGGCGCGAGGCGAGCACTGCGGCCACGAGCTCATCGGGAACGCCCGGCAACGCATCCGACGCTCCGAGCGCGCGTGCGAGCCGGGTCGTTCGGCGGTAGCTCTCGAGATACGCGACGCAGGCCGGACACGCGGCCAGATGCCGTTCGAACTCGAGACGTTCGACGTCGCCGAGCTCGCCTTCGACGTAGCGGTCGAGAAACTCCGAGAACTCCCTGCAGCTCATGAGCGGGCGACTCACCGATCGTCCTCGCGAAAATGTGGATCGAGCAGTGTGCGGAGCGCCTGGCGTGCACGATGGAGCCGCGTCTTGACGGCGCTCGTCGAGAGCCCGAGAAGTTTTGCCGTCTCCTCGGTGTCGAGCTCCTCGACGTCACGAAGCACGAGGATCGTCCGGTGGCCCTCGGGGAGGCGATCGATCGCTTCGCGGACGAGCGATCGCGTCCGTTCCCGACCGAGCATGGCTTCGGCGTCCTCGCGCCAGGCGACGGCGGGGTTCGTGGCGTGGCCATCCTCGTGGAAGGTCGGCAGGAGCTCGTCGATCGGCCCTTCGGGTTTTCTCCTCCGCGTACGGAGCTTCATGAGGCAGGCGTTCACGGCGATGCGGTGGAGCCAGGTCGAAAGGCGCGAATCGCCCGCGAACTCGGGCAGCGCACGGAACGCCGAGAGAAAGGCGTCCTGGACCGCGTCGTTCGCGTCCTCCTCGCTCCGCAGCATGCGCCGAGCCACGGCGAGAAGGCGCCCGCCGTGGCGACGCACGAACTCGGCGAAGGCCGCCTCGTCTCCGGATCGCATGCGATCGAGAAGGAGTGCTTCGTCCTGTTCCGGAGCGGGGCCGGAAGCGCGAGACGCCATGGCCGGATCCTACCCCAAGGGAGCGGGATCGCGGGTCCAGGAATCGGGCTCGTCGAGATGTGCGACGCGCATCCAGGGGATGCGTCGCCCGCCGGGACCGACGTCGTGACCGAGCAGCACGAGCGGGGCATCGTCCCCAGCCGAGACGCCGAGGATCCTCCTCACGTGCGCGGCATCGATCGATCCGTCCGCCGCAGGGAGCGGAGTCACCCCCCGCAGCACCGCGAGCAGCCGAGCCGCTTCGGGCCGGCGCGCCGGCGCGAGGATCGGGATTCCGCGGGTCGCCCGCGAGAGCAGGCGCGCTCCGAGCCCGCCGCGGGTCCACGCCACGAGCGCGCGGGCGCCGATCGCCCGCGCCGTCCGCGCGGCGCTCTCGGCGACGACTCCGAGCGGTTGGATGTCGGCCGAGAGCCCTTCGGGCCCGAGCAGGAGGTCCGGCGCCTCGAGCTCGGTGGCGACCGCGATTCGCGCCATCGTCGCGACCGCGAGAACGGGGTGCGTGCCGATCGCAGTCTCCTCGGAGAGCATGAGCGCGTCGGTTCCGTCGAGAACGGCGTTGGCCACGTCGTTCACCTCGGCTCGCGTCGGGCGCGGCTCCGAGACCATCGAGCCGAGAAGCTGCGTCGCGGTGATCACCGGGCGCCCGCGACGGCGCGCCGCCTCGAGGATCCGCTTCTGCTCCATCGGCACGCGCTCGAAGGGCGTCTCGATCGCGAGATCGCCTCGCGCGAGCATGACCGCGTCGGTCGCATCGAGAATGGCGCCGAGGTTCGCGATCGCAGACGCGGTCTCGATCTTCGCGACGAGCGGCGTGGCTGCGTCGAGGTCGCGAAGGGCACGCCGGACGGCGCGCAGATCCTCGGCTCCCCGCACGTAGGAAACCGCCACGAGATCGACTCCGAGCGAGACCCCGGCCGCGAGATCCTCGAGGTCGTCTCGGGAGAGCACCGGCCGACGCAGGAGCCCGCGCGGAACGTTCACGCCCTTTCTCGAAGGCAGCACGCCTCCTGCGATCACGCGACACCCGAGCCGGCCTGCCACCTGCGTCTCGATCGCGAGCTCGATCGCGCCGTCGGCGACGAGCAGCCGATCTCCCACGCGAACCTCGTCGAAGAAAAGCGCGTCGTCGACGAAGGCGCGGCCCGGATCCCCTTCCCCGTCGCCGTGGCGGAGCTCGAACTCCGCTCCCGTCTCGAGCCGCGATCCCGGCGCCATCGCTCCGATCCGGACCTTCGGACCCTGCAGATCCTGGAGGATCGCGACGGGACGCCCGAGCCTCGCCGCGATGTCCCGAAGCCTCCGAGCCCGCTCGGCGTGCTCGTCGATCGTTCCGTGGGAGAAATTGAGTCGTGCGACGTCGAGCCCCGCCTCGAGCATCGCGCCGAGGGTGTTCTCGTCGGAACTCGTCGGACCGAGCGTACAGACGATCTTGACGCCGCGAGGACGGCGTCCGACATTCGGTTCCACGACGCTGATGCTAACCGAACGCGAAAGCGAGGAGAGGATTCCAATGGCCGCGAAGAGCGCGAAGACGACCAAGAAGAAGCCGGCGGCAAAGGCGCCCTCGCGCCCGGCTCCCGCGCGAGTTGCGGCTCCGAAGCCGGCGGCCGCGCCGCGACCCGCTGCAAGCAAGGGCAGCGGCATCGTCTATTCGAGCGCACTGCGCGAGATGGTCGCGAAGCGCCTCGGCCGCGGTTAGGGCCGGACGCAAGCTCCGGGCGCCGATACGCGGCGTCCAGGCGGCCCGACCCGTCTCGGATCCGTCTCCTAGCTCCGGATGAGGAGCAGGGTGCGCGGGTCGAGCGAGACGTGCAGCGCAGAAACGTCCGGGTTCTCGTGATCCTTGAGCGCCCGGAGTCCGACCGAATCGACACCGGGCTCGAGCGCGAGGACGACGCTCGCCACGTCTCCGGCAGCCCGCAGCGATGCGGGAACCTCGGCGATCCGCTCGGTCGCGAGCGAGGCCGATAGCCACACCTCGGCATCGAGCTCCTGCGCGAGCGCACGGATCTCCTCGATCTCGGGCTTGCCGGCGGCGGCGAGATCGAGCCCCTCGACGATCACGAGGGCGGGCCTGCCGCTCGCCTCGGTCTCGACCTTCACCGCCTCGCGGAGCTTCGCCGGACTGAACTCCGCAGCGCTGTAGTGACGCAGGCTCCTGCGGCGATCGGCCTCGCTCCGGACGACGGCCTGATCCTCGAGGTGCGTCGTCGAGGCGAGATCGTCGAAGACCGTGTCGTAGAACGCGCGGAGGTGCGGAACGGTCTGATCGAGCGTCACGTGGAGGACGTGCTCGCCGCGGAGCAGCTCGTCGAGCGCGACACAGACGAGAAACGACGTCTTGCCGACGCCATGGCCGGCGAGCACCACGCCCACGTTGCCGCGGCCGAGACCACCGTGGAGCCCCTTCTCGAGCAGGCGAAGCGGGCTGCGCGCGTTCAGGAACTTCCGGTACATGACCCTCCCCGGCTCGACTCCGGCTAGTCCTCGTCGCCCTTGACCTTGCCGGCGTACTTCTCCTGGAGGGCCTTCGTGACCTCCGCCGGCGCAGGGACGTAGCGCGAGAACTCCATGGTGAACTCGGCCTTGCCCTGACTGTTCGAACGCAGATCCGTCGCGTAGCCGAACATCTCTGCGAGCGGCACCTCCGCCTCGACGCGGCAGAAGCCCTCTTCTTCGGTCGTCCCGATCACCATTCCGCGCCGCTGGAGGATCGTCTTCAGATACTGCCCCTGGAACTCGACGGGGCCCTCGACGGCCACCTTCATGACGGGCTCGAGGACGATCGGCTTCGCCTTCGGGTAGACCTCGCGGAAGGCCGAGCGGGCCGCCACCTGGAAGGCCATGTCCGACGAGTCGACCGCGTGCGCCTGCCCGTCGTTCACGACGGCTCGAACCCCGATCACCGGGAATCCGATCAGCCGACCCTTCTGGATCGCCGTCCTGAAGCCCTTCTCGACCGACGGGATGAACTCGGTCGGGATCGCTCCCCCGCGAACCTCGTCGACGAACTCGAACTCGGCGCCGCCCTCGGCGATCGGCTCGACGTAGCCACCGACCTTCGCGTACTGGCCCGAGCCGCCCGTCTGCTTCTTGTGGGTGTACATGTAGTCGGCACGCTGCGAGATCGTCTCGCGGTACGCGACCTGCGGCGCGCCCGTCACGACCTCGACGCCGTACTCGCGCTTCATCCGCTCGACGTAGACGTCGAGGTGGAGCTCTCCCATCCCCGAGATCACGGTCTCACCGCTCTCGTCATCGACGCCGGCGTGGAAGGTCGGATCCTCGCGGGTGAAGCGTCCGAGCGCCTTGCTCATGTTCTCGAGGCCCGAGCTGTCCTTCGGCTTGATCGAGAGCGAGATCACCGCGGCCGGCACGTGCATCGAGCTCATGGCGATCTGCACCGACTCGTCGGTGAAGGTGTCGCCCGACGCGCACTCGATGCCGAACAGGGCGACGATGTCGCCCGCCTCGGTCTCGGAGATGTCCTCCATCGAATCGGCGTGCATTCGCACCAGCCGGCCCACCTTGTGCCGCTTCTTGGTGCGGGCGTTCATGATGGTGGTTCCCTTGCCGATCGTCCCCTGGTAGACGCGCAGGTACGTGAGCTGCCCGTAGCGGCCCTCGTCGAGCTTGAACGCGAGCGCGACCAGCGGCTTCTGCGGATCGCTGTCGATCACGATCGGCGCCTCTGCATTCGAGAGGTCGACACCCGTGTTCTCGACGTCGTACGGAGAAGGAAGGAACCTCATCACCGAGTCGAGCAGGATCTGGACGCCCTTGTTCTTGTACGCCGACCCCATGAAGACGGGGCAGAGCTCGAGCGAGAGGACCCCCTTGCGGATCGCGGCCTCGATCTGCTGCTCGGTCGGATTGCCCTCGAGGATCGCCTCCATGAGCTCGTCCGAGAACATCGACACCGCGTCGAGCATGTTCTCGCGGGCGGCGTTCGCATCGTCGGCGAGCGACGCGGGGATCTCCTCCTCGCGGATGTGCTCGCCGTTGTCGCCGTCGAAGTAGAGGGCCTTCATGCGAACCAGATCGACGACGCCCTGGTGATCGGCCTCGACGCCGATCGGGATCTGCATCATCACGGCGTTCAGCTTGAGCTTCTCGCGAAGCTGCTCGGTCACCTTGAAGGGATTCGCCCCCGAGCGATCGAGCTTGTTGATGAACGCGAGCCGCGGGACCTTGTAGCGGCGCATCTGGCGGTCGACCGTCATCGACTGCGACTGGACGCCCGCCACGCCGCAGAGCACCAGGATCGCGCCGTCGAGCACACGGAGCGCCCGCTCGACTTCGATCGTGAAGTCGACGTGGCCCGGGGTGTCGATGATGTTGATGTGATGGTCCTTCCACGCGCAGTAGGTCGCCGCGGAAGTGATCGTGATCCCCCGCTCCTTCTCGAGCTCCATGAAGTCCATGGTCGCGCCCACGTTGTCCTTGCCCTTCACCTCGTGGATCTTGTGGATCCGCTTGGTGTAGTAGAGGATGCGCTCGGTGAGCGTGGTCTTGCCCGAGTCGATGTGGGCAGAGATTCCGATGTTGCGGATGCGAGAGATGTCCCGGGCCATGGCGGGCGCGGAATCTAGCCCGCTTTTCGGGTTTTGCGACCCCCCCACCGGAAGGCGCCCTCGTTCCGGCCCGCTTCCGGAACGGCCCGACCGACCGTCGCGTTCAGCCGAGCCGGTCGCCCGGAGCGATCCCGCTCTCCGAGGCAGCGACTTTCTTGCCGCCTTCACGCTTCGCACGCCCGATCGCCACGAGCCCGCCACCCGCCACCAAGACGACGCCAGCGTCGGGGCCCTCGAGCACGGTGCCCGGAGGATCCGAGGAAACCCCGGGAAGGAGTCGGGCGTCGTAGAGCCGTACTGACACTCCATGGTGTAGCGTGTGTGCCCCGGGCTGCGGATCGCAGCCCCGGATCAGGCGATCGACGCTCGCCGCGTCACGGCTCCAGTCGATCCTTGCGACCGGATCGTCGACGAGCCCCTGGAAGGTCGCGAGCGACTCGTCCTGCGCGAGCGGCCGGGCGCGCCCCTCGTCGACGAGGCGGACCGCCTCGTCGATCGCTTCGAGGCCGAGGGGGTAGAGCTTGTCGAAATAGAGGCTCGCGGCGGTGTCGGTCTCCGAGATCGCGACCCCGCCCTTCTGCACGACGATCGGCCCCGTATCGACTCCGGCGTCGGGTCGAAAGACCGTGACCCCCGTCTCGCGCTCGCCGAGGATCACCTGCCACGGGATCGCGGCGCCGCCCCGAAAGCGAGGAAGGAGCGAAGGATGGAAGCACAGCGATCCGAGCGTCGGGGCCTCGACGATCTCGGGAGGCAGGATGACCGTCGTGAAGGGCAAGACGTTGAGCTCGGCGCCGAAGCCCCGGTACTCGTCGACCCGCTCGGCGATCGCGCGCCCGTCCTTTCGGAAGCGTGCGTGGCGGAGCAACGCGAGCCCGCGCGCGGACGCCTCCGCGGCGAGCGGATCCGGCCGGCCGCGATCGGGCGGAACGTAGACGGCGACGACGCGATGCCCGGCGTCGAGGAGACGGACGAGTACATCCTTGCCGAAGGGGCCCTGCCCGAAGATCGCGATCCTGCGCATGCGCGGAGGCTAGGAAACCGACCCGCGCCCCGCACCGCGATGCGGGCGACGAGCCTCGCGCGCAGCGGTGCATGGGCCCCGAGGCGGATGGGGCCGAGTCAGCGGACGTTCGTTCGATCGCCCACCGGCCCGCGCACCTCGGCCGGAACGCCGACGGCGAGACTATGCGGCGGGACGTCGCGAACCACCACCGAACGGGCTCCGACGACGCTGTGGTCTCCCACCCGAACGCCGCGCAGGATCGTCACGTCGGTGGTGTTCCAGTCGTGGTCGCCGAGTTCGTCCGGCGCGCGGCGCTCGGGGGTCTCGGCATCGAGCGCATGCTGGTCGGCGTCGAAGACACGGCAGCCGGGTCCGACCCATGCCCCCCGACCGAGCGTCACGCTCGTCTTGGCGCTCAAGTGGCAACCCGAGAGCCAGCTCCCTGCGCCGATCCGCAGGCGCGCTCGCTCGAACGCCGCCAGATAGATCGGCTCGCACTCCGTCCGAAGCCACGTTCCCGCACCGATCTCGATCGAGCCGCCCGATTCGATACGGAAGACGAGGGCACCGGGCATCCGCTCCGTCACGACACCCGCTCCGACCCGCAGCTCCGCTCCGGGAGCGAGCTCGAAGCGCGCGCATGCCAGGTTGGTGCTGGCCGAGCGATCGATGTGAAGCCCCGGATGGAGCCGTTCGAGCCGGCGCAGCCTGCGGCGATCGCGTGCCTGGATGATCCGCAGGACCAGCGGGAGGAGGCGCTGGCGCAAGGCCGCTCAGCCCGGTCCCGGGCCCGCCTCGCCCTCGCGGAGCCGGAAGGTGATGAACCCGTGGGTGGGATCGTAGGGCGAGAGGCCGACCTGGACGCGATCGCCCGGGATCACGCGGATCCGGAAGCGCCGCATCCGTCCCGAGAGCTGCGCCGAGACGGTTTGCCCCGTCTCGAGGGTGATCTGGTAGCGACCCCCGCCGAGGATCTTCTCGACCGTTCCGGTCGCCTGGATCAGATCGTCCTTTGCCAATCGCCTGCTCCTCCGTCTGGCCGCGAGGCCAGACTGTCGCCCACGCCACTGCCTCCCGCCAAGGGCCAAGAGACCGACCCTGCCCCCGATGCCTCGACGCCGGGCTCGCACGACGACTGCGGGGCGCGCTCCCTTTCCTAGAGAGCCTCCCCGGGCAGATAGGCCTCGCGCAGCAGATCCGACTCCGTCACGAGCCCGAGCGGGGAACCGTCCGGACCCTTCACCACCAGGCAACCGATCTTGTGGCGCAGCATGAGGCGTGCTGCCTCTTCGAGCGAGGTCTCGGGGGGGACGGTCTGCACGTCGGTCGTCATCACCTCGCGCACGTCGACAGTCGAGAGAAACGCCGTCCTCCGCTCGCGCGTGAACTCGAGGACCTTCGAGAGCGAGGCGGAGAGCAGATCCCGGTTCGAGACGATTCCGACGAGGCGCCCCTCCGAGACCACGGGGAGGTGCCGGATGCGACCGAGCCGCATGATCTGGTCGGCGAAATCGACTCGGTCCGTGGCCTCGAGGCTCACGAACTCACGGCGCATGATCTCCGACACGGTGCGGTGACGCAGCTCCATGGACTTCCTCCGCCCAGCGCACGATGCCATCCCGGGGCCCCGGAGTCGAGACGTCGGCGGGCGGGTTTCCCGGGGGACCCGCGGCGTCTTGCCCGGCCTCGCCGCGAATCGTAGCCTCGGGAACACGCCGCGCGCCGATGCGCGAGCCCGGAGGAACCATGAGCGCCCCGAACGCGCGCCCCGCTCCCGTGCGAACCATCCTCGCCGCGACCGACTTCTCGACCACCGCGGCGGCGGCGCTGCGCTGGGCGGCGGAACTCGCCCGTGCGCACCGTGCGAAGATCGTCGTCGCGCACGCGCTCGCACCTCCGATCCCGCCGGCCGCATCCCCCGACTTCATTTCGCTCCCGCCCGATTTCCACGAGCAGTACCGCGAGGCCGCACTTCGCAGGCTCACCGCCGACGTCGAATCGGTCCGGGCGCAGGGCGTCGAGGCTGCGAGCGATCTCGACATCGGCCCCGCGGCGCCGCTCGTACTCGAGATCGCCCAGAAGCACGCGGCCGATCTGATCGTGGTCGGCACGCGAGGCCTCACGGGCTTCCGCCATCTCGTGCTCGGCAGCACGGCCGAGCGCCTGGTCCAGACCTCGACGCTGCCCGTGCTGACCGTACACCCCGAGGACGCCGGACGCGTGCGTCGCATCAAGACGATCCTCGTTCCGACCGACTTCTCCGACGACGCGGCGCTCGCGATCCGGACCGCCGAGCGGATCTTCGGTCCCGAGGAGGACGACGCGAAGATCGTGCTCGTCCACGCCTACCATCTCCCGGTCGAGTTCACGGCGCTCGGCGCGGTGCCGGTGGCCCCGCGGCTCTTCGCCGATGCGGCCGAGCAGGCCCGCGAACGCCTCGAGGAGGACGCGAAGCGGCTGCGCTCCGTCGGCGTGCAGGTCGAGACGATCGCGCAGGAGGGCTATCCGCCGCTCGTGATCGAAGAGGCTGCCCGCAACGCGAACGTCGACCTGATCGCGATGGGAACTCACGGCCGCACGGGGCTCCGTCACCTGCTGCTCGGCAGCACGGCCGAGCGCGTGGTGCAGCACGCTCCGTGCCCGGTGCTCACGATCCGACGCCCGGCCTAGAAAAGCGCCCGCTCCGACGCTCGCGGAGGCGCCCGGACCGCACCCGCCCCGGCTCGTCCCGGCTTGCGGACGCGGCCCCTCCCCGTGCTAGGGTCCGCGCCGGAGAGGTGCCGGAGTGGTCGAACGGGCCTGACTCGAAATCAGGAGTACTCGCAAGGGTACCGTGGGTTCGAATCCCACCCTCTCCGCCACAGTAGACCCCGCGTTGCCGGTTCCGGGTCGCTCAGCTCCGCCGAACGGGACTCGCGAGGTCGTCCTTCCCGGGGGCTCTCGGCCGCGAGGCGCGTCGGCCGGTCCGGCTATCCGCTCGCGCGTGTGCGACCGAGCAACGCGAGGGTCGCAACGCCCGAGGCGAGGAGCAGCAGCGTGCTCGGCTCGGGGACGAAGGTGAGATTCAGGATGCCGAAGGCCGAGAGCGTCGCGCTGGCACCGATGTTCGTGTTGATCACGACCGGTGTTACGAGCTGCACGTTGTTGCCTGCGACGTAGCCCGTGGCCATCGCCGTCCCGCCCATCACCGTCATCACGGTGGCGATTCCAACGGTCCAGGGCGCACCCTGCACGGTCACGTCCACGTAGCCGCTGGCGAGAATCGGACCGCCCCCGATCCCGACGCCGCGGGTGCCCGGCCCCATCGTGAAGGGCACGTCCACGTTGGCGACAGCCGAGGCACACGGCGAGAACAGGCAGACGTTTCCGCTACCGGTGATCGCCATCACGCCCGAGCCACCGGCGAAGCTCCCGGCACCGTTCGACACGAGAGCCCGCACGCCGGCGATCGGAAACGCCGCCGGATCCGTCACCGGGAGCGTCGCACCCATCCAGAACTTGCGCGCCGGCAGCGTGAACGTCGCGCCGCCCGAGTAGTTCGAGGTACCCGAGACGCCCACGCGGAACCAGGGGAGCGAGCTGATCCGGATTGTGAGCGAGCCCGCCCAGGGCGTCGGGGCCGCGTCGGCACGACCTGCCACCAGCATGGCGACGACGGCGAGAAGACCGAAACACTTGCGCATCGCACCCACTCCTTTGCTCGTCCGGCGCGCGAAGCCAGGATTCGTTCGCGGCACCCCGCCGAGACCCTGCGCTTGCGACGCCGGCATGCTTCTCACGCAAGGCCCATGCCAGGCGATGACTCCGGGAGCGAGTTCCGCAACCACCCGATTTCATGAAGCCTGCAATCCTGCTCGCGAGCCGGAGACGTGCGCAGTCGATCGATGAGGAAAGAACTTCCCGACATCGGGAAACGAATTTCATGCGAGTCGAGAATCCTTCACCGACCCTCGTCGCCAGGCAAGCTCTGCCCTCGGGCTCTTCTTGAAAGACGATTCGCCTCGATTCTGGTTCATCCTGGCAGGGAACTCTTGCCTCGCGCCGATTACACCGCTCGGTGACGCCCCCCCAGACGGGGGCAAGGGAGCGATCGTTCGACGGCTCGCTCCGCAACCGGTCGCGAGGCCTCGGCGCGGGCGAGCAAGAGGGCCGGAAGTCGCGTCGGGGGTGGCGAGCCGGGGCGGCGCTCGCAGCGCTCCCCTCGGGGTCGAGCTGCGCGGGCGATGCACCGGACTTGCCGGAAGCATCCGGCGCGATATCAAGGAGGTTCCGGTTCGAACACAGGAAGGACCCGCGATGAAGATCCTGGTACTGACGGTCGGCCTCGCCGCTGCGATGTCGTCCGCATGCGTCTCCCAGACGCAGTGGCAACCCACGGTGGATACCTACGGCAGCTCGCGCGCGCAGTTCGTGAACCGCGACACGCAGGAGTGCCGGCAGCTCGCAATGCAGGTCTCCGGCGGATCGACGGAGCAGGCGGCCCGCGGCGCCGTGACGGGCGGCCTCGTCGGTGCCGCCGCGGGCGCCGCGCTCGGCGCGGCGACCGGAGGTGGAGCAGGACGGGGCGCCGCCATCGGAGCCGCGGCTGGCGGCATCGGAACCGGCGCCGTCCGGGGCGTCCAATCGAACCAGCAGTTCCAGCAGGCCTTCAACCAGTGCATGCGAAACCGCGGCCACTCGGTGCTCGGATGAGGGGCGCGCCGAAGGCGACGATCGTGAAGGCACTTCGGCCGCTCGCGCTCCTGGCCGCGTCGCTCGCCGTGCCCGGAGGCGCGCTGGCCGTCGACGCCGAACTCGACGCAAAGCTGCGAAGCGCCGTCGAGGCGAATCTGCGCGGCTACAACGCCGAGGACGCGAAGGCAACGCTCGCTGCCGTGCACGAGGCCTCCCCCGAATACGAACCCACCAAGGCCGTGCTCGAGGAGCAGTTCCGCGACTTCGACATCACGGCCACGCTGGTCGACTTCCGCACCATGGGCCACGACGACGAGTTCGTCGTGGCGCGGGTGAAGACGCGCTTCGAGAGCCCCGAC
>CAJPFO010000302.1 GCA_905339255.1 Myxococcaceae bacterium
TCGAAGGCGATGCGACTGAAACCCCACGCCATCGATGTGCGCGTGGCCATCGATCCCGTGCACTGGTTCCTCGACGACTCGGACGACACGCGCTCGAGCTGGTACCTGGAGGACTGCGCGACCGAGTTCCAGGTGCAGGGCCTGGAGCTGGACTGGATATGCGTCAACTGGGATGGCGATCTGCGATACGGGGAGAGCGGGTGGTCGTACCACGATTTCCGCGGCAAGCGCTGGCAGAACATCCAGAACCCCGACAACAGGAACTACCTGCGCAATGCCTATCGTGTGCTGCTGACGAGGGCGCGGCAGGGGATGGTGATCTTCGTGCCGCCTGGGGACGACGCGGATGCGACGCGTCAGCCGGCGTTCTATGACCGGACGTTCGAATATCTGGCGGGGCTGGGGGTGCCGGTGCTGCCGGATGGGTCCACGCCTGCGCGTTTCGGACCATCGTGAACCCCCAGATCGGGCGATCGCGGACGGCGCGGTGAGAGGGTGCGGGCGCGGCGTCAGGAGGAGCTCTGCGGGCAAGACGAAGAGGTCGCTCTCAGCCACCGCCTGCGAGAGCGCGCCGTCTTCCACACGCCGTACGGGCGCGACCGCCGGGGCGCGCCGAGGTCGAGTCACGTGAGTCTGGCACGCGTGGCGTCGGGTGGGTGGATCGTGGCAAGGATCCGCATCGACCGGCTGCGCCTCGGACACACGCGGACCTGGACCGCGAAGACGCGCTGAAGGGGCCGTGCCGCCCACCGCCCCTGGCGGTCCCGACACGTGGCGACGGAGTCGCCGCGTGCTCGCGCAGCGATGGCGACGGTGTCACCCTCGGGCACGTGCCGCGAGCCGAGCCGAGACTCCGAGACCTCCGCGAGCATCGCGTCCCGGACTGGTTCCACGACGCCAAGCTCGGGATCTTCATCCACTGGGGGATCTTCTCGATCCCCGCCTGGGCGCCGCGGCTGGGAGCGGTTCCGGACCTGGTCCGCGATCACTTCGACGAGCTCTGCGTGGTGACGCCCTACGCCGAGTGGTACTGGAATGCGCTTCGCGCTGCGGGGACGCCGACGGCGCGACACCATGCCGAGACCTACGGAGCGAATACTCCGTACGAGTCCTTCCGCGAGCCCTTCGAGCGGATGCTCGAGCGCTGGGATCCAGGGCCCTGGGCCGACGCCTTCGCCGCGGCGGGAGCGCGCTACGTCGTCCTCGTGACGAAGCACCACGACGGCTATCTGCTCTGGCCGAGCGCGCATCCGAATCCGCGGAGGCCGCACTGGCAGTCGCAGCGCGACGTGGTGGGCGATCTCGCGAGCGCGGTGCGTGCGCGCGGGATGCGCTTCGGCGTCTACTACTCCGGCGGGCTCGACTGGACCTTCGAGACCGAGCCGATCCGGAACGCTGCCGAGATGATCGCGTCGACGCCGCGCGACCCGGCCTACGCGGCGCTCGTCGACGCCCACTACCGCGAGCTCATCTCACGGGTTCGTCCGAGTGTCCTGTGGAACGACATCGGCTACCCGCGCGGCGCCGGGCTCGCACGGCTCTTTTCCGACTACTACGAGGCGATTGGCGAAGGCGCCGTAAATGACCGCTTCTACCCCGCGACGCTCATGAACCGCCTCGCTGGATTCGCACCGGTGGCCGCGCTCGTGAACCACCTGGCCAGGCGGATCATGCTGCGCCCGAATCACGTCTTCGCGCCGCCCAGGCCTCCGCACTGGGACTTCCGGACCCCCGAATACGCGAAATACCCCGACGTGCGGCGCGAGAAGTGGGAAGCCACGCGCGGCATCGGCAACTCCTTCGGTTACTGCCGGAACGAAAGCGAGAGCGAGCTCCTCGGCCCGGACGAGCTCGTCCGGGGCTTCGCCGACATCGTCTCGAAGAACGGCAACCTGCTGCTGAACGTCGGGCCGACCGGAGAGGGCGAGATCCCCGAGGCGCAGCTCTCGAGGCTGCGCGCGCTCGGTGCGTGGCTACGGAAGAACGGCGAAGCGATCTACGGAACGCGGCCGTGGCGCAGGGCGTCCGCGACCACCGGCGAGGGGATCGAGATCCGCTACACGCGAACGAAGGACGCCGTCTACGCGATCCTGCTCGGCGCCCCGACGACGGCGCGTGTCACGATTCCGGAGCTCGGCGAAGCGGCCGGAGCGAAGGCGACCTTGCTCGGCTACGGCGAGCTCCTGGCAGCGAGCGAGGGCTCGCGCCTCGTCGTCGAATGGCCGCCGGGGCTCGCCGCCGCTCCGGCGTACGCCGTGCGGGTCACCGGCGGGCGCCTCGCGAGTGACACGGCGGAGCGAAGGGCCGGCGCGCCCGCGCAGCCCTGACGAGCACGCGCTTTCGCGCGGCCCACTCGCGGCGGCACGGCCTGCGGCAGGTCCGCCCGCTCATCGCGAGGATCGGGAGACCACGGGCAGCACGAGGCGGCTCGGATGCGTGGCGTCGTGGAAGACGCTCTGCACAGCGACCGAGGAGGTCGTCCCATGCTCGGGAGGACCCACCTCATTCAGGTGTCTCGCAAAGCGCGGATGGTTCGAGGACGATACCTCGAGTCGGATGCGATGACCGCGGTCGAAGACGTGGGAGATCGCCCAGAGGTCGATCCCGATCTCCTGCGCGCCCGAAGGCCCCGGGCACGAAATGATCCGGGTGATGCCTTCGCAGAGGTTCATCGCGAAGCCGTCGGGTCGGACATCGACGAGCTTCGCGGTGAAATCCGTCGCGGGCGCGTCCGTCCGCGCGAAGAGCGCGAGCCGGACGAAGCCCGTGGCCTCGAGCGGATCGTCGAGCGGACGGCTCGTGTAGCAGAGCACGTCGGAGCGGTCCTCGACCGCGCGCTGGTCCGCCGGGCCGCACTTCGGACCGAGGAAGGTGCCTCCGCACGTGGGAACGGGATCGAGGGGATCGTAGGCGAAGGAATCGGGAGGCTCGCCGGCTTCGGGCGGCTCGGGGCACAGATATCCGTCGCCGCTGCGGGTCGCCGCCCGGCCCCGGCTCCGGAGAAAGAGGGGCGTCTCCGAAGCCGACGGCGGCGGGAAATCGTCGAGCGACTGCCAGCGGTTCACTCCCGTGGTGAAGACTTCGACGGGAGCCACGTCGCCCGCTCCGCCACCGCGAAGCCAACGCTCGAACCAGACGATCGATTCCTGCGCGACCTTTCGGATGAGGCTCGCTTCGCGCGGTGGGAACGGCCTCGTCGCGAGTCTTCCGTGCGCCCAGGGCCCGACGACGAGCCTCGCCGAGCGGGCGGCTTCGCTTCGTCCCTCGCGGCGCAGGCGCTGCCAATCCCGGATCTGCGGGCCGACGAAGATGTCCCACCAGCCCGCGACGACGAGCATCGCAGCATCCGTTCGCGGGATTCCCGAAGCGAAATCGATCGCTCGCCAGTAGGGATCGGCGGCGTGCGGCCGCGCAATCCACTCGCGGTAGAAGGCCACGGGGGCGTCGGCGGTCGCCTCGTCGATCGTCGTGGCCGGAAGCGAGCGGAATGCGCGCGCGAGCCGTCCCTCGCGCGGAAACCGGCTCCGGCGCCCCACGACTCCCGACGCCCAGCGCGCGGCGCTCGAAAGCGAGAAGGCCCCTCCCACCCAGAAGATGTCGTGGAAGGACGCGCAGGTCACGATCGGCACCATCGCTTGGATCGGCACGGGAGGATCTGCGGCGATCGCCCATTGCGTGAGACCGAAGTACGAGGCTCCCCACGTTGCGAGCCTCCCGTCGAACCACGCCTGCTTCCCGATCCACTCGAGCGTGGCGCACCCGTCGTCGGCCTCGTGCCGGAAGGGATCCCATTCGCCTTCCGAACCGTATCGACCGCGCGTGTCCTGCACGACCAGATGCACGCCGTGCGACGCAAAGAGTCTCGGCACGAGGCCGAACATGAGGATCAGGCCGCGGCGGCCGTAGGGCGTGCGGATCAGGATCGTCGGCTGCGGCTCGCCCGTCCGGGGGTGGTAGACGTCGGTTGCGAGGCAGGCCCCGTCCGGCATCGCAACGTGCGTGGTCTCGCGACGCACCGCATGCGACGGCACGGGCAGGCCGAGCCATCGCGAGACGAGCCGCACGCGGTTCGCGAACGCGACGCCGATCGCCGCGACGAGGAGTGCCCCCAGAAGCACCGACATCGGGGGATCTTACCCATCGGATCTCCTCCGGCGCTCGAAACCGGGGCCGGCCCTGCCCCCCGGAGCGGCCGGGCTGGCTCTTCGCAGAAGATCCTCCAAGCTCCCCACATGGCCACACCGTACCGATTCGTCGTGATCGACGACGACGCCAGGGAGATCGAGTGGATCACACGGGTGCTCCGCGAGGCCGGCCACGAGGTCACGCCGTGCGGGGACAGCCCCTCTGCCCTCGGGCTCGTCCGCGAGATCCGGCCCGATTGCGTGATCACCGACCTCATGATGCCCGAGATCGACGGCCTCGAGATCCTGGTGCGGATCCGGCAGCAGCCGGAGCTCGCAACGATCCCCGTCGTGATCGTGAGCGGGAAGATCTACGACTTCGACGAGTCGCGGGCGCGAAGCCTCGGCGCGGCCGGCTATCTGAAGAAGCCCCTCGACGCGGAGCGCTTCCTCGCTGCGATCTCGGCCGTGATGCTCGACCAGGTGGTCGTTCGCTACTGGGGCGTCCGAGGCACGCTGCCGGCGTCCGGAAAGGGAACGCTCCGGTACGGCGGCGACACCTCGTGTGTCACCGTCGAACTCCCGGGCGAAGCGCTGGTCATCTTCGACGCGGGAACGGGGATCCGCGTTCTCGGCGAACATCTCATGCGGCTCGGAAAGCGGGTGAGTGCGCGTCTGTTCATCTCGCATCCGCACTGGGACCACATCAACGCACTGCCGTTCTTCGCGCCGCTCTACGTTCCGGGAAACGATTTCACGATGCTGGGGCCTGCGCAGGCCACGCTCGGGATGGCGGATCTCGTGAGCGCCCAGATGGAAGGCGTCTACTTTCCCATCACGGTCCGCGAGTGGGGAGCGAACGTCCGGTACCGCGACATGCGGGAGGAGACCATCGACCTCGACGAGATCGTCGTACGCGCCCGACTGCTGAGCCACCCGGGCTACTGCCTCGGCTACCGGCTCGAGTACCACGGCCGCTCGGTCTGTTACATCACCGACAACGAGCTCTTCTTACCGGACCACCCCGCCTACAACGCATTCTACGTCGAACAGCTCACGCGCTTCATCCGCGGAGCAGATCTCCTCATCACCGACACCACCTACACCGACGAGGCGTACGCGTCGAAGGTCGGATGGGGGCACTCCTGCGTGAGCCAGGTCGTCGAGCTCGCGCATTCGGCGGGTGTCGCGAGGCTCCATCTCTTCCACCACGACCCCTCCGAGGACGACGATGCCATCGACCGGAAGCTCGAGCAGGCACGAGAGAAGGGCCGGGCGCTCGGCACGAAGACCGAGATCTCGGCGCCGGCTCAGGGAACCGTGCTGCGTCTCGAAAGGCCGCGAACGCAAGCGTCGCCCCCTCGCACGCAGCGAGAGACGGCGTAGGCACCGAGACCATCGCAGCCCTTCATCTTCGGGTTGGGGGCTCGACCCGATCCGTCCCGGGTCGGGCTCCCGGCAAGCGGAGCGGATCGCGGTGGCTTCTCGTCGCTCCGGATCATGCGTCGGTCTCGACGGCGGTCAGTCGGACGACGCGTACCACCGAAGCGAGCGCGCGAAGATCCGCCTCGATGGGCTCGACCTTCCAGCCGACGAGTCGCGCGACCGAACGCAGCGCCCGCGGGTGCCGACGGCCGTAGCCGACGATCACCTCCTCGGCTTCCTCGAGAGGAACCTCCTCCGCGACGCTCGCGAAGCTTCGACCTCCCGTCTCGATCCGCACCTCGGGCGATTCACGAAGATTCCGGAGCCATTGCGCACGGTCCCCCCACGCGGCGACCACGAACCAGCAGCCACGATCGAAATCGGCTCGAACGACCTCGAGCACCGTCTGCCGAGGCGCTCCGCTTCGCCGTCCTCGGTGCTCGAGCAAGAGGAACCGCGACCCGAGCGTCCAACCGAGGCCGATCCGGTAGATCGCGATCGGGAGCCGGTAGGCGAGCCGCCGAAGGCCCGTCGGGGGAGGCACATCGCGGATCCGCTCCATCGCATCACCTCAAAGGATCGGTCGCTTCGCAACCATCACGTAGAGAACCGCGAGCATCGCGAGCGTCGCTCCGAGGCCGAGCCCGGCGTACAGGGGGCCGAGTGTGCGATAGGCCGGCGGAAGCTCCTCGCGTCGCGCCGCTGCGTCGCTTGCCAGCCGTGCGAGGTGCTGCTCGAGCCGCATGGCCCAGGCGAGTGCAAGTGAAAGGAGCGCAAAGAGAGCGAGTCCCTCTGCAACCCAGCCCGACGCGAGCGGGAGACCGGCGATCAGCGCCATCGCGATGCCGGTCACGAGTAGCACGCCGCTCGGCGCCACGAGCAGGAGCCGGTTGCTCCAGACGACCGCGTGCAGAAGGCTCGCGCTCGCGTCGGCACTCGCCGCGCGGTCGGCGAGGGCCTTCATGAGGCCGTTGGCGAACGATCCGCCGACGTACGCGCAAGCAGCGAGGACGTGCAGCCACTTGAGCAGGACGTAGGCGTCGCTCATACTGCGCTCCCCGCGAGCTCCTGCTCGATCGATTCGACGAGCCGCGCGCAGAGGCGATGGAGCACGATCTGCTCGCGCATCGTGAGGCCCGAAAGGGAGCGGGCGAGTCGCGCTTGCGCTCCGGGACGGAGCTTCTCGATCAGACGCTTTCCACGCGCGGTGGGATGCATCGAAACCTCGCGTCCGCGCCGATCGCCTCTCACGAGCCCGAGGCCCCGAAGCCGTCTCGCCATCGCGTGCGCGTGCTGCCTCGAGACCCCGAGCGCCCTTCCGAGGTCGGCCTGCGTTCGTCCGCCCGGCTCGCTCGCGAGGACCACGAGCGCAATCGCCTCGGCGACCGTGAGCGGTGTCGAGGCGACGACGTCGCCCAACACGCCGTGGAAGAGCGCGCTCGCCTGACCGACCCGATCGGCGAGCTCCCAAGCGATGCGACCGGCCTCGCGCGCCATGCAGCGGAGGCTCCCACACCTCGACTCACTCGTCAATTTGATTGACGATTGGTGGTCCCGGCCCGATCTCGCGACCCGGCGCTCGTGCCTCGCGCGAAGATCGATTGCCGAGGGCGGTGGGCCCGGCGCCGAGCCGGGCTGGAGGCCGCGGCCCGCCGGCGCGGCTTGGCACCCCCGCGATCGCCATGGTTTCCTCTCGCGTCGATGGCACCCTCCATTCGGCTCCGGATCGGAGGATCGGCCGCGATCGCGGCGGTCGTGGCGACGCTCGTTCTCGTGCTCGTCGCGATGCGGAGCCTGTGGGAAGACGTCGATCGGAGGGCCGCGTCATGGACGGGGGCGGATCTCCCCGTGGCGATCACCCTCACGACGATCGCCGCGATCGTCGCAGCCTTCTACGCCGTACGGAGCGTTCGGCTTGCCGCGCAATCGGCGCTCGTACCGCCTTTGGGTCGAGCGACGCTCGTCGGCGATCTCGTCGTACTCGTGTTTGCGAGCGCTCTTCTCGTCGTGCTCGTCACGAGCGCGAGCGAGCCGGTGCTCGTTGTAGAGCTCGGATACTCGTGGGAACGCGGGCCCGGGAGGCTTTTCGCGGACCGCCCGGCACCTCGGGCTCCCGCAGATCCGGGCGAGCGCTTCGACGACCGCATCCTCTTCGATGGCGACGGCGATCCCCGTTACGTCACGTTCCGGATTCCGGGAGTCGTCGTCACTCCTCGAGGCGTCGTGCTCGCCTACTGCGAGGCCCGGGAGGGCTACGGCGATTGGGCGGACATCGACGTCGTGATGCAACGGAGCAGCGACGCGGGCGAGTCGTGGGAGGCTCGTGCGATGCTCGCCGAGAGCGATCGTGGGACCGTGAACAACCCGGTGATGATCGCGGAGAACGGGTCGGAGAAGGTCCACCTGCTCTACAACGTCGACTATGCGCGAGCGTGGTACCGGCGCAGCAGCGACGCAGGCCTTCATTGGTCGGAGCCTCGTGAGATCACGGCGGCATTCGAGGAGCTTCGGCCTCGCCATGCGTGGCGCGTGATCGCGTTCGGCCCCGGTCACGGGCTCGAACTCTCGAACGGGCGCCTGCTCGTGCCCGTCTGGATCTCGCCCGGTGGCGGCGCCGACGGCCATCACCCGCAGCAGGTGGCCACGGTCTTCAGCGACGACGGCGGCGACACCTGGCACGGGGGCGAGCTCGTGACGGCGCCGGACGGACCGAGTCACGGCGAGCCGGTGGCGGTCGAGCTCTCCGACGGTCGCGTGCTCGTCAACATGCGGAACGAGGATTTCCGGCTCGGGACCGCACTGCGGGCGGTGAGCACGAGCCCCGACGGCGTCTCGCGCTGGACCCAACCCGAGCTCGATCGAGCGCTTCCCGACCCGATCTCGTTCGGTTCGCTGCATCGCATCGACTCGCGAACCATCCTCTTCGCGAACGTCCACAATGCGCTCCCGATCGACTGGCGCGTCCGTTGGTTCGGCTGGCGGGGACGTCGCGAGCCGATCGGGGTCCGCGCGAGCTACGACGACGGCGTCACGTGGCCGGTGGCCCGCATCCTCGCGCCGCACGAGGGGGGCTACGTCGACCTCTTCGCCCGGAACGGCGTCGCGTACGCGCTCTACGAGCAGGGCTGGCGTCGCAAGAACCACTACCGCACGCGCTCGCTACGTCTGGCTCGCTTCGACCTCGCCTGGGTCGAGGGGGCCGGGCGTTCCGGCGCGTCGCGCGATCGCTGAGCGCGCCGCGCCCGTCGCGCTGCCGGATCCCGGGTGAGAGCGGATGCCACACCCGGGCGGCACGCGCCTCGAAGCCGACGAGGACGGTTCCCTCGAATCTCCTTTGATTCTTCGCGAGCCCGGCGAGTCTCCCGCGCTAGGTTGACCGGCTCCGATGGGCGCCGCGCACTCGAAGCCGATGATCGAGCGGTTGATCCACGAGCTTCGCGGGCTGCGGGACTCGGCACTTTCGCTCGAACGCGATCTGGCGGACGAACTCGCGCGCATCCCGCCGAGCCACCAGGCGAGCGCGCGCAACCTCATCCACTACCTGGCGCTCCGCCAGCACGACATCCGGGAGTTCCAGGACGATCTCGCCGAGCTCGGGTTGAGCTCACTCGGGAGGCTCGAGCGCTTCTCGCTGGCGAGCGTGGACTCCGTGCTCTTCGCGCTCTCCCGGCTTTCGGATCCGCAGATTCCGATCGAGCTCACACCCCGGCCGCCGGTCGACTTCCAATCCGGGAGCCGGCTCCTCGCAGAGAACACGGATGCGCTGCTCGGTCCCCGCCCCGCCGGACGCAGCGTTCGTGTCATGGTCACGATGTCGAGCGAAGCGGCGGACGATCCGTCGCTCATCCGCGATCTGCTCGCGGCCGGCATGGACGTGATGCGGATCAATTGTGCGCACGACGACGCTGCGGCGTGGCAGCGGATGGTCGACCATCTGCGCGCCGCGGAACGCGAGATCGGTCGCTCCTGTCGCGTACAATGCGACCTCGCGGGGCCGAAGCTCCGAACCGGGCCGATCGAACCGGGACCCGGCGTGCTCCATGTCTGGCCGCTGCGCGACGACTCCGGACAGATCCTCGCTCCGGGCCGCGTTGCGATCCAGGACGCGGCGCGACCCGTGAGTGGCTCGGCACCGATCCTCCCCGTCGACCGCGTGCTCAGGGATGCCCTCGAGCCCGGGGACGAGCTGCGCTTTCTCGACGTACGGGGACGACCCCGCTCGCTCGCGGTCGTGAAGGCAGAAGACGGGAGACTCTGCGCGGAGGCCGACCGCAACATCTACCTGGGCTCCGGAGCGCTCGTCGGCCTCTACAGGCGCCATGTCTTCGTGGGCTCGGGCGTCGTGGGCGAGCTTCCTGCGCTACCCCGGGCGCTCCGCGTCGCGGTCGGCGACACCCTCCTCGTCACGCGTGGGCACGAACTCGGCCGGCCCTGCGTCGAGAACGAAGCCGGGATGGTCGTCGAGGCGACCCGGATCGGCTGCACGCTCCCCGAGATCCTCCGCGATGTCCGACCGGGAGAGCGGATCTTCTTCGACGACGGAAAGATCGGCGGCGTCGTTCGAGAGGTCCTCGCCGACGCGCTCCGCGTCGAGATCACGCACGCCCGCTCCGGTAAGGCCAAGCTCCGCAGCGACCGCGGGATCAACCTCCCGGATACGAAGATCGAGCTCTCGGCGCTCACCGAGAAGGACCGCCGGGATCTCGACTTCGCCGTCGCGCACGCCGACATGGTCGGCCTCTCCTTCCTGAGAAGGTCCGAGGACGTCGACGCGCTGCTCGTGGCGCTCGAGGAGCGCGGCGGTCGGCACCTCGGGGTGGTGCTCAAGATCGAGACGCGGAGCGCATTCGACGAGCTCCCGCGCTTCCTTCTCTCGGCGCTTCGCAGCCCTCGACCGGGGATCATGGTCGCGCGTGGCGACCTCGGCGTGGAAGTCGGCTTCTCACGTCTCGCCGAGGTCCAGGAGGAGATGCTCTGGCTCTGCGAGGCCGCGCACGTCCCCGTGATCTGGGCGACCCAGGTGCTCGAGAGCCTCGCCAAGAAGGGGATGCCGTCGCGCTCCGAGGTGACGGACGCCGCGATGAGTGGCGGCGCGGAGTGCGTGATGCTCAACAAGGGCCCTTACGTCGTCGAAGCCGTACGCTTCCTGTGTGACGTCCTGCAGCGCATGGAAGGGCACCACCAGAAGAAGCGAACGATGCTGCGCCGGTTGGGGGTGTCGGAGCTGCGACCGCGCGAGCCCCATCCGGAGGGCTGACGGGGCCCCGAAGCGGCGGCGCGAGCGGAGCCCGGAGATCGAGAGTAATGGTCGCCATCGACGGTCATCGCGAGCAATCGTGAGCTTTCTCGTGCGACGCTCGCTCGCGATGGTCGTCACGTCGCTCTTCGCGCTCGCGTGCAGCAGAGGCGGCAACGGCTCACCCCATCGCGTCCACGTGATGCTCGGTTTCCATGGAAACTTCTACCACTCGTGGCGCGGCGACACCCCCGACGAGGCCGGCTTCGGTCAGGACATCCGGATCGTCCGCGAAATCCTGCGCGTCCTCGACGAGGCGAACTCCCGCGGACTCGACGCCCGCGGCTACTGGGACGTCGAAAACCATTTCACCTACGAAGAGATCCTTCCGCGCCACGCACCGGACATCCTCGACGCCATCGCTCGCCGCGTCGCCGCAGGACGTGACGAGGTGCTGCTCATGCCGTACGGCAACGGGCTCGTCCATGCAATGACCGAGGACGAGCTGCGGGCGAACGTACGCTGGGCGATCTCGAACCCCTGGGGTTCCGGTGTCCGGGATCTGTTCGGGCAGTTCACTCCGATCTTCCGGCCTCAGGAGACGACTCTTTCTGCCGGCGTGCTCCGCGTCCTCCACGAGGAGGGCGTCGAGGGCGTGGTGCTCTATGCCGCGGGCGTTCCCTTCGACTCGATCGGAGCCTTCGTGCCGTGGCTCCGTCCCGAGCAGCGCTACGGGGCCACTCGAATCCGTCTCGCCGACGACGACCCTCCGCTCGTCCTGCTCCCTGCGGTCGGCATCGGCGACATCCTCGATCACGACTCCCTCGAGAAGTGGTTGCTCGAGCTTCGCGAGCTCCAGACGAGCGGGAAGGTCGATCGCGATCTCCTGCTGCACGTGAACATCGATGCAGACGCGGACTACTGGCTGCCGAAGCACGTACCGACCGGCTTCGGCTGGCTTCCGAACGTCGATGGTTTGAGCGAACACATCGAGGCCGTGAACCGCCATGACTGGGCGGCTTTCACGACGCCGGCAGAGTGGCTCGCCTCGCATCCACCCGAAGGTGAGACACTCGTGCGACAGGATCTCGCCGACGGTGCCTTCGCAGGGCAGTACTCGTGGGCGGAAAAGTTCGGAAGTCATGAGGTCTGGACCGTGCTCGAGCAGTCGAGGCTCTCGAGCCGTCGCGCCGACGCATGGTCGATCGGGGCGCCCCCTCCCCTCGCGCTCGAAGCCGAGGGGCTGCTCCGCAGCGGGCGCGAGTCGAGCTTCTTCCAGCGCGTGATCGGTCTCTCGACGACGCATTTCGGAATGAGCACTCCGATCGTGAACGAAGAGCGCCAGGCGGTGGCCGAGCGGATCGTCACGAAGGCTCGCGACCGCGCGCGGGATGCCGAGGCCCTGCTCGCCGGCGTCGCTGCGCGAGAGGCGCGCGACGGCCCCGCCGATTCGCTCTGGGCGTTCGAGGTGCGCGATGCGAGGCCGGCGGGCTCGAAAGGCCCCGTGCGTTCACTCCTGCGGCTGCCCGTGGTCTTCCGCGACCCGCCCGGCTCGTTGCGGCTCGAGGAAGACGATGGGCATCTCTTGCCGCACGCGCTCGTGGACGTCGAGCCGCTCGCGTCGGGAGGCGTCGCAGCCACGCTCTGGACGATGCTCGCTCTCGAACCGGGAGTACCTCGCCGCCTCTACCTCCGACCGGCGCCTCCGGCCCGAGCGGCGCCCCGAGATCCCTTCGCGCTCACGAACGGAAGGCTCGAGGTGGGGCTCGATCCGACGAACGGCATCAGCTCGCTGCGAGCCGAGGGGCACGAGTTCGCGGCGCCGGGCTTTCTTTCTGCGTTCGTGAGCTACCGGGGCCCCGATCGGCCCGAGCTTCATCGTTCCGGGCCGTGGCGGATCGAGCCCGATCCCCCGGCGGACGGGAGCTGGCTCGGCCGCGTTCGACTCGCGACCCGGATCCCGTTCGAGGCGCCCGAGGACGGGGAGGTCGCCGCCACCGTCGAGGCGACGCTCTCGCTTCCAGGCGACACCCCCTGGCTCGTCGCCGATGTCGAGGTCCAATACCCCTACACGACGAAGCGTGATGTCCTGCACACGCCGGAGCAGAAGCTTCGAAGACCGCTCGACCTGCGCTGGATCGAGGTCGCTCCGTTCGAGATCCGGCCGCGTCTCGAAGGCTCCCGATCGGATCCGCTTCGTGTCTGGAAACACAACCACCTCGGGAAGACGACCTGGTACGAACTCGATCTTTCGCGGGTGAATCCAGCCAATGCCGAGATCGATTCCTTCAACCACCAGGTCACCGCGGGCTTCGTGGCCGTGAGCGACCGCGAGCACGGCGTTCTCGTCGCGCAAGACGCCGACGTGCGCTCGTCGTTCGCGTTCGCTCCGATGCGACTTCGCGAGGTGGACGGACGCCAGGATCTCGCGCTCAACCCTTTCGGCTCCTATTTCGGGCGCCAGCTCGATTACGGCCACTCCGACGGTACGGGCCTCGGTGCCGATCTGCTCGAGCGGCTCTCGCCCGCGCTGCGCCCGAACGGACCGAGCTACGCCGGCGAAACGGAGCGCTTCTCGCTCCTGATCGCGCCCTACACCGGCGATGCACCGCCCGAAGCGCTCCGTGCAGAAGCGTCGAGCTTCTTCTCGGGGCCCGCGGTCGTCGTGCTCCGCGCACCCGCCGGGCTCGGCACCCCGGGCGATCTCCCCCATGACCTCCGCGACCGGATCGAGCACGCCCGCCACGAGCGGCCTCGGGATCACGGGGGCGGGCTTCTGCCGCCGCGCGGCTTCCTCGTGAGCCCGACCCGCGGGGCCGCGGACCTGGTCTGGGATGAACCTCGCGATGCACGAGTCGACGGCTACGAGGTGGCCTGGCGCGAACGGCAAGGGGAATGGCGGAGCGAATCGATCGACGGCGCCCGGCGCCACCGCGTACCCGGGCTCTTGGATGGTACGACCTACGAGTTCCGCGTTCGTGCACGCGGAGACTCGCGGATGGGAGAGTGGACGCAGACGTCGGCGGTCGAGATCGGTGGGGTCGCAGTGGTGGAGGCGGCCGGCATGCTCGACGAACTCCCGCTCTCGCTCACGGCGCGACTCTTGTGGTCGGGACTCCGCCATCTGGCCGTCACCTACCAGGCGAGGGCCTCGTGGCCCCGCTCACGAGGGTCGCGGAGTCCCTTGACGCCCGCCCGCCCGATGCCCTAGACGAACCCTCGGCTCTCGATGCCGACGAGGTACGCCATGCCCGGAGCTCCGCCGCGGACGTCCACGGCTTGCGGTGACGCAGAACCCGGAACGCCGGCCCGCATCCTCGACACGGCCGAGTCGCTCTTCGCCGCGCAGGGCTACGCCGCCACCTCGGTTCGCGACATCGCGGCGGCGGCAGGGCTCACGGCCGCGAGCCTCTACAACCACTTTCCGAGCAAGGAGGCGATCTACCGGGCGGTGCTCGCGCGCGGGCTCGCACCGCTCGCCGAAATGCTCGCAGGCCTCTCGGCGCGCGAGCCCGGCCCCGACGCCACGCAGGAGATGATCGCCGCGGTGATGGCGCATTTTGCGGCGCGGCCTGCACTCGCGAGACTCATCCAACACGAGACGCTCTGCGGCGGCGAGAACCTCCGCTCGTTCGCGAGCGAGTGGGTGGCGCCGCTCTTCGAAACGGCGTCGGAGCAACTCGCGCGCGATCCGCGCTCGCCTTGGTCGGCCGAAGAGCGACCGCTCGCCGTGGCCGCCTGGATGCAGCTCGCGATCGGGCACTTCGTGATGGCGCCGCTCGTCGAAGCGGCGCTTCCCGTCGCCCCGCTCTCGGATGAGGGCATCGCACGCCAGACGCTTTTCTTGCAGAAGCTCTCGCGGCTCCTGCTCCGTCCGCCCGGATAGGCGCCCTTCCGCGCGCGGGGCCCGCCACGCTACCGTGTCGGCGTGGCGAACCACTTCGGGGCTTCTCTTCGAGCAGCGTCGCTCCGGCGCATGGTCGGCGTGCTCGCGGTGGGCACGCTCGCTGCGATCGGCTGCGTCGACGAGCGACGCGACGAGGCGCGCGGCAGTGCGCTCTACGCACTGCATTGCGCCTCCTGCCACGGCCCCGGCGGTCGGGGGGATGGCCCGAACGCGGCGGGGCTCGATCCGCCGCCGGGGGATCTCACGACGCTCGCGCGCCGCTCGGGTGGACGCTTCGACGAGACCGCCGTGATGATGGCGATCGACGGCCGGCGCGCGATCGCGCAGCACGGGCCTCGCGAGATGCCCGTCTGGGGCACCGTCTTCGCCGCGAAGCACGAGGGCGAGCCCTTCGCGGCGTATGAGCCGACCGTCGACGTGCGCGCCATCGCAGACCACCTCCGAACGCTCCAGCAGGATTAGCGCCGTGGCTTCGCTCGTCGGCTCGAAGGCTCCCGATTTCGAGCTCGCCGAGCCCTCGGGAGCCGTGCATCGGCTCGCAGACTTCGCAGGGCACTACCTGCTTCTCGTCTTCCATCGCCATCTGCGTTGACTTCCCTGCCGCGAGCACCTGTCGCAGTTGCGACGACACGAGCACGAGATCGACGAGCTGGGACTGGGAGTCCTCGTCGTGACCTTCGAGCGGCCCGAGGTGGCTGCCGACTACGCCAGGGAAATCGAGCTCCGCTGGCCGCTCGTCGTCGATCCGGATCGAGCGCTCTACCACGCCTACGGGATGTCCCGTGGAAGCTTCTGGCAGATCTTCGGACCGAGGGCGCTACTCAATCTCGCCCGACTCGTCCGCCAGGGATACCGAACCGAGCGCGCCACGGGAGACACGCGTCAGCTCGGCGGAAACGTCCTCGTCGACCCGGCCGGCCGCGTGGTCCTCCACCACGTGGGCGAGGGCCCCGCGGATCGACCTCCCGTGGAGGCACTGCTCCGGGAGATCCGAAGCCACGCATCAAACCGCGAAACGGCACCGCAGCATCCCGCACCGGGGCGGCACGCATCGAAGGGGCCGTGATCGGCCTCGACGCCCCGCGGCGGGATCGGCCCCTGCGACGGGTTACAATGGCCGGACGAGAGGAGCACGCCCATGCCCCTTCCCTGGAACGACGCCGTCGCTGCCGTGACCGGCCCCGGAAGCCTCTTCGAGATCGTCGACGCAGAGATCGACGGCCGCAAGCTCAAGGTCTTCAGGAACACCCCCCCGTCGCTCCGCGCGCTCTTCGCGGCGTCACGAGCGAGGGGAGACGCGACTTTCCTCGTCTACGAAGACGAGCGCTGGAGCTTTGCGCGCGTGATGGCCGAGGCCGACGCGCTCGGTGCGGCGCTCGTCCATCGCTACGGAATCCGCCCGGGCGATCGTGTCGCCATCGCGATGCGCAACTATCCGGAATGGGTGGTCGCGTTCGCGGCGATCACGTCGATCGGCGCGATCTCGGTCTCGATGAACGCGTGGTGGACGACCGAGGAGATCGAGTACGCGCTCCGTGATTCGGGGAGTCGGGTGGCGATCGTCGATCGCGAGCGCCTCGGGCGGTTCGTCCCCCTGCTCGCAAGTCTCGACGTTCGTGTTCTCGCCACACGCAGCGACGAAACGCTCCCGGCCGGTGTCGCACGCTGGAGCGAGGTCGTCGTCCCCGGAACGCCGCTTCCCGAGGTCGAGGTCCGCCCCGACATGGATGCGACGATCCTCTACACGTCGGGAACGACGGGGCATCCGAAGGGAGCGGTCTCGACGCATCGGGCCGTACTCTCGGCGCTCGTCTCCTTCGCCTGCCGCACCGCGATCGGCGCCGCGATGGGCGCGGGAACACCGAAGGATCATCCGCATCCGCCCTGCTTCATCCTCGTGGTTCCGCTGTTTCACGTGACGGGTTGCGTTCCCGTCATGCTCTCGTGCTTCGCGGCGGGCTACAGGCTCGTGATGATGCACAAATGGGATCCTGCCCGCGCGCTCGAGCTGATCGAGCGCGAGCGCGTCACGAACTTCGTCGGAGTGCCGACCCAGAGTTGGGATCTCCTCGAATGCCCGGAGTTCGCATCTCGCGATACGACGAGCCTCGTCTCGGTCGGAGGAGGAGGTGCGCCCGCCCCTCCCGAGCTCGTCCGCCGCGTCGATCGGAGCTTCCGGACGGCGCGACCCGGGATCGGCTACGGGATGACCGAGACGAACGCCTACGGACCGAACAACGCAGGCGACGACTACGTCCGCAAGCCCAAGAGCTGCGGCCGCACGGTGCCGACCGTCGAGGTGCGGGTGACCGACCCCGAAGGCGAGCCGCTCGGGCCGGACCAGGTCGGCGAGATCTGGTTCCGGGGTCCGCATCTGATCCGCGGCTACTGGAACCGCCCCGAGGCAACGGCCGAGACGATCGTCGACGGATGGCTCCGCACGGGAGACATCGGAAGGATCGACGAGGAGGGGTTCGTCTACGTCGAGGATCGCGCGAAGGACATGGTGCTGCGCGCGGGTGAGAACGTCTACTGCGCCGAGGTCGAGGCAGCCCTCTACGAGCATCCCGACGTCTACGAGGCTGCCGTCTTCGGCGTCCCGCACGAGCGCCTCGGCGAAGAGGTGGCGTGCGCCATCGTGGCGAAACCCGGGAGGGCACTCGACGCCGACGCGATCCGCGAGTTCCTGCGCCCGCATCTCGCGCCGTTCAAGATCCCGTCACGCTTCGTCTTCTCGCCCGAGCGCCTGCCCCGCAATCCGGCGGGAAAGGTGCTGAAGCGCGCGCTCCGCGACGACCTCGTCGCCACGGAGAACTGATCGCGCCGGCCATGCGCTGGTGGGTGGGCCCTCCAGGATTCGAACCTGGGACCGCACCGGTTATGAGCCGGGTGCTCTGACCGCTGAGCTAAGGGCCCCTCGAGGACGGTACCACGGGAAGCCGAACGGACGGCGCGTTGTCGCCGCCAGATCCTTCCGCGATCCTCGGAGGCCATGAAGGGCCGCCCCGCCGCTCCCGTCCGTCCCCATGCGATCGCCGTGATCGGTGGCGCCACCGCGGGCGCCGAGGTCGCAGCACGGCTCGCTGCGAACGGAGCACGGGTGGCGGTCTTCGAGATGAATCCCCGCCCCTACGGAAAGGTCGAGGACGGGCTCCCGCGCTGGCACCACGCGCTGCGCCGGAAGGAGTTCGAAGGGATCGTCGGAAAGCTCTCGCATCCGGGGGTGCACTTCGTCCCGCTCACGAAGGTGGGGCGCGACGTGGCGCTCGAGGATCTCACCGAGCGCTGGGGTTTCAGCGCCGTCGTCCTCGCCTGCGGCGCCTGGCGGGACCGGCCTCTTCCGATCGAGGGAGCCGATCGCTTCGTCGGGCGCGGGCTCGTCTACCAGAACCCCTTCATCGTCTGGTTCAACCATGCGGGAGAGCGCGACTACGCGGGCCCGCGCTTCGTGATCGAAGACGACGTGATCATCGTCGGAGGGGGGCTCGCGTCGATCGACGTCGCGAAGGCGCACATGCTCGAGTGCACGCGCGCGGCGCTCGCGAAGCGCGGGATCGACTCGACGGTTCTCGACCTCGAGGTCGGGGGGATCCCGAAGTTCCTCGCGCGGCACGGGCTCGGCTTCGAAGAGCTCGGGATCCGTCCCTGCACGCTCTACTACCGGAGACGGATCGAGGACATGCCGCTCATGGAGGCGCCCGAGGGCGCAGATGCGATCCGTCTCGCGAAGGTCGAGGCCGGAAGGCGGAAGATCCTCGAAAAGGCGATCGAAAAATACTTCTTCCGGGTCGAGCCGCTCGCGGCGCCCGACGGCCTCGTCGTCGAGAACGATCGCTTGATCGGGCTTCGATTCCGGCGCATGCGCGTCGACGCGGGAGACCGAAACCGCCTCGTCCCCACCGACGAAACCTTCGAGCGACGGGGCCGCTACGTCGTGAGCTCGATCGGAAGCATTCCCGAGCCGATCCCGGGGCTCCCGATGAAAGGGGAGCTCCTCGCCTTCGACGACTGGGATCTCGGCCGCATCGCGGCCCTTCCCACGCTCTTCGGCGCCGGAAACGTCGTGACCGGCAAGGGCAACATCGTGGCGTCCCGAAAGCACGCGCAGCACGTGACGCAAGCGATGGTCGAGGCCTTTCTCGGCTTGGCTCCCGAAGGCCACGCGGGAGAGGAAGGGATTCTCGAAGCGACGCTTTCGCAGGGAAGGCAGGCGGCCGAAGCGGTCGCCGCGCACGTCGCAACGCTCGAGCCCCCGGCTCCGCTCGCGCTCGAGCGCCTTCTCGAACGCGTGAAGGAGCGCCAGCGGGCGGTCGGATTCGGGGGAAGCGTCGCGGTCTGGATCCACGACCACACGCCGCCCGACTTCGAGTAG
>CAJPFO010000303.1 GCA_905339255.1 Myxococcaceae bacterium
GGCGCCGCGGCGCCGCGGCAGCAAAGGCCTCGACGAGCGCACGTCGCACCGGAATCCCCGAGACCTGCACGCGATCGGGCGCCCCTGCGCCCGAGAAGGCTTCGGCAGCGGCCGCGAAGCCGACGAAGATCCGATCGGCAAAGCGTCCCGCGAGCCGGTTCGCGAGCCCGGGCACCGCGTCGGTGTTGACGAGCGCGACGGGCAGCCGCAAGGACGCGGCCGCGAGCACTGGAGCGAACGCCGCGTAGCCGCCGACCGAGACGACGATCTCGGCGCCGAACTGTCGCAGCGTCCGGCGCGCCGCGAGGACGAGTCTCGGAAGGCCGAGCCAGACGCGAAGACGCTCGGATCGGCTCCGCCCCTGGAAGGGCATGGCATCGAGGGCGACCAACCGGAAGCCCGCCGCCGGAACGAGCTCCTTCTCGAGGCCGCGCTTTCCGCCGAGGAAGAGGACGGCGTCGCCACGCTCGGCGATCCGTTCGCCGAGGGCGAGCGCGGGCGTGACGTGGCCTCCGGTGCCGCCGCCTGCCACCACGAAGCGTCGCGTGCGCCCGCCCTGCGTCATGTCCCGATCAGCCCGCGCCGCTCGGCGGCGCCCACCTTCGGAGGATCCGGAGCTCCTTCGCGGCAGCCGATGCCGAGCAGGAGCGCCACCGCAACGATGCAGACCAGCATGTTCGAACGCCCGTACGAGAGGAAGGGCAGTGCGAGACCCTTGGTCGGCAGCAGTCCCGTCACCACCATCGCGTTCATGCACGCCGGAAACGTGAGCAGGAGCGTGGTTCCCGCCGCGACGAAGAGCGCGAAGCGGCTGCGAGCGTGGAGCGCGATCCGCACCCCCGCGACGAGCAGCGCGACGAATGCTCCGAGCACCGCCATCACGCCGATCAGCCCGAGCTCCTCTGCAACCACGGCGAGGATGAAGTCCGTGTGCGCTTCGGGCAGGTAGTGGAGCTTCTGTCGGCCGGCGCCGAGTCCCGTTCCGAGAAGCCCCCCTCGTCCGAACGCGACGAAGCTCTGCACGAGCTGGAAGCCCTCCCTCTGCGAAAGGTCCCAGGGCGTGAGAAAGCCCGAGATGCGCGCCGCAGCATGGGGCTTCCAGAGCACGTAGCCCGCGACGCCCGCGACGGCGGCCAGGCCAGGGATGACGAACAGGCGCGCCGGCGCACCCGCGAGCAGGACGAGCAGCCCCGTCAATGCCACGATCACCACGGCGCTGCCGAGGTCGGGCTGCTGCACCAGCAAGAGCGCGGGGAGCGCTGCGAGCCCGAGGGGCACCAGGAGTCGGCGCGGATCGGCGGCCGATCGCGAGGACTGGCGGGCGAGCTCGGCCGAGACCGCGAGCACGGTGGCGAGCTTGGCGAACTCCGAGGGTTGAAACGATCCGAGCCCGGGAATCGTGAGCCAGCGCGAAGCTCCCTTTACCGAGGTTCCCACCACGAGCGTCGCCGCAAGCAGCAGCATCGAGACGGCCCAGAACGGAATCGCGAGGCGACGCACGCGTTCGAGGGGCATCCGGAACACGAGCAGCCCGAGCACGACTCCGGCGACCACCCCGGAGAGGTGTCTCCACAGGAAGGCCGGCACCACGCTCGCCGGCTCGAGATGCGCCGTCGCGCTGTAGACCATCACGATCCCGATCGACGAGAGGATCGCCACGGAGCTCACGACCGAGCCGTCGAGCGGGCCCCGCACGGCCGCCGGCGACGTGACCCGCGACGCGAGCGTCGGGTCGATGCGACCTTCCTTCGGCGATCGCAGTATCCCCCCGGCACTCATCGGCGTCCTCCCTCGTCGAGCCCGGCGACCGCCGCGCGAAAGCGGTCGCCGCGCTCTTCGTAGCTCCTGAACTGATCGAAGCTCGCGCAGGCCGGCGACAGCAGCACGACGTCGCCCGGTTGCGCCAGGTCGTCGGCCATCGCGACGGCGCGCTCGAGCGTTCCCGCTTCGCGCAGTGCGACGCTTCCGGCGAGCGCCTCGGCGAGCTTCGGAGCGGCTTCTCCGATCAGGATCGCGGCGCGTGCGCGGCTTGCGAGCAGCGGGGCGAGCGGGCGGAAGTCGAGCGCCTTGTCCTTGCCTCCACCGATCCAGACGATCGGTGCCGAGAAGCTCTCGAGCGAGCGGAGCGCCGCGCCGACGTTGGTTCCCTTCGAATCGTTCACCCAACGCACGCCGCGCCGCACGCGAACGAGCTCGGTCCGGTGCGGGAGCCCGCGGAAGCCCTCGAACGCACGCGACGCGAGGGCCGGGGCCGCACCGATCGACTGCGCTGCAATGAGCGCCGCGAGCGCATTCTCGAGGTTGTGGGTTCCCGGAAGGGCGAAGGACTCGAGCGAAATCCGGAGGGTCGAGCCGGGTTCGCGGAGCACGATCGCTCCCGCGTCGACGCAGGCCCCGTCCGCGATCGCCTCGCGCTGCGAGAACCAGCGCACCCTCGCTCGCGTGCGGGCGGCGAGCTCGCGGACGATCCGATCGTCCGCCGAGAGGACGGCGGTGTCCTCCGGACGCTGGCGGGCGAGGATCCTCGCCTTGGCCTCGATGTAGGCCGGGAGGCCTCCGTGTCGATCGATGTGGTCGGGAGTCACGTTCAGGATCACCGAGACCGCGGGGCGGAACTCCTCGACCGTTTCGAGCTGGAACGACGAGACCTCGAGGACCGCCACGTCGAGCGGGCGGCCGACGAGATCGAGTGCCGAGTTTCCGATGTTGCCCGCGGCCTCGGCTCGAAGCCCGGCGGCCCGCAGCATCGCTTCGACGAGCCTCGTCGTGGTCGACTTCCCGTTCGTTCCCGTGATCGCGACGATCGGCACCGAGAGCGCCCGGAAGGCGAGTTCGAGGTCACCCATCACCCGGCGCGCCCGGTCGCGGTAGCGCCCCGGTGCGATCCCGGGGCTCGGGACGACGAGGTCGAAGCCCGAGGGGTCGGGAAGCGGCGCACCGACCGAGAGCTCGGCGCATGCCTCGATGGCGCCGAGATCGCCGATCGCGCAGGCCGGCCTCTCGTCGGCGGCCAAGACCCGGGCGCCGCGCTCGGCGCAGAAACGCACGGCGGCCCGCCCCGAGATCCCGAGGCCGAGCACGAGGATTCGCTGCGCGTGGAGGTCGAGCTTCATCGGAGCTTGAGCGACGAGAGCGCCACGAGCGCGAGGATGATCGAGATGATCCAGAAGCGCACCACGATCTTCTGCTCGGCCCAGCCCTTCTTCTCGTAGTGGTGGTGGATCGGCGCCATCAGGAACACGCGACGCCCGGTGAGCTTGAACGAGGCCACCTGGATCATCACCGACACGCCCTCGAGAACGAAGATGCCGCCGACCACGAAGAGCAGGACCTCCTGGCGGACCAGGACGGCCATGGTTCCGAGCGCGCCACCGAGAGCGAGCGAGCCCACGTCGCCCATGAACAACTGCGCCGGATACGTGTTGAACCAGAGAAAGCCGAGCCCGCCACCGACGAGCGCGCCGCAGAAGATCGCGAGCTGGCCGGCGCCCGGCACGTAGGGAATCGCCAGGTAGTCCGCGATCACCTTGTTTCCGGCGGCATACGAGAGCACGAGGAAGGTCCCCGCCGTGATCATGACGGGGCCGATCGCGAGGCCGTCGAGCCCGTCGGTCAGGTTCACCACGTTGCTGAACCATGCGATCACGAGCGCGGCCATCGGGACATAGAGCCAGCCGAGGTCGGGGTGGACATCCTTGAAGAAGGGCACCACGACGACCGGCCGGAAGTCGGGCTGGAGATAGATCGCGAGCGAGACTCCGAGCGCCATCGAGATCTGCCAGAAGAGCTTGGCGCGCGCCGAAACACCGTCGCTCTTGCGACGCGTCACCTTGCGGTAGTCGTCGACGAAGCCGAGAGCCCCGTAGCCGGTCGTGAGCCCGAGGACGATCCAGACCGCGCGATTGTCGAGCTCCGACCAGAGCAGGACGGCCACCACGAGCGAGAGCAGGATGAGCAGGCCGCCCATCGTCGGAGTTCCGGCCTTCGACTGGTGGTCGGGGCCGATCTCGCGGATCGGCTGCCCGACTCGCAGCCTCGCGAGCGCCCGGATCAGCGGAGGGCCGACGAGAAACGAGAGGAAGAGCGCGGTGAGCGTCGCCGCGGCCGTGCGGAACGTGATGTAGCGAACGACGTTGAAGGCACCGATCTGGTCGGAGAGCGGAAAGAGGAGGTGGTAGAGCATCAGCCTCCCACGGCGCCGGAGGCGAGCGCCTCGACCACGCGTTCCATCCGCGACGAGCGGGACCCCTTGACGAGCACCCAGTCGTTGGTGCCGAGGATCCTCTCGACCTCGGCACTCGCGCTCGCGTGATCGCCCGCCACGCGAACGCGACCCGGATCCATCCCGGCCTCGACGGCCCCCGCAGCGGTCTCTCGAGCGAGCCGGCCGACCACCACGAGCCAATCGATCCCGAGTTCGGCGACGAGCCGTCCCGTCGCCCGATGCTCCGGCGCCGCCGTCTCGCCGAGCTCCCCCATGTCTCCGAGCACGGCCAGGCCGCGTCCGGCCCCCTTGAGCTCGGCGAGACTTCGCAGCGCGACCGCCATCGATTGCGGATTCGCGTTGTAGGTATCGTTGATGACTCGGATGCCGCGCGCGAGTCGGATCTCCTCCATGCGTCCGCCGACGTTGCGGTGCCGGGCGAGGCCCTCCGCCACGTCGTCGAGGGGCACGCCCGCCGCGAGCGCGACGGCGGCCGCAGCGAGCGAGTTCGTCACCGTCGTCGCGGCGAGCCCCGGCACCTCGATCGCCATGCGCCCCTGCGGCGCGACGAGGTCGAAAGCGAAGCCGCTCTCGCCCGCGGCGCGCACCTGCTCCGCCCGGACGTCGGCGCGGGCGTGCTCCGCGAAGGTGACGATCTTCGCCCGCGTGCGCCCGCGTTGCGCGAGCACGCGCGGGTCGTCGGCGTTGAGTACCGCAACCGCTCCGGCGTCGAGGCCCGCGACGAGCTCCCCCTTCTCGGCGGCGATCTCGTCCTGCGAGCCGAGGTTCTCGATGTGCGCGGTCCCGACGTTCGTGATGAGGCCGACCGTCGGACGCGCGATCGCCACGAGCGGAGCGATCTCGCCGCGGTGGTTCATGCCGATCTCGACGACGATCGAACGATGCGAGGCTTCGCGCAGGAGCAGCGTGAGCGGGAGCCCGAACTGGTTGTTCCAGTTTCCGGGCGTCTTCAAGCAGGGAGAGCGCAGGCCGAGGATCGACGCCGTCATCTCCTTCGTGGTGGTCTTTCCGTTGCTTCCCGTGATCGCCACGACCGGCCCCTCGAAACGCGCCCGATGGCCTGCGCCGATCGCTCCGAGCGCGCGGATCGTGTCGTCGGTCTCGAGGACGCAGACGGCTTCGGCGAGCCCGCCGGGGATCGCGCGGCCGGTCTCGACCAGGAGCCCCGATGCGCCGCGCGCGACGGCGTCGGCCAGGAAGTCGTGCGCGTCGTGACGTTCGCCGCGGATCGCGACGAAGAGAACGCCGGGGCCGAGGCTCCGCGTGTCGATCCCCGTCCCGGCGAAGACCACCGCGCTCGACCCGCGAACGATCCGCGCGCCCGTCCAGGCAACCACGTCGGCGGCCGTGAAGGGGACGCTCATGCTCGCCTCGCCCGCTCGAGAGCACGCCGAGCCTCGGCTCGATCGTCGAACGGGAGCCGCTCGCTGCCGATGATCTGATAGTCCTCGTGGCCCTTGCCGGCGATCACGACCGTATCGCGAGCGGACGCGATGCCGAGCGCGAGCTCGATGGCGCTGCGCCGGTCGGGGAGCGTCGTGTAGGCGCGCTCGGATCCGCCGAGGGCCTCGGCGGCGACTCGCCGCAGTCCGCAGAGGCCCCCCTCGACGTCCCGCAGGATCGCGAGCGGATCCTCCGTGCGGGGATTGTCGCTCGTCGCGATCACGAGGTCGCTGTGCTTCGCGACGGCCTCGGCCATGAGCGGACGCTTCGCGCGGTCGCGGTCGCCCCCGCAGCCGAACACCGTCACGAGCCTGCCCTCGGCGAGTGGCCGGACCGTCCGCAGCAGCTTGTCGACGGCGTCGGGGGTGTGCGCGTAGTCGACGAGGACGGTCGGCGCCCCGGGAAGATCGGCAGCGACGCGCTCGATCCGACCCGGTACCTGCGGGCACGAGGCGAGCCCTTCGACGATCGCCGCAGAGGGAAGCCCGAGGGCGTGCGCGCAGCCCGTCGCGACGAGGAGGTTCTCGAGATTGAAATCGCCGACGAGCGGGCAACGGATCTCGAGCGGTCCCTCGGCAAGCGCGAGTCGCCCCCGGATTCCCTCGAGGCTCGTCTCGGCGTCGAGGAGGGTGATCGTCGATTTCGGAGCCGACCGTCGCGAGACTCCGATCACGCGCGCACCGGCTGCGAGCGCGACCTCGGCGTAGGAGGCCGCCATCGGATCGTCCAGGTTCAGGACCGTGCGCGCCCCCGGCGCGAGGTGGTCGCGGAAGAGCAGGCCCTTGGCTTCTGCGTAGCGGTCCATGTCGCCGTGGAAGTCGAGATGATCCTGCGTCAGGTTCGTGAACGCCGCGACACCGAAGCGGCACCCATCGACCCGGCCGAGCGCGAGACCGTGGGAGGAGACCTCCATCACCACCGCTTCGGTCCCGGCCGTTCGCATGGTGCGGAGCAGCCGTTGCAGCTCGAGGCCGTCGGGGGTGGTGTTGAGGCTTCGGCGCCGCTCTCCCGGCCAACGGGTCTCGACCGTGCCGATCACCCCGGCACGGCGTCCGGCGGCGAGGAGCATCGATTCGACGAGATACGTGACGCTCGTCTTGCCGTTCGTTCCGGTCACACCCACGAGTGTCAGCTCGGCCGAGGGATGCCCGAAGAAGGCGCAAGCGAGCGGTGCGAGTGCGCGGCGCGTGTCTCGGACGACGACGACCGGCCGCCCACGACGGTCGAGGCCTCGCGGGATCTCCTCGACGAGGAGCGCCGCGGCGCCGAGTTCGAGCGCCTGCTCGACGTGTGCATGGCCGTCGACCACCGAGCCGCGCAAGGCGACGAAGAGATCGCCGGGAGAGACGGCGCGCGAGTCGCGGCAGATGCCGCGGATGACGGGATCCTCCGCACCCGCATCGGCATGGCGAGAAGGCGGCACGTTCTCGCCCGGCAGCGCTGCGAGAAGCGCCGAGAGCCGCATCATCCCTCCCCGGGGCCGCGCGCGAAGCGGACCCTCACGGGAGCCGAGCGGCCGTCGACGATGGTTCCCGGAGGAGGCTCCTGGGCCACCGCCCGGCCCTCGCCCTGGATCACGACGTCGATCACTCCCGAGGCGGCCCGCCTCACCTCGTCGACGGTCCGATCCGTGAAATCGGGGACCAGCACGCGGTCACCGAAGCGCATCACCGAGTCGGCCGATTCGGCGGCGGCGAGCGATTCGGCGCCTCCGACGGGCGGAGTCGGCGCGGGGGTCGAGAGGACGGTCTCGACGCGAGGCGGTCCGTTCGAAGTCCGCACTCCCATCCGGGCGAGTTGCGCCGTGGCCACGCGCGAGAAGACGGGGGCGGCGACGGCGCCGCCCGTGTGCGAGATACCCTTCGGCTCGTCGATCATCACCACCGTCACGAGTCTCGGATCGTCGATGGGCGCGACCCCGATGAACCAGGCCTGGTATTTCGAGTTCGAGTAGCTTCCGGTGCGCGGGTCGAGCTTCTGTGCGGTGCCCGTCTTTCCCGCCACCCGAACGCCGGCGACGGCGGCACGCTTGCCGGTTCCCTCGGGACCGACGACACCCTCCATCATCTGCAGCATCGTCGCTGCGGTCTCGGGGCGGAGCGCCGGACGACCCGGTGCGAGCGGCAGCTCCTCGATCTCGCCGTGGGGGGTGCGGCGGGCCTTCACCAGCCGCGGCTGTCGCCACACGCCTCCGTTGGCGATCGCGGCGGTGGCTGCGGCGAGCTGGAAGGCGGTCACGTTCACTCCCTGTCCGAAAGCGATGTTGGCCCGATCGACGGGCCGCCAGCCCCGCGGATGGCGGAGCAGCCCCGCAGACTCCTGCGGGAAGCCGCTTCCGGTCCGCCTGCCGAAGCCGAGCGCTTGGAGCGTGCGGTGGTGGACCGCCGGATCGAGCCGCTGGGCGATCTTCGTCGCGCCGATGTTGCTCGACTTCCAGAGTACGTGAGAGAGGTCGAGAACGCCGTAGGGGTGGGCGTCGCGGATCACCTTCCCGGGGACCGGGAAGCGTCCGTTCTCGCAGTGGAACCGATCCTCGAGCGAGACCACGCCCTCCTCGAGCGCGGCGGCGATCGTGAAGACCTAGAAGGTCGACCCCGGTTCGAAGGCGTCGAGCAGGGATCGGGCGCGGGTGTGCGGGAAGGGCGTGTTCCGGAAGTGGTTGGGATCGAAGAGCGGCCTCTCCGCGAGCGCGAGCACGTCGCCCGTCCGGGGATCGAGCGAGATCACGAAACCACTCTCGGCCCGGGTTGCGACGATCGCCGCGTCGAGCGCAGCCTCGGCATCGGCCTGGAAAGCCGAGTCGAGGGTGAGGACGACGCTCGATCCGGCCGTCGCGTACGGATCGATGGTCTCCGAGAGGAGGAGCCGTCCGCGTGCGTCGCGTTCGACGGGGACGACGCGTGCGCTGCCGCGAAGCGTCTCGTCCTCGAGCTCCTCGATGCCCCGCACTCCCAGGCCGTCGATGTTCGCGAAACCGACCAGATGTGCGGCGAACGGGCCGTACGGGTA
>CAJPFO010000304.1 GCA_905339255.1 Myxococcaceae bacterium
GGCACGGATCGCGGCCACGTATCCCCCGGGCCCTGCACCGAGGATGGCGAGGTCGAATCGCTCTCCACTCACTGCCGAAAGCCCTCCCAGCCCGCTACCCCGCCCCGGCGACCGCATCCCCGCGCGCGGCGCTCGATGCCCGCGAGATCAGGCGACCGGCTTCTCCACGACGGGCAGTGCGAGCTCGCGGAGCTCCCGGTGACGGCCCGTCGACGGGACCTTCTCCGCCTGCACGCGCGTCTGGAGCTTGATCAATCCATCGAGAACGGCCTCCGGTCGAGGCGGGCAGCCGGGGATGTAGATGTCGACCGGTATGATGGTGTCGATTCCCTGGACCGTCGCGTAGTTGTTGTACGGGCCGCCCGAACAGGTGCAGGCTCCGAAGGCGATCACCCACTTCGGCTCGGCCATCTGATCATAGACGCGCTTCAGGATCGGGGCCTGGCGATGCGTGATCGTCCCCACCACCATCATGAGATCCGACTGCCGGGGCGAGAAGCGCGGGAGTGCGCATCCGAAGCGGTCGAGGTCGTAACGGGGCCCCGCCACGGACATGAACTCCATCCCGCAGCAGGCCGTGACGAAGGGGTAGAGGAACATGGAGTACTTTCGACCCCAGTTGAAGACGGTGTCGAGCTTCGTCGTGAGGAACGTATCGGTGCCCTGCCGCAGCACCTCGAGTTTCTCGTTCGGATCGCCCTTGCCCGTCGAGCCGTCGGCCATGGCCGTGTCCTCTGTGTTCGGAAACACGAATATAGCCACTCTGGTATCCTTGTCCGCGAGCGTCCGATCCGATGAGTGATCCGAGCATGGACGGGGAGATCGGGGCCGGTCGGCCGGGGCGGACCACGCTCGCCTGGGGGGTCCACGCCTTCACTGCGAGCGGGGCCGTCGTGGCGATGCTCGCGCTCCTCGCCATTCTCCAGGGCAACCTCTCGCGCGCCGGCCTGCTGATGCTCGTGGCGCTGGTGATCGATTCCGTCGACGGGACCCTCGCGCGGCGGGTCGGAGTTCGCGAGGTCCTTCCCTCGTTCGACGGCCGCCGACTCGACGACATGGTCGACTATCTGAACTACGTGATCGTCCCGGTCGTGTTCATGCTCGCGGCCGGGAGTCTTCTCGGCTGGCCGTGGGCGGCGCTTCCGGTACTCGCGAGCGCCTACGGCTTCTCGCACGAGCACGCCAAGACCCCCGACGACTTCTTCCTCGGCTTCCCGTCCTACTGGAACGTGGTCGCGCTCTATCTCTGGCTGCTCGAGGTGTCGCCCGGCGTCGGCACCTGGATCGTCTCGCTTTTCTCGGTACTCGTGTTCGTGCCCCTCAAGTATCTCTACCCGAGCAAGATGCCCCGCTTCCGGACCGAGATGGTCGTACTCGGCCTCGTCTGGCTCGCCATCATGGTCCTCGGCTGCGCATCGCCGCGGCTGGCCGACGGTTGGCTCGTCCGCGCCTCGCTCCTCTACCCCGCGCTCTACTTCGGACTCTCGTTCTGGCTCGGCGGGCTGCATCGGACTCGCCCGTGAGCCGCGCCCTCCACGTCCCCGCCGAGGAGATCACGCCGAGCCTCGATCTCGACCTCGTCGTCGCCGGAGGAGGCTCGGCGGGCTTCGCCGCCGCGCTCACCGGCGCGCGGCGAGGACTTCGGACGCTCCTCGTCGAGGAGATGCCCTTTCTCGGCGGAATGAGCACGGGGGGCGCCGTCGGCACTTACTGCGGCTTCTACCTTCGCCGCCGCGACGGAGAGCTCGAGCCGATCGTCGGTGGCCTGCCGCTCGAGATCGCGCAGACGCTTCGCGCGCGCGGCTCTGCCTACGGGCCGATCCCGTTCAAGACGACCGCCGTCCTCCCTTACGTGCCGTTCGCGACCAAACTCCTGCTCGAGGAGCTGGTGCGCGCCGAGCCCCGTCTCACGGTGTGGCTCCACGCGAAGGCCAGCCGCGCGATCGTCGAAGGAACGACCCTGGCGGGCGTCGTGATCGAGACACGCGCAGGCCGTCGGGCGGTGCGGGCGGCGGCGTTCGTCGACGCGACCGGAGACGCCGCACTCGCCCGCGAGGCCGGCGCCGGAACCCGCCGGGGCGCCGAGATCCAGTATCCGTCGATGATGTTCACGATGCAGAACGTGCGCCTCGACGAGGCGATGCCGAAGCTCGCGGCGTTCGCCTCGCTCGTCGAGGAGGGGTTCGCAAAGGAAGGACTGCCGCGGCGCGGAGGAAACCTGATTCCGACGGGAAGGCCGGGCGAGGTGCTCGTCGCGCTCTCGCGGATCTCGCTCGATGGGCGCCCCGTCGATGGGGCCGACCCCGAAGAGCTCACCTACGGAGAAATGGAGGGACGCGTCCAGGCGGTGCGCCTCGCCGATTTCTTGAAGCGCAGGATGCCGGGCTTCGCCGAGGCCTATCTGGCCGACACCGCACCGCGTCTCGGTGTTCGCGAGACACGGACCGTCGAGGGGGAAACGACACTCACGGAGGACGATGTCCTCGGTCTCCGGAAGTTCGAGGACGGGATCGGGCGCTGCGCCTGGCCGGTGGAGCGGCACATCGCGGGCGGCGAGACGCAATGGAAGCTCCTCGAGCCCGAAACCTGGTACACGATTCCGCTCGGTGCCCTCGTCGCGAAGGGCGTCGACAACCTCTTCGTCGCGGGACGCTGCCTCTCCGCGGTCGGCGGAGGCTTCGCCTCGGCACGCGTGATCGGACCCTGCATGCTCGCGGGTCAGGCGGTGGCCGTCGCCGCGGAGCAGGTCGTCCGCGCGGGAGCAAGGGCCCGCTCCGTCGACGTCGACCGCGTCCGCGAAGACCTCGGCCGACTGGGCGTCCCGCTCTAGGTCCCGGACGACGGATCCGGCACGTTCGGCGTGCGGGCAGCCACCGGCTCGTGTGTCATGCTCGGCGCCATGTCCGACGCGATCGGCGAGCCCGGCGTCCTGCTCGTGAACCTCGGCACGCCCGAAGCGCCGACGCCCGCCGAGGTGAGGCGCTACCTGCGGGAGTTCCTCTCGGATCCGCGAGTCCTCGACATCCCCGCAGCGGCGCGCCGGCTACTCCTCGAAGCGGTGATCCTTCCCTTCCGTCCGCGCCGCTCGGCCGAAGCCTACGCGAAGGTCTGGGGCCCCGAGGGCTCTCCGCTCCTCGTCCATGGTCGCTCGCTCCGCGACGCGGTCGCGAGGACGCTCGGTCCGAACCATCCCGTGGAACTCGCGATGCGCTACGGAAATCCCTCGATCTCCGGCGCGATCGGACGGCTCGTCGCAGCCGGCGTCTCGAAGATCGTCGCCCTCCCCCTCTTTCCGCAGTACGCCTCGTCCTCCGGAGGATCGGCCGCTGCGCAGGTGATGCGCGAGGCCGCGCGTCTGTGGAACGTCCCGCCGATCGAGGTGCTCGGCGAGTTTCCAGAGGATCCGGGCTTCATCGCGGCGTTCGCGGAGGTGGCGCGCGAGGCCCTCCATGGCTTCGACGCCGATCACTGGCTGCTGAGCTACCACGGCCTCCCGGAGCGGCACGTCCGCAAGAGCGATCCGAGCGGAACCCATTGCCTCGCGTCGCCCGACTGTTGCGACGCTCCCGCCCCGGCGAACCGACGCTGCTACCGCGCGCAGTGCTTCGCCACCTCGCGTGCGCTCGCGGCTGCGCTCGGTCTGGCGCCCGGAAGCTACGGCGTGGCGTTCCAATCGCGGCTCGGGAGGACTCCCTGGATCCGGCCGTATACCGACGAGCTCCTGAACGAGCTCGCGGCGCGAGGCGTACGACGCCTCGCCGTGCTCTGCCCGTCCTTCGTCGCCGACTGCCTCGAGACGATCGAGGAGATCGGCCTGCGCGCGGCCGATCAATGGTGCGCGGCCGGAGGCGAGGCGCTGCGCCTCGTACCCTCGCTCAACGCGCATCCGCGCTGGGTCGACGCCGTCGTGGCCATGCTCCGACCGCGCCTCATCGCGTAGCGCTGGCTACGAAGCGGACGCCGGCTCCTCGAGCACGCTCCGCGCTGCGGCAGCGCCGCAGACGAGGGTGTCCGCAAGAGCGACGCCATCGAGAAACGAACCCGCGATCGCGAGACCGCGGCGCCTCGCGATGCGCTCGCGGACGAACGCCACCGTGGCCCGGTGCAAGGGCCCGGGCTGTGCGATCGCGCGAGGCCAGCGCGTGAGCCCGAGCCGTTGCGGCTCGCCGCGCAGACCGTGTGTCCGTTCGAGATCTCGAGCCATCCTCGCGAAGATCTCGTCGTCCGCTTCGTCGACGCTCCCGGGCGAGCGCGAGCCTCCGAGAAACCCGGTGAGCAATTCGTGCGCCTCGGGCGCGCGGCCCGGGTAGAGCTGGCTCATGAACAGGCAACCGAGGAGATCGAGGCCGCCTCGCTTCGGAACCAGGAATCCGAAGCCCGCGATCGGCTCGCGCGTATCCGCTCGCCGCACGCCGACCGAGACGCTCGCGACGGGCGCGTAGACGATCGAACGGAGCGCCTCCGCCACCTCGGGTTCGAGCGACGCGACGAGCGCGGCGCATTCGCTCGCGGGGAGCGCGAGAACCACCCGCTCGGCGCGGAGCGGCTCGCCCGCTTCGAGTTCGACCCGGAACCCTCGCGAATCGCGGCCGAGCGCGACCGCTCGCGTCGAGGTCGCCACGCGCTCGCCGAGCCTCGCTGCGAGCCGCGTGACGAGACCGCCGAGCCCCTCGCTCGTCGAGAAGCTCCCTCGCAGCGGGCGCGGCCGATCCCGCCGTCCAAGAGCGCGGCGCAACGCCCCGCGGACGATCGAGCCGTGCTCGCGTTCGAGGTCGACGAGCGCGCCGAAGACCGCAGCGAAGCACAGCGCCGCGATCGCCCGCCGCGACCGCAAC